>NZ_DATJMN010000220.1:0-39222 GCF_035508675.1 Dyella sp.
TGCGCTGCTCTTGCTCGCCTTAACGCTTGCGCCCAGTTTGCCGCCGTTGGGGCAAATCGCCGCTGCGTTCTATCGCACCGGCGCCCTGGTGTTTGGCGGCGGTCATGTCGTGCTGCCCTTGCTCAAGCAGGCCGTCGTCGCACCCGGTTGGGTAGGCGAGGATACGTTCCTCGCCGGCTACGGTGCAGCGCAAGCCGTACCCGGCCCGATGTTTACCCTGGCAGCGTTTCTTGGCGAACAATCCCAGGGCGGTCACGGTGGCGTGCCGGGTGCAACGATCAGCCTGCTGGCGATCTTTTTGCCCGGCCTGCTGCTGGTATCGGGTGCGTTGCCGTTCTGGCGCACATTGGCTTCCCGTGACCAGGCGGCGCGCATGCTGGCCGGCGTGAATGCGGCGGTGGTGGGGCTGCTGGCCGCTGCACTCTATAACCCCGTGTGGATCAGCGCGGTGCACGACAGCAAGGATTTCGCCATCGCAATGGTGGCTTTTACGTTGCTGGTCGCAGCACGCTGGTCCGCGCTATCGGTCGTGGCGTGGTGCGTGATCGCTTCGATGGCCTGGCTTTTGATCGGCGTGTAGGCGGCAATGAAATCCCGACATGCCAGGTGAACAAACACCGGTTGCAAGCGTGGCAAAGCCGACTTACGTCCCCTGACATGGATCGCAAACGAGATGGAAGCCGTTGTTAATGCCGCTAACCGTTATGTAAAAAGCGTATCGGGGCTAAATGTTGAACCGTTGCTATCGGCCAAAAAATGGTCGTTCTCCCAAGTAGACCATGCATCGTCCGCATTGTTTTGCGCATTTGTGAGCGCCACTGCCGATTGCGCAGCTTGGCCTGTGTCCGAAGGGCAACTAGATACTGGTACCGTTAGTGGAGAAATCATCAATGCTGGCGACAAACCAGCGGTTGGCTTTTGTTTCGCTTGAAGTTTTTTTGCTTGAAGCAAGCTTCCATTGACCCATATCTGCAAAGTGTTGCTTATGCTGTGTTTGCGGGGTGTGGAATTAGTGGCATCCAGGGTGTCCCTCACTATCCTCCCCTGCTCAGGACGTTTCATTGAATAATCCTGGTCGTAACTAATCGTGTACGGCCCGCTTGATAATTCGTAATCTTTGGACAAGTCAACGGTCTTGCGAACCGATTGCCCTGGAAGCAAATGGATGAAGTCATCCTTTGTGAAATTCAAATATTTGCCAGAATCACCCCTATAAGGAACTCGATGCCCTCGACTATCTTTGACAGAAAAGATAGCTCCAGGAAGGCGACCAGTTGGCATCTGAGCAAAGGGAGTCAATGGCTTCAAGATATCTACCGGCTCATCACCATCGTTTGTTAGCGCAAATACAACCACGCCAGTTTCTTTTGCAGTTGAATCTTTTGGCTCCGCGATGGTGACCTTCAAAGACTGTGTCGCATGGGCTGCACCCACGGCAGCAAGTGCCAGCACTAAAGCGCCTACCTTGTAATAATTGAACACTTGAAACCCTCCAGTCCGTGTGTATGGGATTCATGCCAAGGCGCCTGTTAGGGCGCCCCAAATTTGCATGCTGTCGGCAGCAATCATTCTTCAATCCTTAGTCCTAATGCTGCTGTCGTTACGCGACAGTGGAAGCGTGGGTAAGTCTTGGGGTCGTAGCGGAGCCCCGTCGCAATATGGGCGACCGGACGCCCGATCAGGCGCCGTTCGGCGGCTCGTTCCCAGCCAGCAATGCCTGCGGGTATGTGCAAGCCCCAATGTCCCGAACTGGGGATGCTCTGGTTAATTCAGCGTAGGCCGCAGAGGTTCTGTGTGTTCGCAGAGCACAGGGCCATCGGCGAAGGCAGACTGGCGGTCTGTCGAGACGATGGACCGAAGCTATGCGGACTCACAGGGCCGCTGCGGCCTGCGGTGGATTAAATCAGAGCATCCTTAGGTGGGGGCGTGGCAAGATGGCACGCCTCCGCAGGGAGCTTGCATAGATTGGCAGCACCAGCCTACGAACTCATCGCGATAGTTCTGCATGCCCAGTGCAGGCGGCTGTCACGGTTCGCTGAAGCCCATGTGCAAGGTGATCTTGTCGCCCGCTTTCAAATTAGCTTCGGATGACGGCGGGAAATGCACCTTCAGGTTCATGCCTTCGGACTCGACCTCGATGATGCCGGTGCTCTTGTCGACCGACGTCACCGTAGCAGGCATGGCATGCATGCCCATCATGTGATGCATCGCCTTCATGCCGGACTTGCCGCCGTGCATGCCACCCATCATCGAACCCATGCTGGAGCTGGAACTGCTCGGCATGGTGTCTTGCGCAAGCGCGGCGCCACTCAAGACAAGCGCGCCGAGCATCGGTACCAGGACTTTGGCAAGCGTAATCTTGGCAAGCGTTTTCATCGTGGTTCTCCCCATAGCGTGGTTGATGGGAAACAGCGGCGGGATTATGCACCGGAAGGGCAAGACATGTGCCCTTTCCCCGCGGACCATCGCCATGCACACGCATTCTTCACATACGCGCAACATTCGTAGGCTGGGGTTTCATCCCACCATCGGCTCAGTGTTCCTGCTGGCCGATCGCGCCCAGTTCGTGCTGCAGCGACATGCGATCGAGTTTGTCGACCGGCAGCGCGAGCAGCAGCTCCACGCGTTGACGCAGCATCGCCCATGCGGCCTTGAAAGCTTGCCTGCGCGCTTCTTCGGATTCGGTGACCGCAGCAGGATCGGGCACGCCCCAATGCGCAGTCACCGGTTGACCGGGCCATACGGGACACACTTCGCCGGCTGCGTTATCGCAAACGGTGATGATGAAATCCATCTTCGGTGCGCTTGCACCCGCGAACTCATCCCAGCTTTTGCTGCGCAGCGGTTCGTCATAGCCGATCGCCTTCGCCATCTCGGCCGCGATCGGCTGCACCTTGCCGCTCGGGAAACTACCGGCGCTATAGGCGTGAAACCGGCCTTTGCCCATGACATTGAGCAATGCCTCGGCGATGATGCTGCGCGCGGAATTGCCGGTGCAGAGAAAGAGCACGTTGTAGGTATGGTTATCCATCAGCAGCACGCCCCCACCGCATCCGGGCCGCAGGTTTTCTTGGACGATGAAACGGCAGGACCGCAACATGTGCCCGCCGATGCATCGGCTTGCGCAGGCGCATGGGTGTAGGTGGTGGCTTCGCCCAGGGTGTGGAAGGTTTCCCAGCGCACGCCTTGCGGGTCTTCGGCCCAGAATTTGTCGGAGCGTGCGTAGCAGCACGTCGTGCCCTGCTCCGCCAATGCCACCGCATCGGCGGCGAGCAGGCGTTCGCCGATAGTGGTCAATTCCGTTTCATCGTCGGCCTGCACGCCCAGATGATCGATACCGGCCGGACGGCCGCGCTGAGAGATGGCGAAATTCACGCGCGGATCGTCCAGCATCCATTTCGCGTAATCAGGCTTCACCACCGAGGGCGTGGCGCCGAACAAAGTCGTGTAGAAGCGGATGCTGTCGTCGAGATGTTCGACATTGACGTGAACGTGGAAGCGTTTCATCACTTTCTCCGAACAGGTTTGCAGGCGGATGCGGGTTTACAGGCTGCGCTGGACGAACCGGCACAGCAGTTCTCGGTAAGAAATCCAATGAGTGCGTTCATTTGTGCGTAGTTGGCGCGGCACAGGATCACCCGGCCGCGCCGCTCATCCAGCACCATGTCGGCGCGACGCAGGATGTTGAGGTGATTGCTGAGCGTGGCGCCGGCCATGCCGGTGGCTTCGGCCAACTCACCCACCGACATGCCTTCGTCGCCCGCCTCCACCAGCAGGCGGAAAAGCGTGAGGCGGCTCTCATGCGCGAGCGCGTTGAAACAGTCGAGGGCGGTGTTTGATTCCATATTTCCAGAATAATGGAAATATATTCCGCGTCAAGTGGATGCTACTTCAGCGCAGGTCGTCATGCCGTTGAAGACGGAATGAAGATTCGTCACCCCGGCAAATCAAGGAACCGTAGGCAGGATGAAATCCCAGCATGAGCCACGCCACCAAAGCCGGGATTTCATCCCACCCACGACCGCAATTGATCTAAATCACATGTACGGCCCGGCAACCCACGCACGATAAAGCACACATGGAACGTGCCGAGGTCAGCATGTACAAAAAAATCCGACGGCGAATCATCGGCACGATGCTGGCCTTCCTGTGCGGTCTGGCGTGGCTGGGCACCGCACCGGCAAGTGAAGCGGGGGTTCCCATCCTGGTGTATCACCGCTTTGCCGATAGCGTGAACGATTCGATGACGGTGCGCGTCAGCACGTTCGAAACCCAACTACGTTTCCTGCAGGAGCACGGCTATCACATCGTACCACTGCGTGCGGCGGTCGAATGGCTGCGCAACCCGAACGCCGTGTTGCCGGCAAAACCGGTAGTCATTACGGTCGACGACGGCCATCGCTCGGTGTTCGAGAAATTGTTGCCGATCGTGCTGCGCGACCGTTTTCCGGTCACGCTGTTCATTTATCCATCAGCCATCTCCAACGCGTCGTACGCGCTCACCTGGGATCAACTTCGCGCGCTCAAGCAGACCGGATGGTTCGATATCCAGTCGCATACTTATTGGCACCCCAATTTCAACACCGAGCGCAAGCACCGCAGCGCGGCGGACTACCTGCAGTTCGTGCGCTGGCAACTGGACGCCTCGCGCCGCCGCATCGAGTCCGAAACCGGCGCGCACGTGGACATGCTTGCGTGGCCATTCGGCATCGTCGACGACGAACTGATGGTGCTGGCCAGCCAGCAGGGCTACGTGGCAGCCTTTACGCTGCAGGCTCGCCCAGCCGAGCGGCATGCGCCGTTGCTGGCGTTGCCGCGCTTTTTGATGGTGGATGCCTATGGACCGAATGCGCTCGCCCACCTCCTTGGCGAAACCACGACGAGGAAGGCGCCATGAGCGGTTCCAACCGGCCCACGCTGCACGCCTTGCTGGCAATATTTGCTGCCGTTGCGCTGCTGGCAAGCCCGGCCGCCCTGGCGGTGAGCGGCGTCGTGATCGACCAGGCCACGCAGCAACCGATCGCCGGCGCCATCGTCACGACATCGGCCGGCGTCATCCTTACCGACGAGCATGGGCAGTTCGCGATCGACCAGGCGGTAACCGATATCGCCGCGCGTGCGCCCGGCTATCTGCGCACCAGCATGAAGGTGTCCGGCGACGAGCCGATCACGCTCACGCTGGCGCCGTTCCGCCCCACGGCGGTTTATCTGTCGGTGTATGGCATCGCCAGCAGCAGCCTGCGCGGGCAAGCCATCGGCCTGGCCAAGAACACCGCGATCAATGCGCTCGTCATCGATGCCAAAGGCGATCGGGGGCTCACGCCCTATCGCAGCGCTGCACGCGAGGCGATCGGCGCCGCCGCCAAGGTAAGCGCGCGTGCGCCGTATATCCAGGATTTTCCTGGCCTGATCGCCCAACTGCACGCGCTGCATCTGTATCTGATCGCGCGCATCGTGGTGTTCAAGGACGAACCGCTGGCCGAAGCGCATCCCGAATGGAGCGTGCACAATGCGCAAGGCAAGCCATGGCGGGATCGCGAGGGGCTGCAGTGGATGGACCCGTTTTCGCGCGAGGTCTGGCAGCACAATCTCGATGTAGCCGAAGAGGCGGCGCGCATGGGCTTCGACGAAATCCAGTTCGACTACGTGCGCTTTCCCGACCAGGCCGGTCTGCGCTTTGCGCTGCCGAACACGCGCGACAACCGTACGGCGGCGATCACCGGTTTTCTGCAAGCGGCGCGCGCAAGGCTTGCGCCGTACAACGTGTTCGTCGCGGCCGATATTTTCGGCTATGTCTGCTGGAACACCAATGACACGGCGATCGGCCAGCAGATCGAGCAGCTTGGCGCAGCGCTCGACTATATTTCGCCGATGCTGTATCCGTCCGGCTTTACCTGGAGCTTGCCTGGCGTGGCCAATCCGGTCGCCGAACCGGGACAGATCGTCGCGCGCTCGCTGGCCGCAGCGATACGGCGAACCGGGCTTGCGGGCGTGCGCTTTCGTCCATGGCTGCAAGCGTTTCGCGATTATGCGTTCGACCGCCGCGTATTCGACGCCACGGCGATCCGCGCGCAAACCGATGCCGCCGATGCCGCCGGCACCGATGGATGGATGTTATGGAATCCGCGCAACCAGTACGACGCCAACGACCTGCCCCGCCATTGATCGGGCCGTTCCGGCGCTGGCTGCCGATCGGCTTGATCGCGCTTGCAACGGCCGCCTCGCCGGTCATGGCCGCCGATCTCGATCCGGCCGCAGAACAGCAACTCCAGCAGATCGTCAGCGGCCAGATCGCTGCCCACCGTATCCCGGGCGCCGTCATCCTGATCGGCGATGCCGAGCAGGTCTACTATCGCCAAGCCTTCGGGCAGCGCGCCATCGTGCCGGCAGCCGAGCCGATGACCTTGGATACCGAATTCGATCTCGCCTCGCTCACCAAGGTGATCGCGACGACCACCGCGATCATGCAAGTGGTTGAATCCGGCCGCCTTCGCCTGGATGCGCCCGTTGCCTATTATTGGCCGGCCTTTGCCGCCAACGGCAAGCGGACGGTCACGGTGCGCCAGTTGCTCGCGCACACATCAGGTCTGCGACCGGACTTGCGCGCCCTTCCGCGTGAACCGGGCCAGCAAGCCGTGCTGCGCGCGATCGCGGCGGAACCGCTGCTCAGTCCGCCGGGAGCCAAGGTCATCTACAGCGACCTCAACTTCATCGTGCTGGGCGAACTGGTGCAACGCCTGACGCACCAATCGCTGGATGCCTACTGCCGTGCGCATATCTTCAAACCGCTCGCCATGCAGGACACAACCTTCCTGCCCAACGCCCGATTGGCCGCACTCAGTGCACCGACCACCGCGGATGCCAGCGGCATGCGGCGCGGACGCGTCCACGATCCCACCGCAAGCCGGATGGGCGGGGTTTCCGGCCATGCCGGGCTGTTTTCCACCGCCGCCGATCTTGCCCGCTTTGCGCAGATGGTGCTTAACGATGGACACGCAGGCCGCCAACGCATCTTGCGGCCGGCAAGCATCAGGGCGCTGGCATCCGTGGCTTCGCCGCTTGCGGATACCCCGTGGCGCGGCATCGGCTGGGAGCTGGCCCCACCGTTCGTCGCCAATCAGGACCGCTTGCCGCCCATCGGCGCCATCGGCCATACCGGCTACACCGGTACGGGTTTGTGGATCGATCTGGCGACGCGGCAATTCGTGGTCATCCTCACCAATCGCGTGCATCCGGACGACAGCGGCGATGCGCGCCCATTACGCGCGCAAGTGCTCGCGCTACTGGCCAGCCGCACGGCGCCGATGACCACGGGCGACATGGGCCGCCGCTTGCCATGGACATTGCCGACACTGCGGGATGTATCGCGCTTGCCGACTTCGACCGGCCCGGTACGAACCGGCATCGACGTGCTGGAAGCGCAGCAGTTCGCGCCGCTGGCCGGCATGCGCGTCGGCCTGGTTACGAACCGCAGCGGTTTCGATACACAAGGCAGGCGAACCGTCGACATGCTCGCGCGGGCTCCGGGCGTGACACTTGCGGCGTTGTTTTCCCCGGAGCATGGATTGAATACCGACGTCGATGCGCCGGTCGGCGACACGCGCGATGCGGCCACCGGCCTTGTCGTGCACAGCCTGTACGGCACCAACCAGCACTTCCCTGCCCGCTCGCTCGATGGCCTTGACGCGCTGGTGTTCGATATCCAGGATGCCGGCGTGCGCTTCTTCACCTACGAGACGACACTCGGCTATGCGCTAGAAGCCGCCGCGGCATACCATGTTCCCTTGTTTGTGCTGGACCGGCCGGACCCGCTCGGTGCGGATCGATTCGGCGGCCCGGTGCTCGATCGCGGACGCGAGTCGTTTACCGGCTATTTCCCGCTGCCGTTGCAACCGGGCATGACGGTGGGTGAATTGGCCGATCTGTTCAATCGGGAAAAGCATCTAGGTGCGGATCTGCGCGTCATCCCCATGCAGGGTTATGCGCGTTCGATGCACATGGCAGATACCGGTTTAGGCTGGGTGCCGCTCTCGCCCAACTTGCGAACGCCTGCGCAGCTCGACCTGTATCCGGATGTCGCCTTGCTTGAAGGCGCGAATGTGAGCGTGGGACGCGGCACGCCGCATCCGTTCGAGTGGGTCGGTGCACCGTGGATCGATGCAACAAAATGGGCCAACGCATTGAACGCGCTCGACCTTGGCGCGCACTTCGATGCGATCGATTTTGTCCCGACCGAATCGACCTGGCACGGTCAGCTTTGCCATGGCGTGAGCATCCGGCTGGCTGCAAAGGCCAATCGCCCTGTCGCACGCGTGGGGCTCGCGCTGTTGTCGACCCTGCACGCGCTTTATCCGGGAACGTTCAACCTGGCGGCAACGCGTGATTCGGTGGGGTCGGCGGCGCTGTGGCAGGCGCTGGATGAGGGTGCGACGCTCGACCAACTGGAGATGATCCAAGCTGGGCAGGATGCTGGCTTTGCGCCGCTGCGGGAGCGGTATCTACGCTATTGATACCGAACTGCCGGCGTAGGCTGCGATGCAATCCCAGCCTACGATGCCGTCCCAACCTTCGCGGAAAGACAAGGATAATCGGTGTAGCCCTTGGCGCCGCCGCCGAAGAACGTGCTGTGATCGGGCGTATTCAAGGGCGCGCTGCGCTTGAAGCGTTCCACCAGATCGGGATTGGCGATGTAGGCGCGGCCGAACGAGACCATATCCGCGCGGTGACGGCGGCACGCATCCTGGGCCATCCCTAGGTCGTAGCCGTTGTTGGCGATGTAGCGGCCCTTGAACATGCGCCGCAGCAACTGCAGGTCGAAACCGCCGAACACGTCCCGCGGTCCTTGCGGCGTGCCTTCGATGACATGGATATAGCTCACACGAAAGGCGTTGAGCTTTTCCACGACGTAGCCGTAAAGGCTCTCCGGATCGCTGTCCAGCGAACAATCATTGGCAAAGCCCAGCGGCGAGAGCCGCACACCGACGCGTGAAGCGCCCATGACGCTGGTCACGGCATCCACCACTTCGAGCAGAAAGTGCGCACGATTTTCGACGGAGCCGCCGAAGTTGTCCTCGCGCTCATTGGTGCTGTCGCGTAGGAACTGCTCGATCAGGTAACCGTTCGCCGCATGGATTTCCACGCCGTCAAAACCAGCCTGCAATGCGCGCCGTGCCGCTTGCCGATATTGCTCCACGATGACATAGATCTCGCCGGTCGTCAGCGCGCGCGGTTTCACGCAGTGCCTGAAACCGTCATGGGCATACACGCGCACGTTCGGACGGATCGCCGAAGGTGCTACCGGCAGCGCGGCATGGGGTTGCAGTGCCGGGTGCGAAATGCGCCCCACGTGCCACAGCTGCGGATAGATGCGTCCGCCACGTGCATGCACCGCATCGACGATGGGCCGCCATGCCGCGGTTTGCGCATTGTCGTAAAGGCCCGGCGTGCGCATATAGCCGCGTCCCTGGGCCGAGATGTTCACGCCCTCGGTAATGATCAGCCCTGCCGATGCACGCTGGGTGTAGTACTCGGTCATCAACGGCGTCGGCACGCCCTCTTCCGTCGCCCGGCTGCGCGTGAGCGGTGCCATCACGATGCGATTGGCGAGCAGGTAGGGACCGAGCTGGATGGGCTCGAACAGGTCTTCCACGTGCATGACATGGGCAGTCGATTCGGACATGGCGCCCTCCGGCATCAGCCGTCGCAAACTGGGGTGCGTTTACGCTAAGCCTTTCCACGCATGCGGTAGTGATCGAAATCAACTGCGCGATGGTTGGCTGCGACGTCGCATGAGCAGGATGAAATGCCGGCACCCGGCGAGCCCAAGAATGCGGGGATGTCATCCCCACCTACCCCGCTCCTGGAGAAGTTGACATCGATCAATACGCACCGCCGCCGTCGCATGCCCAATGGAACGGCATCCCATCAACCGTGGCATACCGATGAGCTCAGCGCAGATCCTGAAAATCCGCATCGTCGGCGACGAGGCACGCGCCGAGGCGCTGATGAACATGATTCACGACATGGACGGCGTGGCGCAGGTGGAGGCGATGCCGCTGCCTGATGCCGGCCAGCCCGCCATTTGCCATATCGAAGTGGCCGTGGCCGATGCCGGCACCGCCTGGCGAATCCGCAGCTTCGCGGCCGGTGCGGCGATGCTGATGGATGCGATGGCCGAGTTCGTCGATCAGCCGCTTGACGCCCCGCGGCGCGAACCGGAAACAAGGCCGGAACAGGCGCGCAGGCTGGGATGCCATCCCAGCTTGCGGACTGCTTGAACCAAGCAGCTCGCCATGACTGCCGACACCCCAAGCACCTGCATCGGCCACGTCGAATCCGTGCAAGGTTCGGTGGTCGACATTCATTGCATACGCCCGCCGCTGTTGCGCCAAGCCTTGCATACCTCGCTCGGCGGCACGTCCGTCCAACTGGAAGTGCAGCAGGAACTGGATGCGCAGCGCGCCAGGACACTCGCGCTTGGCCGCACCGCCGGCATGCGCCGCGGACAGCCGGTGTTCGATACGCAGGCGCCGGTGAGCGTTCCGGTAGCGCCAAGCGTGCTGGGGCGGCTGCTCGACGTGTTCGGCCAGCCGCTGGATGGCGGCGCACCCGTTGCGGCCGAGCGCTTTGAACCGATCACCGGCCGCCCGGTGCCACTCAGCGAAACCCGCCCGCTCAGCGGCATTCTGGAAACGGGCATCAAGGTGATCGATCTGCTGTGTCCGTTTGCGCGCGGTGGCAAGACCGGCTTGTTCGGCGGCGCCGGCGTCGGCAAGACCGTGCTGATCATGGAATTCATGCACGCCATCGTGCAACTGCACCGCGGCGCCAATGTGTTTTGCGGTGTCGGCGAGCGCATCCGCGAAGGGCATGAGCTGTGGCATGACATGCGCGATGCCGGCGTGATGCCGCACACCTTGATGGTATTCGGCCAGATGGATGAAGTGCCCGGCGTGCGTTTCCGCGTCGGCCTTACCGGCATCACCTATGCCGAATACCTGCGCGATACCTTGGGCAGCGACGTGCTGTTTCTGATGGACAACGCCTTCCGCTTTGCGCAAGCGGGCAGCGAAGTGTCCGGCCTGCTGGGGCGCATGCCGGCCACGGTCGGCTACCAGCCCACCCTGCTCTCGGAAATCGCCGAGCTGGAAGAACGCATCTGCTCCACCCAAAGCGGCAACATCACCTCGGTGCAGGCGGTCTACGTGCCGGCGGACGACATGACCGATCCGGCCGTGATCGCCATCCTGGCGCACCTGGACACCAGCGTGATTCTTTCGCGCGAGCAGGCGGCGCTGGGCATCTACCCGGCGGTCGATCCGCTGGCCTCGCGCAGCCGCCTGCTCGATCCGGCGATCGTCGGTGCACGCCATTACCAGGTGGCCACGCAGGTGCGCGAGCATCTCGCCCGCTACAAGGAACTGGAAGACGTGATCGCCATGCTGGGCATCGAAGCCCTGTCCGCGGCGGATCGCAAGCTGGTGTTGCGCGCGCGCCGCCTGCAGCGCTACATGTCGCAGCCTTTCGCAGTGGTCAGCGCCAGCACCGGCATGCCCGGCGTGAGCGTGACGTTGGAGCAGACCCTGGCCGATTGCGAAGCGCTGCTGGCAGGACGCTACGACGAGCTTCCCGAAGCGCAGTGCTACATGCGCGGACGCCTGGCGGGAGATGGCGCATGAACACCTTCGACGTCCACGTGCTGAGCCCGCGCGCCAGCGAACGCATCACCGGCGTGGCGGCGTTCGTGGGCGAAGATCCCAGCGGCCAGTTCGCCCTTCGCGCGAACCACGAATGCTTTATCACCGCGCTGGTGCCAGGCTTGTCGCGCCTGCGCTACGCGGACGAGCACTGGGACTATCTGGCGCAACCGGGCGGCGTGCTGTACTTCGCCGAGCATGCCCTGACCTTGGCGACCCGCGACTACCTGCGCAGCGACGACCTGCATACGGTGAGCGATGCGCTGAGCACGCGCCTGATGGTGGAAGAGACGGCGCTGGGCCAGTTGCACGAACAACTGCGCCAGCTCGAGCGCGAGATGCTGCGCCGGCTGTGGCAACTGCAGCGGGAGTCGGCACGATGATCACGCCGACCGACCGGCACTGGCACCGCTCGATCCTGCGCGAGGTGCGCCGCACGCTTCGCGCACAGCGCGAGCGGCAGGGCCTGATCGGCCAATCGCTGTACCTGGGCACGCTCGGCCTGGTGTTCATGCTGCCGGTGGTGGCGTGCACCTACATCGGGCTGTGGATCGACGAAAAGCTGCCCGGCTATTCGGTGCAAGGCACGCTCAGCGGCATCGTCATCGGCATCGCGGTCGGTGCGCTGAACGTGTACCTGATGGTGCGGGAGCGGCGCTGATGGAACCGAGCCTGGTCATCTTCCGCATCGGCGCCTTGCTGGTCACCAGTACGGTGGTGATGACCTGGGGCATCATGGCCGTCATCGTGCTGGTCTGTTGGCTCGGCACGCGCCACCTGAAGCAGTCGCCGGATCGCTGGCAAAGCGCCTTGGAAGGCGTGGTGCTGACCATGCAGCAGGCCATCGAAGACATCGCGCCCGGCAAATCGCCGAGCCTGCTGCCGTTCGTCGGCAGCCTGTGGATCTACCTGGTGTTCGCCAACCTGGCCGGGTTGGTTCCGGGGCTGCATTCGCCGACCGGGCAACTGTCGGTGACCAGCGGCCTGGCGATCCTGGTGTTCCTGGCCACGCACTGGTTCGGCATTCGCGCATCCGGTTGGCTGCCATATCTGAAGCACTATGTGCAGCCCAACCCGATCCTGCTGCCGTTCAACGTCATCAGCGAAATCTCGCGCACGCTGGCGCTGGCGGTGCGCCTGTTCGGCAACATCATGAGCCTGGAGATGGCGGCCCTGCTGGTGCTGCTGGTCGCCGGCCTGCTGGTGCCGGTTCCCTTGTTGATGCTGCACGTGGTGGAGGCGCTGGTGCAGGCCTACATCTTCGGCGTGCTGGCGTTGGTCTATATCGCGGGCGGCCTGGAAGCGCACGCCGACGGAGGCTCTCCATCATGAAAGACATGAGCGTATTCGCATTGTTTTCCACCTTGGGCGCCTTGTTGGCGATCGCCCTGGGTGTGATGTTTCCCGCGCTGGCCATGGGGCGCGCGATCAGCCGCGCACTGGATGCGCTGGCGCGCCAGCCGGAGGCGGAGAAATCGATCTTGCGCGCCTTGTTCATCGGCCTGGCGATGGTCGAATCGCTGGCCATCTACGTGCTGGTGATCGTGCTGATCGTGCTGTTCCGCAATCCCTTGCTGGCCTATCTGCTGAAGTAGGCCTGCCGCCATGAGCTTCGACTGGTCCACCTTCATCCTGGAAATCATCAACTTCCTGGTGCTGGTGTGGCTGTTGCGGCACTTTCTGTATCGGCCGGTGCTGTCGATGATCGAGCAGCGCCAGCACGCCGTACAGAAAACGCTGGATGACGCCCAGCGTGCACGCGACGAAACGAACACGCTGCAGGCGGACTACCAGGCGCGCAACACCCAATGGCAAACCGAGCTGGCGCAACGACGCCAGCAGCTTGGCAACGAGCTGGAAGCAGAGCGGCAGCAACGGCTGCAAGCCTTGCAGGCGGACATGGCAGCGGAACGCCAGCGCCAAGAAACGCTGCGCCAGCACGAGCAAGCCGCCTATGAAAAAGCCGTGCAGGCGCGTGCGGCGGCACAGGCGGCGCAATTTGCGTCACGCATGCTGCACGAACTGGCTACACCGGCCTTGCAGCAACGCATGCTGGAGGTGGCGCTGAAGCAGCTCGCCGCGTGGCCGCCGGAACGTATTGCTGCGTTGCGCACGGCGCTGGGCAGCGCCGATGCCGCCGTGGTCCGCAGCGGCTTCCCGCTCACTACAGAGGAGCAGGCGCGCATTGGCGCAGCCTTGACCGCCATCGCCGCACCGCACGCGGTGCAATACAGCGAGGATGCGACACTCGTCTGCGGCGTGCGCATCAGTATCGGCGCCTGGGAACTCGACGCCAGCCTGGCTGGCGAGCTGCGCGCCTTTGCCGAGGCCGACGGCCATGGCTGATGCACAGCTGGCGCTGGACCGGCGCGAACACTGGCTGGCCGACTACCGCTTCGGTATGCGCATGCATGAATGCGGCACGCTGGTGTCGGTCGGCGATGGCGTGGCGTGGATCACCGGCCTGCCCTCTGCGGGATTGGAAGACATCGTGGTACTGGAAGGCGGTGCCGAAGCCTTGATCTATCACCTGGCGCCGGAACGCATCGGCGTGATCCTGCTCGATGCCGATGCGCGCCTGCATGCCGGCGCGCGCGCCACGCTCAGTGGGCGGCAGTTGCAGATCGGCATCAGCGACGACTGGCTTGGCCGCGTGCTGGACCCGCTGGGCCGTCCGCTGGATGGCGGCGACGCGCCGCGCGCCGACAGCTTGCGCACCATCGACGGCATGTCGCCACCGCTGATGCGCCGCGCCTTTGTGCAGCGCCCGCTGTACACCGGCAACAAGATCGTCGACACGCTGATTCCGATCGGGCGCGGGCAACGCCAGCTGATCATCGGCGACAACGGCACGGGCAAAAGCGCGCTAGCGCTGGATACCGTGCTGCGCCAGCAGGGCGAAGGCGTGCGTTGTGTCTATGTACTGATCGGCCAGAAGCGTTCCGACGTGGCTGCCACGGTGGCCGTACTGCGCGAGCATGGCGCGCTGGCTTATTGCACGGTGATCGTGGCCAATGCGAACGCACTGCCCGGCATGAAATACCTGGCGCCGTTCGCCGGCTGCACCGTGGCCGAGACGTGGATGGAAGCCGGCCACGACACGCTCGTCATTTACGACGACCTGAGCACGCACGCCAAGGCCTATCGCGAACTATCGTTATTGCTGCGCCGTCCGCCGGGCCGCGAAGCGTATCCGGGCGACATCTTCTATCTGCATGCACGCCTGCTGGAACGCGCCACCGCCCTGTCCGCGCAGGAAGGCGGCGGCAGCATGACCGCCCTGCCCCTGGTGGAAACCGAACAAGGTGAAATCGCCGACTACATACCCACCAATCTTATTTCGATCACCGATGGGCAGATCTTTCTCGACCAGCGCCTGTTCGCACAGGGGCAGCTGCCGGCGATCGACGTGGCGCGCTCGGTGTCGCGCATTGGCGGCAAGGCCCAGCATGCAAACATTCGCGACCAGGCCGGCCGCATCAAGCTGGACTATCTGCAATTCCTGGAGCTGGAGGTATTCACGCGGTTCGGCGCCAAACTCGAAGCCGGCGTGGAAGAACGCATCCGGCGCGGACGCGCGCTGCGCCAGGCATTGCGGCAGGCACGCTTCCAGCCGTGGCCTGCCGCGGCGCAGATGGCCTGGCTGGTGGCCTATAACGAAGGCTTGCTCGAACACATCGCGCCCAGCGCGATGGATGCCGCCATGCAAGGCCTGCGCGAGCATTGCCTGCAGGAAACCGTAAACGTCGGCGACCCGCCCGAGGCATGGCGCGAGCGGGTGCATCGCTGGCTGGAGCAAGGCCATGGCCCGGTGGCGTGAACTGGGGCGTCATATCCAGGCGCTCGACGATATCGGTTCGATCATGTCGGCCATGCGCAGCCTTGCCTTCATCGAAGTACGACGGCTGGCCGAAGGCGTTGCGCGACAGCAGGAAACGGTCGGCGCCATGCGCGTTGCGATCGACAATCTCGTTGCGCACTATCCCGAAGCGCGGCCCGCTGTCGTACCGCAACGCGACGTACTCGTCATGATCGGTTCGGAGCGAGGACTGTGCGGGGATTTCGACGAACGCATCGCCTTGTCGTTGAACGCGAACGCCCCGTCCGCGCGCCTGGCAGTGGGGAGCCGGTTATGCCTGCGATTGGATGAGCAAGGCCTCGCCTATGACGCGATACCCGGTGCGGCCGTGATCGAGGATATCCCAGGCGTCATGTTGCAGATCGCATCGGCGATGCGCCGTTTCAACCAACAGGACCATGACATCCGCACCGGCCTGGTGGCCATCCATCACGCCGACGATGGCGCCGTGCGCCACACGCGCATTCTGCCCGTGCCGGTGGCGCCTCCCAAGCAATGCTGGCGCAGCAAGCCGATCCTGCAGCTCGATCCGCCGCAACTGCACGACATGCTGCTCGAGCATTATGTGCTCGCTTCGCTCAATGCGATCCTGTTGGCATCCCTGCTGGCGGAAAACCGCCGCCGACTTGACCAGATGAGTGCGGCGCTCGACCGCTTGCACGAACAGGTCGACAAGCTGGATCGTAAAAGGCGGCGTGCGCGGCAGGAAGCGATTACCGAGGAGGTCGAAATCATCCTGCTTGGGCAAGCGTGACGCAGATAGTCTGTAGGCTCGGATGAAATCCCAGCATTTGTGGGGCGCCGGGTGCGGGGATTTCATCCCAGCCTACGATTCCATCAGACCTCGCTAATCCAGCGACTTGTGGAAGCGAAGCGTCGCCACGCCCATCAGCACTGTCCCGATCACCGCCAACGCCAGTAACTGCGGCGCAAGCACCGTAACGCCCACGCCTTTCAAGAACACCGAACGAATAATGATGATGAAATAGCGCACCGGATTGGCATACGTCAGCCACTGCAGGAACGCCGGCATGCTGGAGATGGGAAAGCTGAAACCGGACAGAATGAACAGCGGATTCACCAGGAAGAAATTGGTCGCGAACGCTTGCTGCTGGGTCTTGCACACGGTGGAAATCATCAGCCCCAGCGAAAGCGTGCTGAGCAGATAGAGCGAGGTGCCCAGCAGCAACACCAGCAAGTTGCCGCGAAACGGCACCTGGAACCATACCGTGCCGACCAAGGTGATGACCGCAACCAGTCCCAAGCCGATAAAGAAAAAGGGAATGGTCTTGCCGACAATCAGCTCGAACGGCCGGATCGGCGTGACCATCAATTGCTCCAGCGTGCCCATTTCGCGTTCCCGCACGATGGCGAAAGCGGTGAGGTTGACCACCATGATCAGCGTGATGGTGGCGATCACGCCGGGCACGAAAAACCAGCGGCTGTTGAGGCTGGTGTTGTACCAGGGACGATCGTCCAATGTGACGTGCACCAGGGTGGGCGTGAGCCCGGGATCGATGCGCCCGATCAGGTCGTTTTGATACCCCTGCGAATACGTGTTGACGATCGCGCCGACGTAGCCCAGGGCGATCAGCGCGGAGTTGGAATTGGTACCGTCCACCAGCACCTGCACCGGCGCCGGCTGGCCTTTGCGCAGCAACCTGGCATAGCCGGCATGCACGATGATCGCCACCGCGGCGCTGCTGTCGTCGATGGCAGCCTCCGCTTCGCGCTGGGACGCCGCCGTGCGCACGATGCTGAAGTGCGGATTGTTGGCGAACTCCGCGATCAGCGCCCTGCTCTCCTGCGAATGATCCAGATCCAGCACCGCGGTGGACACGCCGAACACCTCGAACGTGGCCGCGTAACCGAACACCAGCACCTGCACCAGGGGCGGCACCAGCAAGCGGAAACGCGCCCAACGGTCACGGCGGATTTCGAGAAACTCCTTGATCAGAATGTGCCAGATACGCTCGAGCATGGCCGTCACCCGATACGCTTGTGGAAGGCGCGCGCGGCCAGCCACGCCATCGCCACCGCGTAACCGGTCAGCGCCAGCACCGGCAGCCATAGCTCGTACAGGCTCGATCCCTTGAGGAACAGCGATTTCAGGATCGTGACGTAATAGCGCGCATAAATGCCGTAGGTGATCAGCCGTATCGCCGCGGGCATCTGGTCGATCGGAAAGGCATAACCGGAAAGCAGCGAGATCGGCATGATGGTGAGGAACAGCGCGATCTGGCTGGCGCCGATCTGGTTGGGAATCGCCACCGAAACGAAATAGCCCACGCTCAGCACCACTACCAGGAACAACGAGGTGGTGAACAGCAGCGCACTGAGTTCACCGCGGAACGGTACGCCGAACCAGAACACCGCAACGACCAAGCAAATGAGCGCATCCACCATGCCGATGAAGAAATACGGCAGCAGCTTGCCGAACAGCAGCTCCATCGGCGTCACCGGCGTGGAGATCAGCAACTCCATCGTGCCGCGCTCCCACTCGCGCGCGATCGTCAGCGACGTGAGCTGCGCGCCGACCAGCGCCAGCACCAGCGCCACCACGCCCGGAATGATGAAGTTGCGGCTTTCCAGGTCTTCGTTGAACCAGACGCGCGATTGCTCGGCCACCGGCGCCGGCAACAGCGGCATGCCGGTGGTGCGTTCGACCAGGTTGAGCTGCACGTCGCTGGAGAAGCCGGCGACCACCGCATCGGCGTAGGCCGTCGCCAGCGTGGCCGTGTTGTCGTCGGTGGCATCCACGATGGCCTGCACCGAAGCATGCCTTTCAAGCATGATTTGCCGCGAAAAATCCGCCGGCACCACCAGCGCCATGCGGCAGGTGCCGTCGTCCATCACTTGCCTGATCTCACGATCGTTGTGCAGATCGCGCACGATCCGGAAATACGGCGACGCCTGCACATGCTTGAACAGGCTCTGGCTGAACTGGCTGCCTTCCTGGTCGTACACGCAGACCGGCACGTGGGAGATATCCAGGTTCACGCCATAACCAAGCAGGAACAGCTGCATGATCGGCATGGCCAGCGCCAGCATCAGGCTGCGCGGGTCACGCATGACCTGCAGCAACTCCTTCACGGCCAGGGCGCGGATGCGGCGAAGTTTCATGCGGCCGCTCCCGTGTTGTGCGCCTGCATGCCGATCATCCGCACGAAAGCGTCTTCCAGCGTCGGCTCGATGCGTGCCACGGACACCTCGCCGATCCCATGCCCCGTCAGGTAGGTCGCCAGCGGCTGGCTCTCTTCATCGGCATGGGTCAGCAAGGCATGCACCACGCTGCCGAACACCGCCACGTCGCGTGCCGGCGCATAGGCAGCAAGCGCCTCCAGCAGTTGCCCCAGCGGCGTGCCGCAGATCTGCACCAGCTCGCCATCCAGTGCGCGATGACGGATGTTTTCCGGGGTGTCCAGGGCGACGATGCTGCCGCGGTTGATCAGCGCCACGCGGTTGCAGTATTCGGCCTCGTCCATGTGATGAGTGGAGACGAGCACGGTGACGCCATCGGCCGAAAGATCGTGGATCAGATCCCAGAACCGGCGCCGGGAAAGCGGATCGACGCCCGAGGTCGGTTCGTCCAGCACCAGCACCTTGGGCCGATGCAGGATCGCGCACCCCAAGGCGAGACGCTGCTTCCAGCCGCCGGCCAGGTCCTGCACCGTTGTATTGGCGTGCTCGGTCAAACCGGCCAGCTGCAGGGCGCCCTGGATGCGTTCGCCGATCAGCTGGCGCCCCACGCCGTACACGCCGCCGAAGAACTGCAGGTTCTCCAGCACCGAAAGATCGTTGTACAGGGAGAACTTCTGTGACATGTAGCCGATGTGCTGGCGCACCGCCTCCGGATCATGCGCGACGTCGATGCCATCGACCGTGATATGCCCCGACGTCGGCCGCAACAAGCCGCACAGCATGCGGATCACTGTCGATTTGCCGGCGCCGTTGGGGCCGAGGAAGCCGAGTATTTCGCCTTTCGCCACCGCGAAACTGACGTTGGCCACGGCGTCGAAATCGCCGAAGCGCTTGCATAGCGCCTGCACCTCGATGGCCGGTGCCGTCGGCATGGCGCTCATGGCTTCGCGCCTGCGTCGCCCAGCAGCGCGACGAACAGGTCCTCGATCGACGGCGCCACGATGCGCGCGTCGTCATAAGGCACGCCGCTGTTGTGCAAATGGCCTTCCAGCTCGGCAAGGCGCTCGGCCTGGTCCATATGCACGTGCACGCCGTTGCCGATCAACAGCACGCTCACCACGCCGGCATGGCCTTGCAGCGCATCGCGCAACGGCCGCGGCGTGGAGGTGACGAACTCGGCCAAGGCGCCCGGCATGCGGGCGCGCAAGGCGACCGGCGTATCGCAATACAGCATGCGACCGCCGTGCAGCAGGGCCAGCCGGTCGCAACGTTCCGCTTCGTCGAGATAGGCGGTGGAAATCAACAAGGTCACGCCTTCGGCGCGCAAGCCGTAGAGAATCTGCCAGAACTCGCGACGGGAAAGCGGGTCCACGCCGGTGGTGGGCTCGTCCAGCAGCACGATGCTTGGCGCATGCACCAGCGAACAGGCCAGGCCCAGTTTTTGTTTCATGCCGCCGGACAGCTGGCCGGCCAGGCGCTTGCGGAAATGTTCCATGGACGACGCCGCCAGCAGGCGCGCCGCGCGTTCTTCGCGCAGCTTGCGCGGCACCGCGAACAAGTCGGCGTAGAAGCGGATGTTTTCGTCGACGGTGAGGTCTTCGTACAAGCCAAAGCGCTGCGGCATGTAGCTGATGCGTTCGCGCACCTGCTCCGGTTGCGCCACTACGTCGATGCCATCGACGTTCACGCTGCCCTCGTCCGGCGCCATGACCGCGGCAAGCATGCGCAGCGTCGTCGTCTTGCCGGCGCCGTCGGGCCCGACCAAACCGAAAATCTCGCCGCGCTTCACCTCAAGACCGAGCTTGTCGACCGCGGTGAGCGGACCGAACCGCTTGGTCAAGTTCGACACCGCCACGGTGATGTCGTGTGCGTTCACGGCGAGAAATGAAAGCTGACGTCCGCCGGCATGCCCGGCACCAGCTCATGCTTCGGATTTGCGATGTCGATGCGCGTGCGATACACCAGGGTGACGCGCTCGGCATGGGTTTCCACGCTCTTGGGCGTGAACTCCGCCTGCTCGCTGATGAACGATACGCGGCCCGGATAAACCCGCCCGGGAAAGTTGTCGGTGGTGACATCGGCGGCTTGCCCGAAGCGCACGCGCCCTACATCCGGCTCGTTGATGTAAGCGCGCAACCAGACGTGATCCAGGTCGGCAATGGTCACCACCGGCGTACCCGGTATGACGACCTCGCCCAGTTCCGCCTGCCGCACCAGGATCACGCCGTCGATGGGCGCCACCAGCGTGGTGTAGCTTTCGGTGATCTGCGCGAGCTTCAAGGCTTCCTTGGCATCAGCGACATTGGCGGCGGCCAGCTGCAGGTTGCCTTCCGCGGCTTTTTCCAGCGCGCGATCGCGTTGCAAGGCAGCGTGTGACTCGCGGACGGCGGCGTCGGCCAGGTCACGGCTGTCCAGCGACACATAGCCTTTGACGGAAAGCTGCTGCATGCGCGAGTCATTGAGCGTTTTGTAGCGGAGGTCCGCCTCGTCGGCGCCAAGCACTTTTTGCGCGGCGGCCAGGTTGCTGCCGGCAGCGGCCAGGGCGCGCTCCTGCGAAACGACATTGGCCTGGGCGATCGCGACTTGCTGGCGATAGTCCGAGTCGTCCACACGTGCGATCAGGGTGCCTTTCTTCACCCATTGCCCTTCGTCGAACGGCAGCGCCACGATGCGCGATTGCACGCTCTTGAAGCTGAGCACGCTTTCGTGCGCTTCGATGTTGCCGGAGAGCACCAGCGTGGAGGATGGCGCATGGCCGAACCAGCGCACGAACATGCCGCTGCGAAGAGCCCAGTAGGAGACGCCTGCCAGCGCCAGGGCGATCGCGCTGACGGTGATCGTGCGCTTGCTGATGCGATATCGATGGTCCATGCGGCGGCAAAGGGTGGGGGCGATGCCTGCAGTATCGAAACCGGATCGATCCTAGGTGTTGATGTGTATCAATCGCATCGTTGTCGGCGTCGCCGGCGCAGGAAAGCTGGGATTGTCATCCAGCCTAAGTGCTTGACGGGACTTGGACCTCTGGCGCCTGAACTTAAGCGTATTTCCCGACGCTTGTAGTGATGTACTCCCTCCCCTGCGAAGTAGGGGAGGGTTGGGGTGGGGTTGCTTGTCCTTTAGCGTGCAGCCGAACGTTGCTATGGCTTCTGATAACAAGAAGCACTGTGGCAACCTCGGGCTCTTGCCGCTCGCTGCGCTCGCACCCCACCTCAGCCCTCCCCTACTTCGCAGGGGAGGGAGCACATCGCGGCAAGCCATGGAGCAATGACGCTTAAGCTGGTGCCCTTGTCCTTAGGGCTATGGCCCATCCTTTTTCCAACTCGCATCCGGATCGAACGCCATCATGGCTACCGCCGTCTTGCTGGTGTTTTCGCCCAGGTCCTTCGCGTAAACCGTGCCGTCACGATCGACGATGAACGTCATGATGCCGGATGCGCCGTATTGCGCCGGATAAGCAAGCACGGCGAACCCGGCCATCAACTTGCCGTGGACGATGTAGTCGCGCTCGCCACCGGCGGCCGCTTTTCCTTGCCGCGTAAGAATGCGGTAGTAATAGCCGTGATAAGGCGCGAGCGGCCCGCTTTTGGCATGGTTGTAGCCTTCGGCCGCAGCATCGGCCACCAACCGACCCAGCGGACTGGCTGGCGCCGTCCCAGCGGCAAGCCAATACAAGCCGTTGTGATGGCCAGGCGAACTCGCCAGCAACGCGGTGTAGACGGGCATGCCGTCGCTATCCAGATGTTCGGTGGCGTATTGGTGTTCGGCCGCCACGATCGCGCTGCATACGCGCATGGCGGACAATTCGTTGCGACCGATGCGCCGGCGAAGTATCTCCTGCTCACCCGCTTGCGTATCGAACGTCCAGCTGTCGCCGTGTTTCACCAATGGGATCGGCATCGGCCAGTCGTCCTTGCCGACAATCAGGGTTTCGGCATCCGTGCCACTGGGCACCAGCTTGTGCCGTTCGTCGTACGCGGCGCTGAAGCGCTGGCGATTGCGCGCGTCCGCGACATCGTCGCCGGAATGCAGAAGCTGGCCGGCATCGGCGCCGAAGATGGCCTGCAATGCAAGCAGATCGTTCGTTTTTGCCGCTTGCGCCAGTGCCTGCGCCGCCGCTTCAGGGGTAGCGAACGATCTCACCGGCAATGGCCCCATGCCTGTCGCCGCGGATTGCCCCATCACCGTTGCGGCATACGCTGCCGTCAACGCCAGTACCAAACGAATCATGCTGTATTTCATGGCGTCCACCGCGTAGCCGAAGAATCGTTGTCAATGGCCATGGCGTCCACCGCCACCACCGTGGAATCCGCCGGATCCGCCATGCCCTCCACCCATGCTGGCGCCACCGCGGGCGCTGCTGGCGCGCGTATCCGGACCATGACCGACGTTCTCGAACGCGCCGCCATGCTCTTCACCGCGCTCTTGGTAGACCGGCGCCGCTTCGCGTCCGCGGTATGGCTCGAAGCTGTTGGGCGTGGCCGCGGGCGGGCGGCGGAACTGATGATCCAGCGCCTGGTTGCGGTACGGCACGCCGCGGCGATGGCCGGGATCGTGGTTCCACGCACGGCTCCCTGCACCACCTTCATGGCCATACCAACGGCCGCGATCGATGTCATACAGGCGATGATGCGGCCAGTCCCAGCGGCCGAAAAAGAAATCCACGCCCACCACGAAGCCCACGCCCCAGGCAATGCAGCCATTGCAGTCATAGCCGTACCAGGGACCCCAGTAAATCGGTGGATACAACGGCCACCACCATGGGCCATAGATCAGGTTGGGGTCGTAATACGGCACGTAGACGATGGTGTCGTTGCCGGGCTCGATGGTGACGTCGTCACCCTGCTCCTGCACCAGCACCTCCCCGTTGGATGACAGGTTGCCGGCCTGTTGCGCCTTGCGGCGCAAACCTTGCACGGTATCCATCACCTGCTGCTGTTGCGCCAGGAAGGCATCGCCAAGCCGCTCGGTCCAGTCGATTTTCTGGTCCATCGTCTGCAGGATCTGCGGAAAGGCGACCAGCGATTTCACGCTGGCGTCCCAATCCTTGTCCGCGACGGCGCGCACCGCCTCGTCACCGCTCAGGTTCGGGTTGTCGCGCGACCAGCGCGCCGCTTCCACCACTTCCAGCGGATACGTAGCGGCCATCAGCACGTGCGCCAGCAGCGGGTCCGGATACAGCGCGATCGGCGCCAGCATCTGGTCCAGTTCCTGCTGGCTGAAAGGAGGGTTTCCCTCCGGATGCAGGCTGCCCTGGGACCATGCGCCGCCAAGCGGCAGCAGCAACAACAAGATCAATAGAAAGCGCACGTAATGCTTCATGGCTCGCATATTCCGACAAGCTTTTGGCGGGTTTCGCCTCCAGTCGGGCTTGATAAAAACACCTTCGGGCGGTGGTGACGTTGAGCCACGTCAATTGCGTTTCGATATGCGCAGGCCGGGGTGCGGTCCGGGTGTCCAGGGGTATGGTGACGCCGGCATTTCATCCCGGCCTGCGCGGACTTGATTTCGATCAATGCAGCGCATTCGCCCGCCTTCCATGATCGCGCCGAGGCCATTGCCTGGCTCGAACGACGCGCTACCCCGCAGCTCCGCGAGAGCCCCGATGGCCTCCTGTTTCCCGCCTCCCGCATGGATAAGGCGCCATGCGGGACGCGGGCGTTTTTCTGTCACCCATCGCATTGCGAGGAACGTCCGCTCATGCCCCTGTCCACCACCGTCAGCTTCCATGGACTCGACGCGTCCGAGACGCTGCGCCAAGAAGCCATCAAGCATGC
Organism: Dyella sp.; assembly: GCF_035508675.1. Lineage (GTDB taxonomy): Bacteria > Pseudomonadota > Gammaproteobacteria > Xanthomonadales > Rhodanobacteraceae > Dyella_B. The sequence continues at coordinate 24,471 of NZ_DATJMN010000220.1, forward strand.
GCAAAACCTGGTGCAGTTCGCCAACGACATCATCCATTGCGATGTAACGTTCCGCGCCGACACCAGCCGCAGGCATCGTCCGCAACGTTTCAGCGTGCAGATAAGCGTGCACCTGCGCCGCCGCACCATCAGCGCATCGTATGGCAACGTGCCTGGTGCGGAAGACCAGGATATCCACATCGCGCTGTCGCGCGCCTTCGATGCCGTGACGCGCTGCATCGAGGATTACGTGCGCCGCCGCCGCGGCGACGTGAAGACGCATACGCCGCTTTATCCGGACCTTTGACTATCTAAAGATGTCATCCCTGCCTACGAAACCGCGTAGCGAAGCGTGTGCAATGCGAGCGATGCTTATTTCTTTTTGAATCGTGCATAAAGCTAATTTTCATTTCTCCACGAAAATTCCACGATGCTTTCTTCACCGCAAAAGCTTCACGTTTTTCGCCACCTGCAATGCTGCAACGACCTATCCTTGCTGCGGCCTTCACGCACATATCACGGCGAGTCGCACAAGCATGGGTGATCGCTTCATGTGTTCTTGATCTTCGCGCTGAGATGCTTGTGAGGACGCATCTTTTTGCGCCAAGCAAATCCTAAGGAACGCAGATGGCCCGGCAAGCAATGACCTTGATCGGCGGCGGCCTGGTTGGCGCGCTGCTCGCACAACTCCTGGCCAGACGCGGTTTTTCCGTTACCGTGTTCGAAAAGCGCGCCGATCCGCGGCACATCGGCTTCACGCGCGGGCGCACGATCAACCTGGCCATTGCCGAACGCGGCTTGCAGGCCTTGCGCACAGCGGGGCTTGCCGATCTGGCATTGCAAAAATCGGTGATGATGCGCGGACGCATGGTGCATCCGCATGATGCGCCGCCCGCATTGCAACGCTACGGCCTCGACGACAGCGAAGTGATCTGGTCGATTTCGCGCAATGGGCTCAATGCGTTGCTGGTCGATGCGGCGGAAGCTGCCGGCGCTACCTTCCACTTCGAGCAGGCGCTGGTGGAGGCCGACATCGATGCGCAATGCATCACGCTGGTCGACGACAACGGTGTGCATCGCGGGCACGATACCGGCGTGCTGGTCGGTGCGGACGGCGCCGGTTCCGCCTTGCGCGCAGCGATGGATGTTCACCAGCCGCTCGGCATTCGCGTCGAGCCGCTCGGCCATGGCTACAAGGAACTGGAAATTCCACCTGCTACCGGCGGCCAGCGCTTTGCCATCGAACCGCATGCGCTGCACATCTGGCCGCGCGGCGGCTACATGTCGATTGCCACGCCGAATATCGCCGGCAGTTTCAATGTCACGCTGTTCTTGCCTTTGCACGGCCCCCATCCCAGCTTCGATACGCTGCGCGACGCTGCCACCGCGAGCGCCTTCTTTGGCCGCGATTTCCCCGATCTGCTGCCGTTGATGCCGCGCTTTGCCGAGGATTACGACGGCCACCCGGTGGGCCGCCTCGCCACGCTTTATCTCGATCGCTGGCACATCGACGGCCGTGCCGTCCTGGTCGGCGATGCGGCGCACGCCATCGCGCCCTTCCACGGCCAGGGCATGAACTGCGGTTTTGAAGACGCCGTGGCGCTGGCCGAACTGCTGGCCGACCGCGGGCGTGACATTGCCGGCGCCTTCGCGCAATTTCAGCAGGTGCGCAAACCGAATGCCGATGCCATCGCTGCCATGACGCTGGAAAACTATGTGGAGATGCGCGACTCGGTCGCCGATCCTCACTACCTGGCCAAGCTCGAACTCGCTGCACGCTTGACGCAATGGGCGCCGCGCTACTTCATGTCGCGCTATCGCATGGTGACGTTCACGCTGCTGCCGTACGCCTACGCGTATGCGCGCGGCCGTGTGCAGAACCAGCTGCTCGAACGCTTGCTGCGCGAATTCTCCAGCCCCGGCCAAGTGCCGCAGGATGTCGCCGTGTCCACGCTGCAGCACGCGCTTGCGCCGCTGTCGCCGTTGCCGGATGCCGCGCCCGCGACGATCGGCGGTGCCGTCCAAGCGACGCCGGCACTGTTTCCGCTGGCCTACGAGGCGTAGCTCGCCCGCATCTCTGCATATCTGCGCACGTTTGAATCCACGTGAGTGACGGCATGGACACATCACTTTTCGAAAGGGCCGAATGGTCGTCTGCCACCAACTGGACGACGTACCTGCATACCAGCCCTTATGCCGGCGCGGCCGATTTCTCGCCGCTGGCCATGCGCCACGCGCAAGGCCACGGCATCGATCCGGTCTCGCTTGCCGATCTGTTGCGCAATGGCTTCGTCTATCCGCCGCACACCATCTACCGCGACGTCAAGAACGTGCAGACCGGCTTCACCCTGCAGCAAGGCGCGGCGGACGAATTCCATTTCCACTTCGCCTACCAATCGGCCTGGGCCGCCGCGCGGCCGGCGCCGGGCACGATCAGCGACGAAGTCTTGCTGCGCACATTCCATCAGCTGCTGAACCAGGCCGTACAACGATCCACCGCCGACATGCGATCGCCCTGGCTGCTGCAGAGCGGCGGCAAGGATTCCACCTCGCTCGCCATCGCCATCGCGGAGGCGCGCCCGGACACCACTTGCATCACCTATCTCGGCGGCAAGGAAGAAGACGAAGTCGACTCGGCGCGTTTCGTCGCGCGCCAGCTCGGCCTGCGCCACGAGGCATGGGTGTGCGACCCGGGCCGCGCCTACGACCGCTACCTGGCGATGGCGCCGCGCATGCCGCTGCTGACGGCCGACTTCGCCACGCTTGCCTATGCCGACATCGTCACCGAGATCGCGCCGCAGCAGGGCGACGGCATCATCGATGCGCTCGGCGCGGACCCTTATTTCGGCGTGCCGCTGCATTTGCGCGACCACTTGCTCTACTGGCTGGCAAGAAGCGCGCGCCTGCCCGGCGCCCTGCTCAGGCACCCGCTCGTCCGCCGCAGCTTCAAGCTGTGCTTTGCGCTCGGCACACTGCAGATGCACGCATTCGAGCGCTACTTCCCCGGTTCGCGCTTCAGCGACAACGAAGTGGATGAACTGTTCGGCGCCAGCCTGTCCGTCTACTCGCGACAACGCATGGAAGCCTACCGCGACGACTTGCAAGCGGCCGAGTCGGCCGAGGCAGTGCGGCGCATCGTGCTCGTGGTGATGGAGGCGGCGGGCTTCGCCAAGGGCATGTACACCGCGCCAGCGGTGGGACTGCGCATGGCCTACCCGTATTGCGACATGCCGCTGTGCCAATGGATTTTCAGCAGCGTGCCGGACGACCGGCTGATCGGCCGCGGCGGCCAGAACAAAGTGCTGGTGCGCCGCTATATCGCGCAGCGCTTCAAATCCTTGCCGTATGTGCAATCCAAGGGCTCGTTCCGCTTCGACGTGCTGGGCCTGGCCACGCAGCGTTTCGAGCAGGTGTATGCGTTTGCCTTGCAGGCGCGCCCGCTGCTGCCGGGCGCGCCGGCGTGGCTGGAAAAGCATCGCCGTTGCCTGGACAACAAGTTCTTCGCATCCAAGTTCTACCTGCTCGCCGTCACGCTGCCGTGGCTGCTCAGCCGCCTGGATCAGCCCGCGACGGCTGCACCGGAAGCGCCGCCGTCGGATGCGGATCGCGCCGATGCGCTGGTTTCTGCTTTGTAAGCCGGAAGGAAATCCCAGCTTCGCGATACAACAAGACAGCTGGGATTTCGTCCCAGCCTACGACGGCAACGCGCGCATGCGCCCTTATTCGAGCGTAAACCCCACCTTCAGCGTGACTTGCCAATGCGCCACCTTGCCGCCCTCCACATGCCCTCGGATGTCCTTCACTTCAAACCAGCGGATGTCGCGAACGGTCTTGGACGCCCGCTCGATGGCGCAGCGAATCGCCTCGTCGCTGCTGTTGTTCGAAGAACCGGTGAGTTCAATCGACTTGTAGACATGATCGGTCATGACTGGGTCTCCATGGGTGACGGGCACTGGCGCGTCCATCATGTACTCCCATCACGCACGCGCCGAGTGAAAGAATCGTTGCGTCACCGCGCGCGATGGCTCGTTCGCCGATGCGCGGGTGTTCGCCTTGCAGGCTGGGATAAAATCCCGGCTTGCTTGTTGCATCCAGCCTGTATGGTATTACGGCATGCATGAGCCGCGCGCTTCAATTCGGGTACGTCAGGCCAACGGCTCGGCGTATTCGGTTGGAGAACAGCCGACCAGCTTCTTGAAGTCATTGATGAAATGCGATTGATCGAAGTACCCCAACTCCTGCGCAAGATCCGTCCATTCCGCTCGTGTTCCCGCAGCCACGCTTTCGAGCGCTTCATATATTCGATAGCGCTTGATCACCCAGCGCGGGCTGGCACCGACGTATCGGTCGAACAATCGTTGCAGCGTTCTCTCCCCGATGCCACACCGGACGACAAGATGCTCGACACGCGTCACGCTGCGATCCCTCGCGATCTGCTCGACGGCGTGCCGCGCGTCGTCCACGCGTGGGTCTCTCGACGGAAGATGCGCCGCAAGGAAGTTCGCCGCCGCCTGGACCATGTGCCTGTCCTGTGGGCACGTCAACACTTCCTTCTCGGCGGCGGCGGCGTTGGAGAAAACCTCGGCAGCCAAAATAGAGGTGTTTGAGATCCCGGATACGGGCCTGCGCAAAAAAGGATAGAACGCGCCGGGGTGGAACTTGATGCCGAAGATGCAGCCCTTGCCTTCTAGCTGCCGAACGAAGCGACTCAACTGCACGCCGTAGATGCGGGAGCGGCCCGGCGCGAAAACCACGTGGACACTGGGATGCGGAAGAACCTCCCTCGTTTGCGGCACGTCCGATTCGAATTGCCAGTGTTCCAACCAGAAATGCGCTACCCAGTCGGCAAGCGCGGCCGGTGGTGCATAGCGTCTGTGATGATAGGCACCCGGTGGCGGCGAATGCCGCAGAATCCCGCAGCCCTGCCCGAATTCCATACCGGGCGCCGCGACAGGTTGCGTTGGCGACCCTATCTCAAGGTGTCGGGTTTTTCCAATCATTGGCCCATACCGTCAGGGTAATGTCGACGCCGGCTCTGCGGCCATTCATCACACCGAGTTTCATCCTACTCCGGATCGAATTTCGGAGCCGCCGCCCTTTTTGCCATTTTGCATGGAGCGTCCCAACATGAAAGCAGCAGCGATGATTCTCCTGGGCCTGATTTCCGCCGTCGCCAACACGGCGGCATCGGCTGGCTCAGGCGGCGACAGCAAGTCTATGGATCCGGTTCGCTTGAAATTTGCAGCGTTCAACCAACACGATGCCGCCACCATCGAAAAAATCTATGCGAATGATGCAACCCTGCATAGTCCGGACTACCCCAACCTGGCGGGCAACCGACAGATCGCTGATACTTATCGCCGATTATTCGACGCCATTCCCGACGCCAAAGACAACGTGGAAACGCTCGAGCATTCGCCAGACCACGTCTACGCTCAATTTATCCTGGCGGGTCATTTGAAGGGTGCGCAGGACAAGCCGATAAGCGTGCGGATCATCTCGGTCTACGCGGTCAAAGACGGCCACATCGTCGATGACTCGACCTACTACGATCGAAAGACGCCTTAGCGCCTGTTCACTACCTTAGTGTTGCCTTAAGGCATGAATTTCTTGAGCGTGTACTGCGCGGCCTCTTCGAACGAACGAGCGACGAGATCGATATGCGCACCTGTTTTCGGCTGCACCGGTTCTTCCAGCAAATTGGGCAGGATGACGACGACGATGGTGGCATCCGCATATCGTCGCCGCAGTTCCTGCGTTACTGCGTCGGCCCGCTCCCATTCGCTGGCCACGTCGCCGATCACCACTTCCACTAGGGACACGGCGTTGGGCGTGGCTTCGGGATGGTTTTCCTGCTCGAATGCCTCCACGTCCTGCATCGAGACATGGCGTGCATCGATGTGCAGTACCCGCAGGATGCGTACCAATACTTCGGTCAACAGATCGTCTTCGCGCACGCCGGTATCGATGCAAAGCACGATCGACCCCGGCGCCACCGCCAGCGGTCCTTGCCAGCGCCCGCTGACCCGCTCGCGCTGCTGGCGCAGGTAATGCCCGATATTGTCGTTGTCGAGCACGGAGGTGCGGCGGCGCCAGCGCGGTTGCACGGGCGTGTCGCGGCCGAGCGTTTCGATCACCCGTACCACCGTGTTGCGCGCCCTGCTCAATTGATCCGGACCGATCGCGCCTTGCCGCAGGTCCATCTGTGCAAGCTGGAACGCCGGCAGCAGCACTACGTCGCAATACCTGGCAAACGATTTCTGCCGCAGGAATTCGCGCGCGGCGGCGATGATTTCATGGGAATCACCCGATAGCGCGCGCTGATAGAAGCGTTGCGGCATGGTCAGAGCCGGCGTGTCGCCGAGCATGATTTCCAGCAGCGTGAGCGAGCGAACGTGCCGCCCCGCCACCACCAGGCACAAGGTCAACGGCGTGGACAGCACCAGTCCCATCGGCCCCCACAGCCAGCTCCAGAAAATGGCCGCCACCACCACCGCCAGCGGCGACAAGCCGGTGGCATGCCCGTAAAGCTGCGGCTCCACCAACTGGCTGACGATCACTTCCACCACGGCGAACAGGCCGATCGTCAGCAGCATCAGCGACCAGCCCGGCGTGACCGCCGCCGCCAGCAAGGCCGCCAACAGCGCCGCCAGCCACACGCCCACATATGGCACGAAGCGCAGCACCGCGGTAAGCGCGCCCCATAGCAGCGCATTGGGCAGCCCGATCGCCGCCAGCCCCAGCCAGATCGCCAGCCCCACGCCAAAGTTGACCGAAAACTGCGAAGCGAAAAACCGCGACAGCCGCTGCCCTGCATCGTTGATCGCCACGGTGGTGGCACGCAGATCGGTACCGCCGAGCACGCGGATGAAGCGATCGCGCAAGGATTCGTATTCGAGCAGGATGAAGACCAGCACCACCAGCACGATGCCGGCCGTTTCCAGCGGGCTCCACAGCGACGACAGCACGCTTTTTATCGCCTCCCAGGGTCCGCTGCTAAGGGTCGGCAGTTCCTCCGGCGCCACATAGGAAGGCGCGGCGGGCGTTTGCGCCATCTCCCCGGCGCCTTCGCTCTTGGCACCCAACGCATTGAACAACCGGCCTGCTTCGCCGCGCATCGCCTGCATGCGGCCGATGGTGGCGTCGTGCAACAGTTGCAGCTTGGTGTGGATGGTTCGCTCGTACTGCGGAAGGCTGGCGGCCAGGTGCACAATCTGCGAGCCGATCACCGTCATCAAGCCGGTGGCGAGCAACGCCAGCAGCACTACCGCCACGAGTACGGCATAGGCATGTCCCAAGCCGATCCGCTGCAGCACGCGTACGAAGGGCGCCATCATCAGGGCCAGGATCATGGCCAGGATGATGGGTACCAGCACGTCCTTGCCGAAATACAGCAAGGCCAGCACCACGCCCGTCGCAATGACGATCAAGGCGCGATGGCTGACGCGCGACAGGGGCAGCGGCTCGGGTACGACAGGCATGGTGGACGAGGATTCCCGGTACGGCGTACGGCGCCGCTATGCTGGAAGTGTGGCAGACAACGGGGGCGTACAAGCGCGCCTGGCGCTGCCCGATCAGGCCGGACCGGGCTTGTCCCCCGCCCCGCGCAGATTCGCGATTTTCCCGAGCAGGCCAAACCAGAACGGCGCCCCGAACAAGGACGAGGATGCCGTGACGAGCCAGCCGGGGAGCATGTAGAGCATCAGGCCGAGCTGGCCGGACCCGTCGCCCCATCCGATCGGCAGGCGGTCGAGCGCCGCGAGCGCATCGCCGGCATCGTGCTCCGCGCCCGGTATCGGCATATGAAAAACACCAGTGGCCGCCATCTTCCACAGGTGGGTCAGCACATGGCTCGCATCGATGTTGAAAGCGACCGCCAACGCCAGCGCAAACACGAACGCCCAGCATTGCGCGTGCCGTTTGTACGCGCCGGAAATCCGCTCCATGCCCGCATCGAACCAGCGGGCGATCTCGGCTTCGAACCGGTCGACATCGCCGGCGGCGCGATCGTATATGCCGCAAAGACAGGTGCGAACTTGCGCGTCGGAGATGTTTTCCAGCACCGGCCGCAGGTTGGCGAAGGCGACCTGGCCTTTCTGCAGCGAATCGAGCATGGCGCGCGAAAAATTCAACGGCGCAATGTACGAGGGCGCCAGCCGCAAGGACAGGCTGCCGATACTTTGCGCACGCCCATTGCCGCGCGGGTTGACCAGCGCGTGGTTGTAGATGTCCAGCACCAGCGAATGGCCGTTCAAGAGCTGGTCGATCCCCTTCAGCAGCGTGCGGGCACGCAACCGGCAGATCGACGCCATGGCTTCCTGAAGGCTGCTTGCCATCAGCGCGACCGAACCGAAGCAGACGATCATGCCGATGGCGACTTCAAGGACGATACTGCCGAACATGATTACTCTCCGTGTTTTACAGCCCAATTAAGCCACGAACTCGTTGTTTGCGAGGTCTGCTCCCTCCCCTGCGACAGCAGGGGAGGGCTGGGGTGGGGTTGCTTGGGCTTTAGCGTGCAACCGAATGCCACCATGGTTTCAAATAGCAAGAAGCAGAAGGCAGCGACGTTTGGTTCCTCGCCGCTCGCTGCGCTCGCACCCCACCCTAGCCCTCCCCTACTTCGCAGGGGAGGGAACGCATTCTGACGAGCGCAAGATACGCGCTCAAGTTGGCGCCATTGATCGCTCATGCACGCTCCCTACCCCGCTGCACTTCGCCATCGCTCCAGCGCGCCAGCAAGTCGTCGATCAAGGCGGCGCGTTGCTGATTGAGATAGAAATGGTCGCCTTGAAAGCTGCGGCAGGCAAACCCCGGTAATGCCCAGCGTCCCCAGCCGAGTATCCGCGAGGGTGTGATATGCGCATCGGCGGTACCGGCGTAGGCGGTGATGGGCAGCCGCAAGGCACTGTCTGCCGGCACCACGTAGCTGTCGATCAGGTTGAAGTCCGCGCGCAGCACCGATAGCGCCATTTGCAGGTAATCGGGATAGTTGAAGATTTCCTTAGGCGTGCCGCCGAAACTTTCCAGCGCGCGCAGCAGTTCGGCGTCGCTCAAGGTGGCGCGCGACCGCTCGCGCCGGCACAACTGCGGCGCCGGGCAAGCCGATACGAACAGGTGTTGCGGCAGCGGCAGGCTGCGTTCGTGCAATTGCCGCGCCACTTCAAACCCGACCATGCCGCCCAGGCTATGGCCGAAGAACGCGAACGGCAGGTCGAGCGGCACCGCCTCGGCCAGCATCATGGCAAGCGTATCAAGCCGATAGAGCGGCGGTTCGGCGGCACGTATTTCCCGGCCCGGAATCGCCGCCGCCCAGACCTCCGTATACGGGGTCACGTGCTGGTGCCAGTCGCGGAACAGCGAGGGACCGCCACCGGCGTGGTGGAAACAGATCAGACGGCGGCGCGCACCGGCGCTCGCACTGAAGCGCCGGAACCAGCGGCCGGCATCAGCCGCGTTCGCCCGCATGCTTACGGTCATAGTCCCCTTCGCCGATCGGTGGTGCACCGCTGCACCTCAACAAGAGCCGGGACGTCTCCGGCTTATGTCCCCAGGCAGTGTGACATTCTGCATCAACTCGACGCGCCGCATAAGCCGGCAAGATGCCATGCCGGCCAAGTCATCGATATCGTGAAGACGGCGTGAAAATGTGTTTTCGCTCCACCCGTACATGCGGGGTCGGCGGCAGTGGGATTTCATCCCGGCATCGACGCGCTACAACAGGATGGCTTCCCCGCGCCCCGGCATCTGATACGCCACCCCTGCCCCGCCCAGCCGCTCCGCCATGGCGCGCATGCCACGCTCGTATTCGCCGTGCACCAGCAGCACGCGCTTGCGTTGGGATGTGCCTAGCCAGTTCAGCAGCGTCGCTTGATCGGCGTGCGCGGAAAACCCGTTGATGGTCCACACCTGCGCGCTCACGCGCACGTCCTCGTTGTAGATGCGCACATGTTTTGCGCCGTCGACGAGGCGCCGCGCCAGGCTGCCTTCCGCGGCATAGCCGACCAGCACCACGCTGCTTCGCTCGCGCCACAGGTTGTGCCGCAAGTGGTGCAGTACGCGTCCGCCCGTACACATGCCGGAGCCGGCCAGGATGATTGCGCCGCTTTCGATGTGGTTGATGGCGATGGAGTCGGCGGTGTCGCGGCAGAAATGCAGATTGGGCATGCCGAAGGGATCGCCGTGCTGAAGTTCCTGCTGGAATGTCTCGCCGAAGCATTCCGGATGCCGGCGGAAAATCTCGGTGGCGGAAATCGCCATCGGCGAATCCATGAACACCGGCGTGTGCGCGGAAAGCATGCCCTGCTGCATACCCTGGTTGAGGTAATACAGAATCTCCTGCGCGCGCTCCAGCGCAAAGGTGGGAATGATCACATTGCCGCCGCGGTCGATCGTTTGCTTGACCGCGCGGTACAGCTCATCCACGGAATCGGGCAGCGCGCGATGCGGGCGATCGCCATACGTGGTTTCCATCACCACATAGTCCGCCTGCGGCGCAGGTTCCGGATTGCGCAGGATCGGCCGGCCCGGATTGCCGAGATCGCCGGAGAAAACCACGCTGCACGGCCGGCCGCCGCCATCCAGTTGCAACAGGATGGAGGCCGAACCCAGGATGTGCCCGGCATCGCGAAACGTGGCGCGGATGCCGTCGGCGATGACGATCTCGCGGTCGTACGCCACGGGCTCGCCAAAGAAGTCCATCGCATGCAGCGCATCATCCAAGGTATACAGCGGCCCCGTATTGGCTACGCCGCGCCGGTGTCCGCTGCGCTGCGCACGTCGCGCGTCCTCTTCCTGCAAGCCGGCAGCATCCAGCATCACGACGCGGGCGAGATCGCGCGTGGCAGACGTCGCCACGATACGGCCGCGGAACCCTTCCTTGACCAGCTTGGGAATTCGCCCGCAATGATCCAGGTGCGCATGCGTAAGCAGCAGCACGTCGATGCTGGCCGGATCGAAGCCGAACGGCTCGGCGTTCGCGCGGTCCTGCTCGCGGCCACCCTGGAACAGGCCGCAATCGATCAGCAGGCGCTGGTTGCCGCATTCCAGCAGATGGCATGAGCCGGTGACTTCCTTGGCCGCGCCATGGCAGGTATAGGTGATGGTGCTTTTGCCTGACGCCTTGCTGCGTGCCGGTCGCGATGATGAGGTCGGAGAAAGCATGCTGTATCTCACTTTCGTTGAATCGGCCGCACGCCGGGATGAAAACCCAGCATCGGGATGCGCAGCAAAGCCGGGATGTCATCCCCCGGTCGACGTAGCTCACGCCTTCTTCGGCGTATACGACGAACACCAGCCCTTTGCGTTCACGGCCTTGCCCGGAAACAACTGGCAGGTGCCATAACCAGCGTCCGGCCCGTGATAGAACTGGCAATTGGCGCAGGTGCTCCCGGCCCGATACAGCGGATTGTTGGATGAGCTGGCGTCCTCGACGTAGTTCATCGCCTTGGCCGTCGGGTCTGCATCGGTGAGATGCGGCAAATCCCCGGCGCGGACGAGCATCGACAGGCCGCCGACACAAGCGCCGCCGATGGTGACCGTTACCAACTGCAGAAACCGGCGGCGCGATTCGGTCGTTGCCTTGAACCGTGACATGGACGTTCTCCGTTTAATGGGGGCAATTCCAATCTAGCGATTGCGCGGCCCACTCGGTTGATCCAAATCAAACGAAACATTTTCAGCCTGAGCAAGCTTTCACCAGCCGGTTCGCAGCTTTATCCAATGCCAGGGCCAATAACGAAGGGGAAAGAACATGGTCGGTCAAAGCACGGGCATACGCACAGCCACACGACGGCTTCCAGCAGGCACGCTGACCCTCATCCTGGGTTTTCTGGTGCTGCTGCTCTCTCCGCTTACCAGTCACGCCGTGCCGTCTTTCGCACGCCAGACGCATCAACCATGCACGGCTTGCCACATCGGCGGATTCGGACCGCAGCTCACGCCTTTCGGCCGCCAGTTCAAGCTGATGGGCTATACGCTCAGCGTAGGCAACGACACCAAAGTGCCGCTGTCGCTGATGGTGGTCGAAACCTATACGCATACGGCGAAAGCGCAAACCTCGCCGCCCGCGAACAACGCCGGCACCAACAACAATACCGAGCTGCAGCAGGCTTCGATCTTCGTCGCCGGGCGCCTGGCCGATAACCTTGGCATTCTTGCGCAAGGCACCTATTCGCAGAACGGCGGCCTGCTGGGCTGGGACAACAGTGATCTGCGTTACGCACGATCGTTTACCGTTGCCGGGCGCCCGGCCATCTGGGGGCTGTCGCTCAACAACAATCCCAGCGTGACGGACGTATTCAACACTGCGCCGGCCTGGCAATTCCCGTACATGGCATCGGACCTTGCCCCCGGCGCACCGGCCGCGCCGATCCTGATGGGCGGCCTTGCACAGCAAGTGCTAGGCATCAACGCCTATACCCAGATCAACAATGCGTTGTATCTGGAGACCGGCATGTATCGCTCGCTGTCGTCCGCATTCCTGCGCGACGTCAATGCCGACTTCAGCGGACGCCTGGCCGGCGTCTCGCCTTATGCACGCCTGGCGTATACCTGGAGCCTGCCTACCGGCAACATCGAACTGGGCGGTTTCGTGTTTGAAGCGGCACGCGGCCAAGTGGGCGTGAACGCGCAAGGCAAGGCGGTGGCCATGGCCGGTCCCACCGACAAATTCCACGATTACGGCATGGACGCCAGCTACCAGCTTTTGAATGGCAGCAAGCACATCATTACGGTCAACGCGTTGTACCTGACCGAGCAGCAGCAACTGGATGCGACGTATCCGTCGGGCGGCTCATCCAACCTGCACGACAACCTGCATGCGCTCAACCTCAACGCCAGCTACTGGTACGAGAACACCTGGGGCATCACGCTGGGCGGCTTCGCCAACGACGGCAGCAAGGATGTGATCCTGTACGGCAACAATGGCAGCCCCAATACCGACGGCGGCATCGCGGAGCTGAACTGGAATCCGTTCGGCAAATCCGACTCCTGGGCACAGCCCTATGCCAACCTGCGCCTTGGCCTGCAATACACCTGGTATACGCGCTTCAACGGGCTGGTCTACAACGTGGACGGCGCCGGGCGACGCGCGTCGGATAACAATACGCTGTACTTCTATGTGTGGCTGGCGTTCTGAGAGGTTGATGCTCGCCGCGGTGCGCGCCCTCCCTGCGGTAGTAGAGGCTGCCCCGGATCAAGTCCGGGGCTCACCACCCGTATCTACGTGCCAGGCGATCCCGCCCCAATCGTCGCAAACGCATCTTGGACAATAAGCATGGCGCCAAGATTGCCCGATGACCACGCTATGAAATCCGTGGTGAGCTGCAATGGGTGACTGCCAATTCGGCCAAGTGCCATTGAAACACCAGCTCAAGAAGTTTTTATTCAGGCATGAAGGCGTTCGAAGTCGCCAATCAATCACAGGTGCTGAGCCACAGTCTGAACGCACCGTTGGCGATGTTCCAAGGGATTCATCCCATCAGCGGCTGTTATATCGTCGAGTGTGATCGATACCAAGCGGCCGATCACCGCGAAGGTCGCCTTTCCGCTCGCCGCCTTATCCATATGTTTACCAGGAGCACAACAATCCCGGCGAAAAGTATAGAAGCTACTAATACAACGAGCAGCGCGATGTTTTCCATATCATCCGGATTCGCAAGGTGATCGTTGCCGGTAAGATGCAGTATGGCTCGTATCCCATCATCCATGAAATCAGGCATGTTCATGGGCAGGCTGTCGTACAGCCCCACCAATATGTAAGCGCCAACCAGTGTGGCAACGATGTTGATTCCCCACCTCAGCAGGCGTTTCATTGCACGACAACCGTACCGTAGGCTTTCATCGTCGTCCCTGGAACTGGAAGATCTGCACCGCGCTTGCGAAGAAATGCTGCGAATTTCTTGAAGCCCTCAATGTCCGTCACGGTAATACATCCTTCGCTCAAGCGCCTAGGTCCCTCTGGGTGAATGCGAAACTGTCCGCGCTTAATTTTCCCAACGAATGTCGTATCACCTGTGGCTGGATTCCACAGCATGAACCACTGCGAATGGTCCGTCGTTCCCCACCCATAGCGGCCCCATAGATCCCACAGCCACCCCATATGGCCGCCTGACTGGCGATCGACAATGTAGTAAGTACCAGGAGGGATGGGACCTATTTCCTCACGCGCGATAGCGTTTGGATTGTCGCGTCCCTTGTTGCGGCCGGAGAATGCTGGCAGCACCCCAACGCCAGGACATTGCAGCAATGACGCAGTCTGATTATTCAGTCTGAATGTGCAGTGGATAGGCATAGGTAATTCCTTTTGTCCATGTCGCGGCAGTCTAGCTGAACTTTGTCGTTCCTGTTGATCACTACTGCAGGACTTCATCGGCCGTTGACGCCGATTTGGCGGCGCTGCGGCTCCAAGCTTGAAACACGCACCACTACTTTGAAAGACCATACTCTCCCTAATCGACCCACGATGAGCTGACCATCCAAACTCGGCGAGCGCACTCATGCCATGCAACGCCTGGTTTCCTTGGTTGACTTAGCAATTTGGTAGCTTCGTATAAGGAGATCGACCCTATGGATAAACCAAAGAGGCCTGCGCAACCGAACGATTCCGAACAAAGCAAGCTGTGACCCTGTAGCAATTCGAAGCCGACCAAACCCACCAGGTTATGGCTGCCGAAAAAGCGCGCCTTGGCACGCGAGGGTATCTCCACCCATTGGCTCAAAAATTTTGAGGCGATCATAATCGGAAGGATGACCACCTCAATAACCAAGAGGG
>NZ_DATJMN010000221.1:0-24858 GCF_035508675.1 Dyella sp.
TTGGAACTTGATCCGCTCCTTGGCCATGTCGAGCCAGTTGCGCAGGTGCTTGTCGTGCGGCATCAGCTCCTTGACCTTGGCGTCGGTCTTCCAGATGTCCTCGGCCTCGCCGCTGAGCGCCGCCCAGCGGAACGGCCCCACGCCCTTGCAGAACAGCGGGCGGATATAGGCGGGGACGAAGCCGGGGAAGTCGAAGGCGTTGACGCAACCTTCATCCTTGGCCATCTGGCGGATGTTGTTGCCGTAGTCGAAGGTGGGAATGCCTTGCTGGTGGAAGGCGAGCATGGCTTCCACGTGTTTCTTCATGGATTGCTTGGCGGCTTTGACAGTGCCGGCGGGATCGCTCTTGCGGCGTTCGAACCACTGTTCCACGGTCCAGCCTTGCGGCAAGTAGCCGTTGACCGGGTCGTGCGCGCTGGTCTGGTCGGTGACGGCGTCCGGCTTTACGCCGCGGCGTACAAGTTCAGGCAGCACGTCGGCGGCATTGCCGAGCAGTGCGATGGATTTGGCTTCGCCGGCCTTGGTGTATTTCTCGATGCGGGCGAGTGCGTCGTCGAGATCGGTGGCTTGTTCGTCGACGTAGCGCGTCTTGAGGCGGAAATCGATGCTCTTCTGCTGGCATTCGATATTGAGCGAGCATGCGCCGGCCAAGGTGGCAGCCAACGGCTGTGCGCCGCCCATGCCGCCGAGGCCCGCGGTGAGTATCCACTTGCCTTTCAGGCTGCCGTTGTAGTGCTGGCGGCCCATTTCCACAAAGGTTTCATACGTGCCCTGCACGATGCCTTGCGAGCCGATGTATATCCACGAACCGGCCGTCATCTGGCCGTACATCATCAGGCCTTTCTTATCCAGCTCGTTGAAGTGTTCCCAGTTCGCCCACGCCGGCACCAGGTTGGAGTTGGCGATGAGCACGCGCGGTGCATCGGGATGGGTGGGGAACACACCGACCGGCTTGCCGGATTGCACCAGCAGGGTTTCGTCGTCGTTGAGTTCGCGCAGGGCGCGCAGGATGGCGTCGAAGCATTCCCAGTTGCGTGCGGCGCGGCCGATGCCGCCGTAGACCACGAGTTCCGCCGGGTTTTCCGCCACGGCCGGGTCCAGGTTGTTCTGGATCATGCGGTAGGGCGCTTCGGTGAGCCAGCTTTTGCAGGTGAGCTCGGTGCCGCGCGGGGCGTGGATGGTGCGGGAGGTGTCGATGCGGGTGGGGGCGTTCATCGGGGTGCCTGCGACTGCCTAGGGAAAGCCGTCATTATGGGCGTCCCGTTTCGGGGCCGCCAACTGCGCTGCGGCAAAAAGCGGCCATGTCCATTGACGGGCCTTTCACGACCGCGCAGGCTCACCCATGGCGTGCAAGGGTGCCCGCTCGATCGGCGCGTATGCGCGCG
Organism: Dyella sp.; assembly: GCF_035508675.1. Taxonomy (GTDB): domain Bacteria; phylum Pseudomonadota; class Gammaproteobacteria; order Xanthomonadales; family Rhodanobacteraceae; genus Dyella_B. The sequence goes on from NZ_DATJMN010000221.1 coordinate 1,386, forward strand.
ATGTAACCGCAGGTCCGGCACCAGCGAAGGTGACCGGTAAGTATTAGGAGCCTGCCGAACTTGGATTGGCCGAGCTGCAAATGCACCTGATCAAGCCCGCCAGGCTCCTAGGGATGGCGCCTTTCCGCAACTTACAACCGTCAGGACATGATCCATGCATGCCTCACCTCCCCTTTCCGGCCGCAGTGTTTTTCTACGCTTCGCGCTGATCGCCTTCGTGTTGCTCGTGATTGTCCTGGCCTTCGGCTATGTCGGCGGCTGGCTTGCACCGCATCGATTGACCGCGCAACGCATGGTGAACCAGCTGCAGGCCAATGCCGGCGTGTTCGCAGGTTATCGCCGCAATCACGCCAAAGGGGTGTGCGTGGCGGGTTATTTCGATAGCAGTGGCCAGGCCCAAACGTATTCGGTGGCGCAGGTGTTCGCACCGGGCCGAACGCCGGTGGTGGGACGTTTTGCGATTCCCGGGGGCAATCCGTATGCGCCGGACAGCAGTGTGCCGATCCGCAGCTTTGCGTTGCGCTTCACGCAAGCGAACGGACAGCAGTGGCGTACGGGCATGAACAGCATGCCGGTGTTTCCGGTGGCGACACCGCAGGCGTTCTTCGAGCAGTTGCAGGCGCAGCAGCCTGATCCCGCCACCGGCAAGCCCAACCCCGCCAAGGTCAAGGCATTTTTTGCCGCGCACCCGGAAACCGCGGCGTTTCTGGCCTGGGTGAAAACGGCAAAACCTTCCGCCAGCTATGCCACGGAAACGTATTGGAGCTTGAACGCCTTCGAGTTCGTCGACGCCCACGGCGACAAACACGCGGTGCGCTGGCGCATGGTGCCGGAGGCCAGCGACGCGGCAATCGGCGGCAGCGATGCGAATTACCTGGATGCCGATCTCGCGCAGCGGCTTGCGGAAGGGCCGCAGCGTTGGCATCTGATGGTGACACTGGCCAACCCCGGCGATCCCACCAATGACGCCACCAAGCAGTGGCCATCCGATCGACGCGAGATCGATGCCGGCACGCTGGTGCTGACCAGCACCGAGCCGCAGGAAAGCGGCGAATGCCGCGATATCAACTACGACCCGACCGTGTTGCCGCACGGCATCGAGATTTCCGACGACCCGCTGCTGCCGGCGCGCTCTGCTGCGTATGCCACCTCTTATCTGCGCCGCACCAGCGAAGAAGCGCATCTGCCCGGCACCGCCGCACCCGCAACCAAGCCGGAGACCAAGTGATGACGCGCTCACCCACTCAGTTCGTGCTGGCCGCCCGTGTATTGCATTGGCTGATGGCGATCATGATCGTGTCGATGTTGTTTATCGGCGTGGGCATGGTGGCGTCCGTCTCCGAACTGCACGCATGGTTGCTGGCGATCCACAAACCGCTTGGCATCGCGATCCTGGTGCTTGCCGTGATCCGGCTTATCGTGCGCCTGCTCAATCCACCGCCACCCTTGCCGGCCGATTTGCCCGCCATCCAGAAACTCGCCGCGCATGCTTCGCATTATTTGCTGTATGCGCTGATGCTGGCGATGCCCTTGGTGGGCTGGGCAATGCTGTCGGCGGGTGGTTATCCGGTGATGCTCAGTCACTCGCTGCGTCTGCCGCCGATTTTTCCGGTGAATGCGGTGGCGTTTGCGATCCTGCGGCATGCGCATGCGTGGCTGGCGATGCTGCTGTTTCTGACATTTCTCGCGCATCTGGGCGCCGCGCTGTATCACGGGTTGATTCGGCGCGATGGCGTGTTGTCGAGCATGACGGGGATTGGGCGCAGGTTGGGATGAGTCCCGGACTTGATCCGGGGCTGGCCCAACCTGAAAGTGTGGCTCGCCAAGAAATGATGCGACGGTAGGCTGGGATGGAATCCCAGCTTTTGTTGGCGTGGCTGGGATTGCATCCCGGCCTACGGGCTTGACCACGTCCATCGTTGCAACCGCAATACATGAATCCTGCCGGGGTTGATGTCCGAAAACGGCGAGTTTGTGGCCGCTGGCGGTGCTAGCCTGCAGCCATGACAGAACTCACCTTCCCCGCACTGGACCCGCAGGCCTGCGACCGGGCTCGACTGAGCCGCGATGCGCGTTTCGACGGGCTGTTCTTCATCGCCGTCAGTACCACCCGCGTGTACTGCCGGCCCGTGTGTCCTGCATCGCCGTCACCCAAGCGCGAGAACGTCACGTATTACACGACGGCCGCAGCGGCGGAAGCGGCAGGGTTCCGCCCTTGCTTGCGCTGCCGGCCGGAATTGGCGCCGGGCAACGATGCCTGGCAGCGTGGCGACCATGTGGTGACGCGCGCCTTGAAGCTGATCGATGGCGGGCTGCTGCAGGAGCATCCGGTGGATGAGCTTGCGCGGCGCGTTGGCGTCGGCGCGCGGCAGCTGCGCCGCCTGTTTGTGGAACGCCTGGGCGCGCCGCCGATCGACGTGCACACCACGCGCCGCCTGCTGTTCGCCAAGCAATTGCTGACCGAAACGAATATGCCGGTGACCGATGTGGCGCTCGCCGCGGGATTCGGTAGTTTGCGGCGCTTCAATGCGGCGTTCGCGCAAGCCAATCGCATGGCACCGCGCGAGTTGCGCCGGAAACCGCATGCCAGCAGCAGCGATAGCCTGGTACTGCGCCTGCATTACCGGCCGCCTTACGATTTTCCCTCGCTGCTGGCCTTTCTGCGCGGCCGCGCCCTGCCCGGCATTGAAGTGGTCGACGATGGAAGTTACTCACGCGTATTCGGTCCTGCCCACACGCCAGGCTGGCTGCGGCTGAGCGCGTGGCCGGGACAGGAACATGCGCTGCGCCTGCAATTGCATTGCCCACAACCGGCACACATGCTGTCAGTGGTGACGCGCATACGCCGCATGTTCGACCTGGATGCAGACCCGCAGGCCATTGCAGCGGCCTTGCAGACGACCGTGCCGATGCGCACATCACTGCGTAAGTACCCCGGCCTGCGCCTGCCAGGAAGCTGGGACGGCTTCGAGGTGGCGGTGCGCGCGATTCTCGGCCAGCAGGTCAGCGTGGCAGCCGCGCGCACATTGGCCTCCCGTGTGGTGCATCGCTATGGCGAAAAGCTGCCGCTGCCGGTGGCACCGGGACTGGAGTGCCTGTTTCCCGCACCGGACATGCTGGCCGATGCGGACCTCAATGCCTTGGGCATTACCACGGCGCGCGCGCAAAGCATCCGTGGCGTGGCGCGTGCGGTGCTGGATGGGCAAGTGGATTTCCGCGTCGAACAATCCTTGGATGAATTCGTGCAGCGCTGGGTGGCGCTGCCCGGCATCGGCGAATGGACGGCGCATTACATGGCGATGCGCGGCTTGAGCCATCCGGATGCCTTCCCCGCCGCCGACCTGATCTTGCGCCGCGCCGCCGCCAGCGACGGCAATCCACTCAGCACCAAGGCCTTGATGCAGATGGCCGAAGCATGGCGCCCTTGGCGCGCTTATGCAGTCATGCATCTATGGCGTAGCGCAAGCATTCCGGCCAAGCTGCCCGTGGCCCCGCGAAAGAAAGCCGTGGCATGACGACATCGAACGACATCTGGTACGACTACCTCTCCACGCCGATCGGCAAGCTGTTGCTGGCAGCGGACACGCAAGGACTGCGCGAAGTGTGGTTTGAAACCGGGAAGCACCGAAAGCAACCCGATCCATCGTGGACGCACGATCCGCGCAAGCTGGCGTTCGCGCGCAAGCAATTGGAAGAATATTTCGCCGGCACGCGCACGGTTTTCGATTTGCCGTTGCATCCGATTGGCACGCCGTTTCAGGTAACGGTGTGGCAGGCGCTGGCCAAGATCCCCTACGGCACGACCGTCAGCTATGGCGACATGGCCAAGCGCATCGGGCAGCCGCAGGCGGTACGCGCGGTGGGCGCGGCCAACGGACGCAATCCCTTGCCGATCGTATTGCCGTGTCACCGGGTGATCGGGGCGGATGGCAGCTTGACCGGGTTTGGTGGCGGCTTGCCGACCAAGCGATATTTGCTGGCGATGGAAGATCAGGTGGCGCGCGGGGATTTGTTCGGAGCGGCTGCCCTGCACGATGCCACGCGTAGACTGGGATGAAATCCCGGCCCTGGTGGGATAACTTGCGAGTCGATCACGCCCTTGCGTGCTTCGAAGGCCATCGCATGACAGCTTCCGTTGTCGACGACATCATCCAGAAACTCGGTCTGCAGCCACATCCCGAAGGCGGTTTCTATCGTCGCAACTACTGCGCCGATGAGTGGGTTGCGAAGGCGGACGGCACGCAGCGCCATGCATCCACCGGCATCTACTACCTGCTGCATGATCAGGCCTATTCCGCCTGGCACCGCATCGACTCGGATGAAATGTGGCACTTCTATGCCGGCGATCCGTTGCTGATCCACAGCCTGGACTCGCACGGCGCGTGGAACCTGCAGCGGCTGGGCAACATGCTGCATCAGCCGGACGCGGTGTTCCAGTGCGTAGTACCTGCCGGCTGCTGGTTTGCGGCGGAACGCGAAGGGTCACAAGGCTATTCGCTGGTGGGTTGCACGGTGGCGCCGGGGTTTGAATTCGCCGCCTTCGAGTTGGCGGACACGCAGGCGCTGATCAGCCGCCATCCTGAGCATCAGGCCGTGATCCGGCGCCTGGCACCGCGCTGAAACAACGCGTAGCTCTTTTACAATGGACGGTCTTCCACACTTTGGTAGCGCATGTCGTCACCGCGTTCTTCCATGATCATCATCGGCGGCGGCCCGGCGGGGCTGATGGCTGCCGAGACAGCGCGTGCCCAAGGTATTGACGTCGACCTGTACGAGGCAAAAGGTTCGGTCGGGCGCAAGTTTCTGATCGCCGGCAAGGGCGGCATGAACCTGACACACGGCGAGCCGCGTCCGGCCTTCGATGGACGATATGGCGAGCGCGCCAGGGAAATCGGTGCATGGCTGGATGATTTCGATGCCACGGCACTGCGCAACTGGGCACACCACCTCGGCGTGGATACCTTCGTCGGCAGCTCGGGCCGCGTGTTTCCCAGCGATTTGAAAGCAGCGCCGCTGTTGCGCGGCTGGGTGCATCGCCTGCGCGAAAGCGGCGTACGTTTTCATGTGCATCACCGCTGGCTGGGTTGGCGCGGCGATGGCGCCTGGCATTTCGCGACGGCCGACGGCGAGAGCTTCGTGCATGCCGGCGCGGCGGTGCTCGCATTGGGTGGCGGCAGCTGGCCGCAGCTGGGTTCGGATGGTGCGTGGCAAGCGCAACTGGTTGCGCGTGGTGTCGACGTGGCGCCGTTGCAACCGGCCAATTGCGGCTTCGATATCGAGTGGAGCGCGTATCTGTCCTCGCGTTTTGCCGGCGCGCCGCTGAAGCCGGTTGCGGCGCGCCTGCATGATGCGTCCGGGCGCACGCCCATGCTGCAAGGCGAATGCGTGATCACGCAGAGCGGCATCGAAGGCAGCCTGATCTACGCGCTATCCGCCCGTTTGCGCGACGCCATCACGCGGCAAGGTTACGCCATACTGGAGCTGGACCTGGCGCCGGACCGCACACTGGATCGGCTACGCCACGATCTGGCCAAGCCACGCGCAAGCCGCACGCTGAGCGAGCATCTGCGGCGCCAGGCCGGCTTGGCGGGCGTGAAGACGGCTTTGTTGCATGAAGTGCTGGAACCCGCACAACGCCATGATCCGGAGATCCTGGCACGCACCATCAAATGCCTGTCCTTGCGCCTGCAACGGGCGCGTCCCTTGGCCGAGGCCATCAGCAGCGCCGGTGGCGTGCGGCTGGAAGCGTTGCACGATGCGCTGATGCTGACCGCCCTGCCCGGCGTGTTTTGCGCGGGCGAGATGCTGGATTGGGAAGCGCCGACGGGCGGCTACTTGCTGACGGCGTGTTTTGCGAGCGGCTATCGCGCGGGCATGGGTGCAGCGCATTGGTTGAAGGCGCGCGCTACGGCATGATCACCTACGCTGGGATGCCATCCCAGCATCGGAACACCCAAGCAAGCTGGGATTGCATTCCAGCCTACAGATTCAACGCGCTCAAACCGGGATGATCGTCAGGCCGGCGCCCCTGCGGCCACCGATACTTGCGCTCCGCTTCGGTGATGGGCAAATCGTTGATGCTGGCATGCCGTTCCGCCATCAAGCCGTTTTCATCGAACAGCCAGTTCTCGTTGCCGTAGGAACGAAACCAGTTACCGGAATCGTCATGCCACTCGTAAGCAAAGCGCACGGCAATGCGAGGGCCGTCGAACGCCCAAAGCTCCTTGATCAAGCGATATTCCAGCTCGCGCGCCCATTTGCGCGTGAGGAAGGCGACGATCGCCTCGCGGCCGCTGACGAATTCCGAACGATTGCGCCAGCGGCTGCCCGGCGTATAGGCCAGCGCGACGCGGCCAGGATCGCGCGTGTTCCAGGCATCCTCGGCCAAGCGTACTTTCTGGATGGCTGTTTCGCGGGTAAAAGGCGGCAAGGGCGGGCGTTGTTCGATCGCAGACATGAAGGACGACTCCGAACCAAGGCGTTCTTGAAAGATGCGAATTGTAGACCCGGCCAGCGACGACAACGCCATCGGCCGAGTGAGAACTTGCGACCTTCGGTGGCGTAGATGCCCCTATCATGAGAGGTGCTGATTTGGTCACATAACTGCGCCATCATTGGCGACTTTCGCTTGAACCGAACGGATTGCCTGCTCCATGACATACCTGTCCCGCCTGCTGCTTTGCATATTCGTCGCCTTCGGTGCCGGCTGCGCAACCCAACCCGCCACGCTTACCCCGCAAGCCCAGGCACAGCAGGCCAAGGCGGCCGCCACCACGCCGCTGCTGCTGATTTCCATCGACGGTTATCGCGCCGACTATATCAACCGCGGCTTCAGTCCGACCCTGCAGCAACTCGCGGCCACGGGTGTGCATGCCGATTCGATGCAACCATCGTTCCCCTCGCTGACCTTCCCCAATCACTATGCGATCGTGACCGGCCTGGTGCCGGACCATAACGGCATCGTCAACAACACCATGGTCGATGCGCAGCTGGGCAAGTTCTCGCTGAGCGATCGCAAGGCGGTGAGCAATGGCTTGTGGTGGGACCAGGCCACGCCGCTGTGGGTTACCGCCGATGCGAACGGCATGCGCACTGCCACCATGTTCTGGCCCGGTTCCGAAGCGGACATCCAGGGCAAGCATCCGGATTACTGGAAGCCCTTCAACGCCAAAGTAACGCCCAACCAGCGCGTCGATCAGATCCTGGCTTGGCTGGACCTGCCGCCCGGCAAGCGCCCCACCTTCCTCACCTTGTACTTCGATGCGGTCGACCATGAAGGGCATATGCATGGCCCGGACTCGCCGGAAGTAAACCAGGCCCTGAGCCAGACCGACGCGGCCATGGCGCGCCTGATCGAAGGCCTGCGCCAACGCGGCCTGCTCGACCAGATCAATATCATCGTGCTGGCCGACCATGGCATGGCCGGCGTGCCGCTGGACCACTCCATCCTGATCGACAAGCTGATTCCGATGGATGACGTGCAACAGGTGGTGCTGGGCGAAGTGGCCGGCTTCAACCCCAAGCGCGGGCACGATTTCAACGCCATTGAAGAACAGCTGGAACAGCCGCAGCAGCATATGCACTGCTGGGACAAGACGCGCATGCCCGCACGCTTCAACTATGGCTCCAACGCACGCGTGCCGCAGCTGGTGTGCCTGGCCGACGTGGGCTGGCGCATCACCACCAGCGATTACCTGGCCAAGAAAAAGGGACACATAAGCCTTGGCGAACATGGCTATGACAATGCCGACCCGCTGATGCAGGCGCTGTTCATTGCGCATGGCCCGGCGTTCCAAAGCGGCATTCGCTACCACAGCTTCCCGAACGTGGATGTGTATCCGCTGATGGCGCACCTGCTGGGGATCACGCCGATGTTCAACGATGGCAAGCTGGAGGATGTGCAGGGGATGTTGAAGCCCGCGCCGGGGCAGTGATGTGCCGAACTCAGGCGCAGGGCTCGTAGGTTGGCGGTGAGCCCAGCACTTGAGCATCTCGCCCCATGCCGCGAAAGTAGCGGCATGAACATCGAACTCCGCCATCTGCGTTATTTCGTTGCCGTCGCCGATACGCTGCATTTCGGCAAGGCGGCCGAACGGCTGGGCATGTCGCAGCCGCCACTCAGCCAGCAGATCCGCCAGTTGGAAGACGCCGTCGGTGCCCGCTTGCTGACGCGCACCAACCGGCGCGTGGCCTTGACCGAGCCCGGCCGCGTGCTGCTGCAGGAAGCGCGCGAGATCCTGGCGCGTACCGATCGTGCGGTGGATCTGGTGCAGCGTGCGCAACGCGGAGAGCTGGGCGAGTTGCGCATCGGCTTCATGCGCACCACGCCGCTTTCGCAAGAGGTGCTCGGCGCCATTTTCGTGTTCCGCCAGCGCTTCCCGGCGGTGCATCTGCAACTGGAGGAAATGAATTCGCTGCAGCAGATCGATGCCCTGCTCGATCGCCGCCTGCAGGTGGGTATTCTGCGCCCGGGTACGTTGCCGACTTCCCTGCTTTCCAAGCGGCTGTTCCGCGATCCGCTGGTGGCGGTGCTACGTTCGGATCATCCGGCGCTCAAGCGCCTGGGCGCACGCGGCAAGCTGTCGATCAAGGCATTGGCGCAGCAGCCGTTCGTGGTATTCGCCCGCAACGCGGGTGCCGGCGTCCACGAGCATGTGCTGACGTTATGCCGCGAGGCCGGTTTTGCACCGCGCATTTCGCAGGAAGCACGCGAGGCGTCCACCATCATCGGGCTGGTCGCTGCCGGCTTCGGCGTGGCAATCCTGCCGCAATCCTGCGATCACATCCATGTGGAAGGCGTCAGCTACGTGCCGCTGGCGGAGGCCAATGCCATGTCGGAAATCCACGTGGTATATCGCGAAGACGAACGTTCGCCACTGGTGCCGCGTTTCGTGCAGTTGCTGGCGACAGCCAAGGGCTGACGCAGGCATGCATGGCGATGCCGGGATCGTCATCCCGGCCTACGGCATGGCGCCTTTGCTCATCGGTGTCGGTGGCGTAGCCCACTGCGGCAAAGGCGGCAGGCGATACAGGCGCAACGCGATCAGCAGGCCGGCCAGCACCAGCGCACCGACAAACAGCGCGACACCCGGCCAACGATCCGCCGCGTAAAACAAGCCGCCGCTCCAGCCGGCAACACTCGAACCCATGTAATAACTGAAAAGGTACATCGAGGAGGCCTGTGCTTTCGCCGCTCCACCACGCCGCCCTACCCAGCTACTGACGATGGAATGGCCGCCGAAGAAACCGAAGGTGATCGCCGTCAGGCCAACGATGATCAATGCAAGCGAAGCGGTCATCGTCAACGCCACGCCCAACAGCATTAGCGCAAAAGCGGTCCATAGCACCTTGCGTCGACCCAGCTTGCCGGCCAGGTGGCCCATCCACGCGGAACTGAAGGTGCCGACCAGGTAGATGCCGAAGATCAGGCCGACCACCGTTTGGCTGAGACGGAACGGCGGCGCCAGCAAGCGGTAGCCCAAGTAGTTGTAGACCGTCACAAAGGCCCCGAGCAGCAAGAAACCTTCCAGGAACAGCCACGGCAGGCCAGCATCGCGAAAGATGCCGGCGAAGCGGGAAAACAAGGCGCGCCAGCGCAACGCCTGCGGATGGAAATGACGCGACGGCGGCAGCGCTTTCCAGAACACCAGGCCGGCGATCAAACCGATCACGCCCACCACGCCGACACCGACACGCCAGCCGGCAAAGTCGGCCACCACGCCGGCGATCAGACGACCGCTCATGCCACCGATCGCGCTGCCGCTGATGTACAAACCCATGCCGAGGCCGATCGACTCGGTGTGCATTTCTTCGGTGAGATAGGTCATCGCCACCGCCGGCAAACCGCTGAGCGTGATGCCAAGCAGCGTGCGCAAGCCAAGCAGCGCGTACCAGTTCGGCATCAGTGCCGTCAGCAGCACCAGCACGGCGGACGACAGCAATGACGCCACCATCACCGACTTGCGGCCCAGCGCATCGGAAACACCGCCAGCGAACAGCATGGCGAAGGCCAGCACGCCGGTGGTCAGCGATAGCGACAAAGCGCTGGTGGCGGCGCTGATGCCGTAGTGCTGGCTGAACTGCGGCATCAGCGGTTGCACGCAATACAGCAGGCCAAAGGTGGCGAGACCGGCGGCAAACAGCGCAAGGTTGGTGCGCTTGAAGGCCGGTGTGCCGTGGCGGATGAGGTTATCCGTTGTGTGGGAGTCCATAGCGGCGGGAATGATGGGGACGGGGTTCCGAAGCCCGCCACCGTCATTCCGGCGAACGCCGGAATCCAGTTTGAATACGACGTGCGAAGCACACAACAGCTTTATATCGAGTGCTGCGCACAACATGTTTGCACTGGATTCCGGCGTTCGCCGGAATGACGGTGGGCTTATGACGGTTCATTGGCAATGATCCAAGCATAAGGCCTACCCTGTACACGATCGATAACCCCGCAAGTCCGGCTCGATAGCCGGTGCGTATCAATCCGCCAGCGCCACCGCCGACAGCGCATTGCGCACGATGCCGAGCACCGGCGCGGGCGCTTCCAGATTGGCGTGATGCCCTGCCCCATGCACCACATGCATGCGCGCCTGCGGCAAGCCTGCGAGCAGTTCTTTCGCCAGCTGATGCACTTCGACCTGGTCCTCGCTGCCAACGATCAGTACGGTCGGTATGTCGATCTCATGCAGGCGTTCGAGCGCGCTCGGCGTGGGCGTGCGCTGGTCCTGCGCGGCACGCGTCCAATAGCTGGTGTCGCGCTTGAACAGTTGCGTGGTCATCGTCTGGGTATGCAAGCGGGCAGCGGGGTCCACTTCGTTGACAGCGCGGCGCGGGCCATCGGTGAAGGCGCGCAGCGAGCTGTCGATCATGCCGTTGACGTCGAAGGTGGCCAGCGCCTGCAGGAACGCGCGTGCGGCCGGCGTGCTGTTGGCAAAGCGACCCCAGTAGCCTGGACCGATCAGGATCAGCGCGCTGACGCGCTGTGGATGCGCCAGCGCGAAATCCAGGGCGGTGGCTGCACCGCCGGAGCAAGCGAGCAAGGCGGTGCGTCGAATGCCGGCGGCATCCAGCACGGCGGCCAGGTCTTCGTGATGCGCATAACGGCCGGGCTCGATGGTGGAGCGGCCGAAGCCGCGGGCGTCGTAGCGCAGCACGTGATGGGTGGCGGCCAGGGCAGCGAATTCATGCTCCCATTGCCGGCGGTCGACCAGGAAGCCATGCAGCATCGTAATGGAGTCGCCCACGCCCGCCTGTTCGGTGTACAGGCGGGCGTGGGGAACCTCGATCCATTCGGAGTTTGGGTGGGTCATGACGTTTTCCCAGCTGGTCAGCGCGCCTTGATCTCGCGTGCCTCCAACTTCGGCACGAACACCGGCGGTGCATAGCCGGCCGGCTTGTCGCCCACCGCCACGCCGCCGTGAATCCGTGTCTGCTGGGCGTCGGCAAACATGTAATAAGGAAACGGTTTTTCCGGCGCGCTGACCGCATCCAGCCGTGCACGCAAGGGTGCCGGCAACGCGAAGGAAAGCGCGGCGAGATTGGCATCGAGTTGTTCCAGCTTGGTGGCGCCGATGATCACGGATGCAATGCCCGGCTGCGTCGCCACCCAGTTCAAGGCGACTGCCGCCATGCTTTGCCCGGCCTGCTTCGCCACCTGTTCCAATTCGGCCACGATCGTCCAGTTGCGCTCGGTAAAGCGCTCGAAGCCCGGCGCATTGCTGATCTTGGCAAGCCTGCCATCGCCCTCGCCGCCTTGCTGGCTGGGCTTGTACTTGCCCGACAGCATGCCCATCGCCAGCGGACTCCATGCGGTGATGCCCATGCCAAGGTTCTGTCCCAGCGGCACGTACTCGTGTTCGATATGCCGCTCGGCCAGCGAGTATTCGAGCTGCATGTTCACCAACGGCGTCAACGCATGCAATTCGGCAAACGTCTGCGCACGGGCGGCATACCACGCGGGGATGTCGGACAGGCCGGCGTAGCGGATCTTGCCTGCGCGCACCAGGTCGTCGAGCGTGCGCACGACTTCTTCCGCCGGCGTGATGCGGTCCCAGGTGTGCAGCAGATACAGATCGATGTAGTCCGTGCGCAGCCGGCGCAACGAGCCTTCCACCGCGCGCATGATGTTCTTGCGGCCATTGCCGCCGGCATTCGGATTGCCGGGCTGCGCGTTGTAGGTGAACTTGGTGGTGAGCACGACGCGATCGCGCGTGCCGCTTTCTTCGATGAACTTGCCCAGCATGCTTTCGCTGGTGCCTTCGGTGTACAGGTCGGCGGTGTCGATGAAATTGCCGCCCGCTTCCAGGTAACGGTCGAACATGGCGCGGGCGGTCTGCTCCGCGGTACCCCAGCCCCAATCCTCGCCGAAGGTCATGGCACCGAGGGCAAGACGGCTGACGCGCAGGCCGGAACGCCCGAGCGTGAAGTAGTGATCGAGCGACATGGCGGACTCCTGGGGTAATGGACTTGGGTGGTTGACGCAGCGCAGTGTGCGCTGCGCGATCCTGTTGAAAAACCACCCTCGGCTTGATGCATTATGTAGCCACGCTAACAAATGGAGCTGGTCATGCGTGACCACTACGCCCTGCGCGCCTTTCGTGCCGTCGCCGAATGCGGCAGCTTTACCCGCGCCGCCGCCGTGCTGGACGTGACGCCTTCCGCACTGAGCCAGACCGTGCAGCAACTGGAAAGCCAGCTCGGCACACGCCTGCTCCAGCGCACCACGCGCCGCGTAGGCCTTACCGAAGCGGGCCAGGAGATGCTTCAGCGCATTGCGCCCGCGCTCAATGAGCTGGATCTGGCGCTGGATGCGATTCGCCAGCACGGCGACCGGCCGCGCGGCACGTTACGCATCACGGTGCCGGCGGTCGTAGCGCAATCGATCATCCAGCCCGTACTGGGCGAGTTCATGGCGCGCTGGCCGGACGTGCAGCTGGATATACGCGTGGAAAACGGCCTGACCGATCTGGTGGCCGAAGGTCTGGATGCGGGCATCCGACTCGGCGAACGCCTGCTGCGCGACATGGTGGCCGTCCCCGTCGGTGGACCGATGCGTTCGGTAGTGGTGGGTTCACCTGCTTACTTCAAGCGCCATGGTCACCCCAAGGAACCGAAGGATCTACAGCACCACAACTGCATCAGGCACCGCCTTGATAGCAGCGGCGCCATCTACCGTTGGGAATTCGCGCATCGCAGCGGACCACAGAAAGGCCGCTGGTATGAGGTTGCCGTGGACGGAAGCCTTACCGTCAACGACGTGCCGCTCGCGGTTCGCGCCGCCCAGGACGGTATCGGCCTGACTTGCGTACTGGAAACCTCGGCGCGTGCAGCGCTGGACGCTGGGCACCTGAAGCGCGCGCTGGAACCTTGGCTGCCGCCATTCGACGGCTTTTACCTGTATTACCCAAGCCGTTTCCAGGTGCCGCCGAAACTGCGCGTGTTCATCGACTTCATTCGCGAATGGGGCGCGCGCGACATGGTTGCGCGGCAACGCCTTGCACCCTCACGCCGTCAGCGGTAACGCCAATGGCCACCCACCCAGACATGCCCCGGCGCCCAATAGCCAGGTACCCATACGCGCCCCGAGCGCGGCGCGACGACAACGCAACCGGTCTGTACCAACGTTCCGCCCAGCACGGCGAGCGCGATCAGAATCGTGGAAAGGTAACGACGCATGGGGTTCTCCTGGTGGGCGGAAACTCCCTCCGGAAAACGCGATGGAAAAACATTGCGATGACAGCGCGAAGCTGAACTGATGCCCTTGGTTCAGGAGGGGCGCAGGGTGGGTAAAAGCGAACAAGCCAATTTGCGAAATAGCTGCTTCAGGTACGCAACGATGACATCAAAGCATTCGCTTGCTGCGCGCTCTTGTACTCAGTGACCCGGCGACCGCGCAGATGTCATGTGGCGGCTGCTCAAAAAAATCATGCATGTACCACACGCAACGCATTTGCCGCCTCCACCATCATCCCAGGGCTCAATGGTGCATAAGCAACGGGAGAAATACTATGTACACGGCCTACATGCCCCCTTCAACCCATTATGACCGGCCCTGTTACCAAGGCCCATATCCGCCGAGGACAAGCGCCAATACCGACTTCATCCAACCCAACACGACCGGGCCTCAAATCACCCGTATCGAACGACCGGCCGGATTCCCTCCTGGAGCGCCGGAAACGCCGGACATGCGCGCACGCTCCGACAGCAGTGACCTGAGCGACCTGTTCAATTATCGAGTATCCCCTAGAAACCTGGATGGGTTGCAGCCTGATCGATACGGCATCTTCACGCGCAATAATTCCAACCGGACCAATAGCTATTTCACAAAAATAGACGAAGATGTCTATCAGTTGGGAGGTTTCGACCGGCAAAGCCAGACATGGCGCGTACTTGATCCACGCTCCGGCCAGGAAGTCGCCACGTTGGAGCTGGAACGGAAAGACGGCAAATGGCTACCGAAAAATCTTGGAAAACGCATGCTCCGTGCGCTGGATGGCGCCATCGAGAATGTCCGCCGAGCGAAGGCGCAGATTGGCCGTGCCTGGATGCAAGGAACGAACTGGGCCATGCAAAAGCTTTTCGGTGGCGGAGCTTTCACGCCGCAGGGCAGGCAACGTATCGAGGCAGGATTGAACAACACGCTGCAAGCCTTGGAAAAAAGCAAACGCGAAGGTGCGTGGAACCTTCGGGTGGGCCATGAAGGCGGCCCCAACCGCCCTGCTGCAGTGGCCTTCAACAATGGGACCATTCAATTCTCCAGGTATGCGCTGAGGAATTGGTCTGATCCCGACCTCAATGAGCTCATGGTGCACGAGCATACCCATACGGGAGCCGGCGCCAGGGATCATTGGTACCTAAATCGCAATCACGACCGGCTGCCTAATTGGGGTGGCGGGTTGAGTCCATTCACGTTCAACAATGCCTTGAACAATGCCGACACCTTGGCACGAAGCTCGGGCGTACTTGCCAATAACTGACACCCAGCCGCAATGGATATCCATTTTCGCCCTGTTAGGGATGCTCTGATTAAATCAGAGCATCCTTAGACACCGTCATATTCTACGCACCTGCCAGGCGCGTCACGGTCATGCGATAGCGCGCGGCGATGCGCGCTTCATCGCGATGCTGAAAATCGCGCATTACCCATTTGCCACCGGCCATCACATGGCGCACCGGCGATAGGTTTCCGGCGAACAGGAAACTGTCCATCACGGAGCGTTCGTTGCGTGCGGCCAACAACGGCGACTCCTTGTCGAGTACGATGAAATCGGCGCGCTTGCCCACATCGAGTGCGCCGATGGGCAAATCCGCGACCTGCGCGCCGCCTTTCAGCGCTTCGCGCCACAACGTTTCGCCTACGCTGTCACCGGCTTTGCGCGCGGCGACGTTGCGGTGGCGCGTGCTGAGGCGCTGGCCGTATTCGAGCCAGCGCAGTTCTTCAATGGGCGATATGGAGATATGCGAATCGGAGCCAATGCCGATCCGGCCGCCCTCCTGCAGATAACGCGCCAGCGGAAACAGTCCATCGCCGAGATTGGCTTCGGTGGTGGGACACAGGCCGGCGACGGCACCGCTACGCGCGAGCTGGGTGGTTTCCTTCTCGGTCAGATGCGTGGCATGCACCAGGCACCAGCGATAGTCGACCGGCGCATGATCGAGCAGCCATTCCACCGGGCGTGCACCGCGCGTAGCGAGGCAGTCCTGCACCTCGCCGATCTGTTCGGCGATATGGATGTGGACAGGGCCGTTCTTCAGCGCTTCATGCTCGACCACGCCGCGCCATGCGTGTTCTGGAATCGCGCGTAGCGAGTGCAAGGCCACGCCGACGCGTACGTCGTGGCTTTCATGCTTGCGCAGGTTGGCGAGCAATTGCAGATAGCCATCCACATCGTTGCCGAAGCGGCGCTGCCGCGACGACAGCGGCCGGCCGTCGAAACCACCGCTCATATACAACACAGGCAACAGGGTGAGCGCGATGCCCGCTTCGCGCGCCGCTTCGATCAGCGCCAGTGACATGGCTTCGGGCTGCGCATAGGGCGTGCCATCGGGCTGGTGATGCAGGTAATGGAATTCGCAAACATGGGTGTAGCCGGCCTTGAGCATTTCCACGTAGAGCTGCGCGGCAATCGCCTGCAAGGTGTCGGGGTCGATGCGCTCGGCGAAGCCGTACATGGTTTCACGCCAGGTCCAGAACGAATCGTCGCCGGGGCCGCGGCGTTCGGCCAAGCCGGCCATGGCGCGCTGGAAAGCATGCGAATGCAGGTTGGGCATGCCCGGCAGTACCCAGCCGTCGAGGTAGGCGGGCGAGCTGCCGGCCGGGGCGGTGATGTGGCCGGTGCTGTCCACGCCAAAGGTGGCATCGCTGCGCCATTGCGGGTCCTGCCAGGCCTGCGCCGCGCTGAACTGGTAGACCGCTGCCGTATCGCTCATGAACAATCTCCGTGTGGCTAGAACAGGCTCCTGCAAGTGTAACCGGCCCATCTGGTTGCACTCGCATTTGCTTCACCTTCCATCTGATCCATTCTGCGCAATCGGCATGATGTTCACGCGGTATGGTTTAGAGCATCACACGGGACGAACGCCATGGCCAAGAAAAACGAAAACGCACCGCTGCTGGGCTTGCGCCAGGCGGTACCGGGCGACGTCCCGGCGCTGGTCGAACTCACCGCCCGCGTCTATACGCCCGAATGGGGCCACTCGGCGGAAATGCTGCGCTCCCAGCAGACGCACTTTCCCGAAGGCCAGTTCGTGGTGGAGTACGAAGGCAACATCGTGGGCTACTGCGGCACCTTCCGCCTCGACGAATCACTGGCGCTGAAACCGCATACGTGGATGCAGATCACCGGCGGCGGCATGGCATCGCGCCACAATCCGGATGGCAACTGGCTGTACGGCATGGAAGTGGTGGTGCATCCGGATTACCGCGGCATGCGCATCGGCAAGCGCTTGTATCAGGCGCGCAAACGGTTGTGCATGGATCTGAAACTGCGCGGCATCACCTTCGGCGGGCGCATCCCCGGACTGGCGCGGAACATTCAGCGCTATGGCACACCGGAGGCGTATGTGCAGGCGGTGGCGGAAGGGCGCCGCCGCGATCCCACGCTGAGTTTTCAGCTGACCAACGATTTCGAGATCATCGGGCTGCTGCGCGGCTACGTGCCCTCCGATTACGAGTCGCTGGGTTACGCCGCACACTTGGTATGGCGCAACCCTGCCCTGCTCGACCAGCCGGACATTCCGGCGGTGCCATCGCCGCGGCATCTGCCCGATTCGGTGCGCGTGGCCACCGTGCAGTATCTGCAGCGGCGCATCAAGTCGTTCGAGGAATTTGCCACGCAGGTCGAATACTTCACCCATATCGCGGCCGATTACAGCGCCGATTTCGTGACCTTCCCGGAATTGCTCACCTTGCAGTTGCTCTCCATCGAGAACGAGGAACTCTCGCCGGTGGAAACCATCCGCAAGCTGAGCCATTACACACCGCAGGTGAAGGAACTCTTCAACCGTCTGGCAATGCGCTACAACATCAATATCGTGGGTGGTTCGCATCCGACCGAGCAGTCCAGCGGCGACATCCACAACGTGTGCTACGTCTGCCTGCGCGACGGCTCGGTGCACGAACGCGAGAAGCTGCATCCCACGCCCAGCGAGCGCAACGTGTGGAATGTCTCCGGCGGCGACAGCGCGGCGACGGTGCAGACCGATTGCGGGCCGATCGGCGTGATGATCTGCTACGACTCCGAATTTCCCGAAGTGGCCCGACACCTGGTGGACCAGGGCGCGCTGATGCTGTTCGTGCCGTTCTGCACCGATGTGCGCGAAGGCTATCTGCGCGTGCGTTACTGCGCGCAGGCGCGAGCGATCGAAAATCAATGCTATGTGATTCTTTCGGGCAATGTCGGCAACCTGCCCGGCGTCAACAATTTCGACATCCAGTACGGCCAGAGCTGCATCCTCACGCCCAGCGACTTCGGGTTCGCGCGCGATGGCATCGCGGCCGATTGCGTACCCAACATCGAAACGGTGCTGTTCGCCGATCTGCGGCTGGAAAGCCTGGCGCGGGCGCGCAATGCGGGAACCGTGCAGAACCTCAAGGACCGGCGGTATGACCTGTATGAGACGCGGTGGTTGCGACAATCGCGGTAGGGCTTTTCGTGAATGGAGGCAAAGGTCATTCGTTGCGACAAGGGCCGGAATGAGATCGCAGCGAGACTGATTTTGTCGCCGCAAACGCCACCTTCGAAGCAGAGGGTGCTTGTCTGTCATAATGTGCCGATGTCCGCATCCTCTCCCAAAGCCTCCAATCCGCGCCTGCGCTCCGTGCTGGGCCACGAGTTCTTCGCCCCGTATCAATGGAAACGCCGCATTGCGCTATGGAGCGGCGCCATCCTGGTTGCGCTCGCTTCCATCCTGTTCGCAAAAACCAGCGACTGGGCGTACGGGCTGTTCGAAAAACTCCTGACGCATGGGATCTGGATACCGTTGATTCTTACGCCGCTGGTGTTCGGCCTGTTGTGCTGGGTGACCGAGGGGCGCCTGCGGGCCGCCCGCGGCAGCGGTATCCCGCAAGTCATCGCTACGATCCACGTGGAAGACACCAGCTTTCGCGCCAAGATGCTGGCCTTGCCGATTGCGGTGAGCAAAATGGTGTTGACCTTGCTCGCCCTGGCCGTAGGTGCGTCGATCGGCCGTGAAGGGCCGACCGTCCACGTCGGCGCGGGGCTGATGCACTGGCTGGGCCGGCGCTTCGGCTTTGACGATCCCAAGGCGCTGTCGCGCTTCATCCTGGCCGGTGGTGCGGCCGGTATCGCCGCGGCGTTCAACACGCCGCTGGCCGGCGTGGTGTTCGCCATCGAGGAATTGGCCGGTACGTTCGAGCACCGCTTCAGCGGTTTGCTGCTTACCTCGGTGTTCGTGGGCGGCGTGGTGTCGCTGGGCATTCTCGGCAACTACGCCTATTTCGGCACGGTGCAGGCCAGCCTGCCGCTGGGCCACGCCTGGCTGGCGGTTCTGCAATGCGGCATCGTGTGCGGGCTGGCGGGCGGGCTGTTCGCCCGCTTGATCCTGCTGAGCCGCCACGGACCGCTGGCGGCGATCGGCCGGCTGCGCGAGCGCAATCCGGTGCTGTTCGCGGTCGGCTGCGGCCTGGCGCTGGCGGTGCTCGGCGTACTGTCGCACAACACGGTGTACGGCACCGGTTATGCGCAAGCGCGCGCCTTCGCGCAGAACGCCTCTGATACGCCGGGCCAAAGCTTCGGCGTGCTCAAGCTGCTGGCCAACGTGGTGTCGTACTGGGCCGGCATTCCCGGCGGCATCTTCTCCCCGGCGCTGGCGGTCGGCGCTGGCCTCGGGCACAACATTGCCTACTTTCTCCCGCATGCGCCGGAGGAAGCAGTGGTACTGCTGGGCATGAGCGCTTATCTCGCCGGCGTGACCGGCGCGCCGCTTACCTCCGCGGTGATCGCGATGGAACTCACCAACAACCAGGACATGGTGATTCCGATCATGGCCGTCTGCCTGCTGGCGCGTGCCGCCTCGTCCATTTTCGCGCCCACGCCGGTGTACAAGGATTTTGCCGAGCGCATGATCCAGGATTTCGAGCGGCAGCAGGCGGAGCGGCAAGCCATGGCGCCGTCATCGGCCGAAGAAATCGGCGCCACGAGTGCATACGGTGAACCCGTGGCATCCACGGAAACCGAAATGGAAGAATCCGACCGGTGAGCTGGGATCTGTTGCTGACCCACGCATCACTGGCCACTTTCGCGGGTGAAGCCACCTACGGAGTGCTGACCGACGCCGCGCTGGCCTGCCAGGATGGCCAGATCGTGTGGATCGGCCCGATGCGCGACCTGCCTGCCGCCTCGGCTGCGACCGCGCGCGAGGTGCATGATGCCGGCGGCGCACTGGTGACGCCGGGATTGATCGATTGCCATACGCATCTAGTGTTCGGCGGCGACCGCGCGCAGGAATTCGATCTGCGCCTCAACGGCGCCACGTATGAAGCGATTGCACGCGCCGGCGGCGGCATCGTCTCCACCGTGCGCGCCACGCGCGGCGCGAGCGAGGACCAATTGCTCGCGCAATCGTTGCCACGCGCACGTAGCTTGCTGGCCGATGGCGTTACCACGCTGGAAATCAAATCCGGTTATGGACTGGAATTGGATACGGAACGCCGCATGCTGCGGGTGGCGCGCCGTATCGGCGTGGAGCTGGGCATTCACGTGCAGACCAGCTTTCTCGGCCTGCATGCGTTGCCGCCGGAGTACAAGGAACGCCGCGACGATTACGTCGACCTGGTCTGCAACGAATTGCTGCCCGCGCTGGCCGACGAAGGCCTGGTGGATGCGGTGGACGCGTTCTGCGAAGGCATCGGTTTCACGCGCGCCGAGACGCAACGCGTGTTCGAGCATGCGCGACAGCTGGGCTTGCGCGTGAAGCTGCATGCGGAGCAACTGTCCGATCTGGATGGCGCGGCGCTGGTGGCCGAGTTTGGCGGACTATCAGCCGATCACCTGGAATATCTCAGCGATACCGGCATTCAAGCGATGGCACGCGCCGGCACCGTCGCCGTGCTGCTGCCGGGTGCCTTTTACGCATTGCGCGAAACCAAGCTGCCGCCGGTAGCGAGCCTGCGCTCGCATGGGGTGCCCATTGCCATCGCCACCGATTGCAATCCCGGCACCTCTCCCCTGCTCTCGCTGCGCCTTGCCGCGAACATGGCGTGCACGTTGTTCCGCCTCACGCCGGAAGAAGCGCTGCGCGGCATCACCGTCAACGCGGCACGCGCACTGGGCTTGCATGACCGCGGAACGCTGGCGGTGGGCAAGCGTGCGGATCTGGTGATGTGGAACGCAACGCAGCCTGCGGAGCTTTGCTACTGGATCGGCGGCGGCCTGGTGCGGAAGGCTTGGGTGGGCGGGGTGGCAAGCGCCTGGCCCGCAGCCGCCTAAAAAATACTGCGGTTCCAAAATGAAAAGCCCCCGACCAGCGGGGGCTTTTCGTACCTGCGAACAGACGCGCTCAGGCCGACTTTTTCTTCGGCGCAGCAGCAACCTTCTTCACGGCGGCAGGCTTGGTCACGGCGGCACCGGCGCCGGCTACCGCAGGCTTCACGGAGTGCGCGCGGGTGTTGCCGTAGCTGCTGCGGTAGGTCTTGCCGCGGCGGGTTTTGCGATCGCCCTTACCCATAGGAAACTCCTTGAATCGTCATGCTGTTGATGGCTAATCATCCTAACAGCGGGAGGCCAAAGCGCAAGCGGGCCGTCAGTGATGGTGCGCGCTGCAGCCGGGGCTGCCGTCCGGGCAACTGTCCGGATCGATCTGCACGGTGGCGTGGCGGATGCCGAAACGATCCAGCAGGGTGCGGTTGACTGCGGCCAGGACACGGGCGCCGGCATCCTGGTCGTGCAGCTCCAGGTGCAGGGTGGCCATGCGCGAACCGGAAGCGAGTTGCCACACATGCAGATGATGCACATCGCGGATCGATGCATCGGCGCCGCGCAGCGCGGTTTCCACCTCGTGCGGGTCCATGCCCTCGGGCACGCCCTCCAGCAGGATGTGCGTGGAGCGCCGCAGCAGACGCCACGCGCTGTTCAAGATCAGCAGCGACACCAGCAGCGATAGCGCTGGATCAGCCCAGTTCCAACTCAGCCAGCGCACCGCCAGCGCGGCCAGCACGGCGCCGACCGAACCCAGCAGATCGCCCAGCACATGCAGGCTTGCCGCACCGATGTTCACGTCGTCGTGCGCGTGGTCGTGCAGGCTGCGCAGCACGATCAGGTTCACCAGCAAGCCGATGACCGCCACGCCCAGCATCACGCCGGAAAG
Source organism: Dyella sp. (assembly GCF_035508675.1). Lineage (GTDB taxonomy): Bacteria > Pseudomonadota > Gammaproteobacteria > Xanthomonadales > Rhodanobacteraceae > Dyella_B. The sequence goes on from NZ_DATJMN010000221.1 coordinate 23,202, forward strand.
AATCTGCACCGGCTTGAAGAGGCGCTCGATGGCTTCGTAGGCGATCAGCCCGACCAGCACGAATTGCGTCAGCGCGTTGACGAAACCGGCCAGCACTTCCATGCGGCCATAACCATAGGTGCGGCGCGCATCGGCCGGGCGCCGTGCCATGCGTGCGGCAAACAGTGCAAGCAGCAAGGCCGCCGCATCCACCAGCATGTGCCCGGCATCGGCCAGCAAGGCGAGCGATCCGGACCACCAGCCGCCCGCCGCCTCGGCGAGCATCATCCCCGCGGTAAGCACAAACGCGAACAGCAACCGGCGCTCGCGCCCTACTACACCTTTGGCGCGGGAATGGCTGTGATCGTGATGATCGTGGGCGTGGCTGTGCGCGTGATTCATGCCGTCATGCTAGGAAGCAATGCGGCCGTTACACAATCACCGCGCCTCAGCCGTGTGCGCATTGCGGGCCGTGCACGTGGCCCTGCAGGCGATCGAAACGAAGATTGAAAAAATGCGCGGACGCTACCAGCAGGCCGCCGCAGGTCACCAGCACGCTGTGCACGATGATCGAATAGCCTTCGGCGAAGGTGACGCCCGTGACCAGCAGCATGAGCCCGGGCAGCGCCAGGCGCAGCGGCAGCGAGCGGTGGTGGCGCCGATAACCGTTGACCAGGGCCAGCAGCGCCAGTGCGCTGGCAAACAGTACAAAACCACGCTCGAACGCGTGGTCGGCCAGAAAACTCAGGCCCATCAACGGCAGGATGGCGAGCACGAAGGGCAACGCGGCGCAATGGATGGCACACAGAAACGACGCCGTGGCGCCAATACGATCGGCGAGGTTCCACCAGCGGGTTTTCTGTTGCGTTGGCGTGGAATCCATGGGGACGACACCATGCAGGATGCCCGGCGGGGCACCGGAGTTTTGATACGTTATAACATCCATCGACTATCCGCAAGCGCCCCCTCTGCCCGGTCGGGCCAGGTGCAGCGATCCAGCTCAGGTCTAGGTCACGCCTTGCGGCACTGCTTGCACACGCCATGCACTTCCAGCGTCTGGGCCTGGGGACGGAAACCGAAGACCTTGGCCTGCGCCTCGATCAATTCGGCCACGCGCTCGTCGCACACCTCCTGCGCGCTGGAGCAGACGTCGCAGATCAGGAACGGCACCTGGTGCGCCTCGGCCGGGTGATGGCAGGAGACGAACGCGTTGATGGATTCCAGTTTGTGGATGAAGCCGTTCTCAAGCAGGAAATCCAGCGCGCGGTAGACGGTCGGCGGCGCGGCATTGCCGTGGCGCTCGCGCAGCTGATCGAGCAAGTCATACGCCTTGACCGGTTTGCCGGCCGCCGCGATCAGCTCCAGCACTTCCTTGCGCAGTGGCGTCAGGCGCAGACCGCGTTCCTCGCTGGCGTGCTCCACCGCTGCCACAAAGTCCGCAGGAGCTTCGTGATGGTGGTGCATGTGATCTTTGCTTGACGTTGCGTGGTTCAAAGGATTCACCTCGTGAGTGATCATACACCGCGACTATCGCGGCAGCGGCGGGGGCTTAGCTGATCTGGGGCTCAGCAGGACGACAATCCAGCCGATCGGGCCGAGCACCAGCGCCCAGATCACGCCGGCAAGCAACTTGCCGCGCCACCAGCCGAGCAAGGCGCCGACCGCGATGAACACCAGG
>NZ_DATJMN010000222.1:0-9895 GCF_035508675.1 Dyella sp.
CGTCGTCATTGTTCGGCAAACACCGCGAAGATGCCCGCGTAGGGCTTGACCATGAAGGTGGGAGCGCCGGCATAGCCGGTGCCGTCGATGTAGAACTGTGAAATGCTGCCATCCAGGTACAGCGCATCCTTGCAGTCGAGCTTGTCGCGGAACAATTGCGCAAATGTGTGGAAATTCACCGGCGACTCGCTCACTGCGAACACCACCTGGTAAGGCGTGCGCGCACATACGCCGCTACGCCACTTGTTGCTGGTGGAGTCGTGCACGAATTGATCGTTGATCTTGTCGTCGATCACCAGCATCGGCCCCGATTGCGTGGCCCAGTCCACCGGCTTGCGATCTGCCTTGAAATCGGTGCTGGTGCGCACGGCGGCATGGCCGTCCCGATAGATGGCGAACACGCCGTTGGGACGGATCGAGAAATTGCCGGCCGCCGGATTGCCGTGGAACAGGTTCAGCGGCACCAGCGTCTTGCCGTTTTCCACGTACAGCCCCAGCGGTGCGTAGGATTGGTCGTAGATGCCTGCATTGGCCGCGAACATCAGCCGCTTGCCGTTCGCTGCGCCCCATTCGCGCAGGCTCTGGATGTCGCCATAGGGCTGGCCGGTGTCTGGATTCTTCCAGTGCAGCGTCAATGCTTCGCGATGCAGGTCCAGACGCACCACCGTGAAGTCCTGTCCCTGGAATGTCACCTCGCGGCTTTCCATCGGCTGCAACTGATTGCCGCATGCGGCCAGCAGCGCTGGCACCCCCAGCAGGGCGAGCAGGCGGGGTGGCAGGCTGCGATGCAACCGCCGGGCGTGGGTGGACGAGCGCATCCGTGGATGGTCGCCGCACGGCCGTGATGGATGCAAGAGCATCCGCAGCGCCTCAGCGCGTAAACTTCAGCTTTGATCTCAGGAAAGGGATGCCCGCCCATGCCCTATACCCCTATCGTCGCCACACTCGGTTACGTGCTTTCCCCGGATCGGCGCAAGGTGCTGATGATCCATCGCAACGCGCGGCCGGACGACCAGCATCTGGGCAAGTACAACGGCCTCGGCGGCAAGATGGAGCCCGGCGAAGACATCGCCGCATGCATGCGGCGCGAGATTCACGAAGAAGCCGGCATCGAGTGCGAAACGATGCACCTGCGCGGCACGCTCAACTGGCCCGGCTTCGGCAAGCAGGGCGAGGACTGGCTGGGCTTCATCTTCGTCATCGACAGCTTTAGCGGCGAGCCTTACACACAGAATCCGGAAGGCACGCTGGAGTGGATCGACATCGACCACCTCATGGAATTGCCGATGTGGGAAGGCGACCGCCACTTTCTGCCTTTGGTGTTCGATCGCGATCCGCGTCCGTTCCATGGCGTGATGCCGTACAAGGACGGGCGCATGCAGTCGTGGTCGTTTACGCGCTTGTGAGCATGCGAGATCGCGCTCGCCAGCGGCGTAGGTTGGCGGTGAGGCAACGCCGAGCCCCAACATCGCCATCTGCATGGCAACGTTGGGGTTCGCTTGTGCTCACCACCAACAGCGCTTGAGTTTGGGCGACCCTCAGGGCGCCTGCCGCACCGCCACCACCGCATTAAGCCCGCCAAACGCAAACGAATTACTCAGCGCGGCACGCACTGTCATGGCGCGCGCGTGATGCGGCACGTAATCCAGATCGCAGGCCGGATCGGGGCCCAGGTAATTGAGCGTGGGCGGCACGATTCCGTCGCGCAGCGAACCGAGCACGGCAATCATTTCCAGCGCACCGGCCGCGCCCAATGCGTGACCATGCATCGGCTTGGTGGATGTCACGGCCAGGCGCGGCGCGTGCGCGCCGAATACGTTGTGGATCGCGCGTGTTTCCGTGCAATCGTTGGCGGTGGTGCCCGTGCCATGTGCGTTGATGTAATCGAAGTCCGCCGCTTGCATGCCTGCATCCTGCATGGCGATCCGCATGGCTGCGGCAGCGCCTGCTTCGGAAGGCGCTGCGATATCGCCGGCATCGGCGCTCATGCCCACGCCAGCCAGTTCCGCCAGGATGGTGGCGCCACGCGCCTGGGCGTTTTCCAGCGTTTCCAGTACGAACATGCCCGAGCCCTCGCCCAGCACCAGGCCGCGTCGCTTGGCGCTGAACGGACGGCAGGTATCCGGTGCCAGCACACGCATCGCTTCCCACGCACGCAATACGCCGAGGGTGATGCAAGCCTCGGTGCCGCCCGCGATCGCCGTATCCACCAGGCCCGCGCGTATCATCATCGCGGCCTGTGCAAATGCATGGTTCGAAGACGCGCAAGCACTCGATACGGCGAAGGTAGGCCCGGTAATGCCGTGAACCATGCTGATCTGGCTGGCCGGCGCGTTGCTCATGATGCGCACGATGCCGAGCGGGTGGAAACGGCTGGCCTGTTCGCCGTAGAGCTTCTGGTACAGCCCCTCGCGGGTTTCCTCGCCGGCGGAGCCGACGCCCACCACAATCGCGCTGCGCGCTGCGCGTTCGCCGCGAAACACCAGGCCTGATTGGCGAATGGCTTCGCCGGCGGCCACCAGCGCGTACTGGCTCAGCGGATCGAGAAACGGCAGCCGCGCCTCATCGATGTACGTGAGCGGGTCAAAATCGTTGATTTCTGCCGCAATCGCATCGTTACGCAGGTATTTCGCATCGATGTGATGCACCGGGCCGATACCGCTGCGGCCCTCGGTCATGGCCTGCCAGATGTCCGGAGCATTGTGGCCGAGCGCGCAGATGCCGCCCATGCCGGTAATCACGATACGTCGCATGCACTCAACCGGATTTCTGCGCCAGCTGGCGCTCCACCGCCTCGATCAGGTGGCCGACGGTGCCGCTTTCGAAGTCGACTTCCTCGTTGGGAAGGTTGATGTTGAAGTGCTCCTCGATGTCGAAGATCACTTCGATGGCATCCAGCGAAGCTACGCCGAGATCTTTCAGCGTCGACTCGGGTTTGACCGTATCGATGCCGATCTTTGCCTGCTTGCTGATGATCTCGAAAACTTCTTGTTGCACATTGCTCATGAAATGACCCCGGTAATCCCCTGGCGGCAAGCCTGACGAAGAGCGTGCGCGTTGTCCATATCGTAACTTCTTGAACACAGCATAGCGTCCACCGCACGCATCGTCGCGTGGATTAGCTAAACCTTGCAGTACGACAATGGCTCAGTCGCTAGCCATGACGCCCGCGGCGCCCTTGGCCTCGGTGGACGTATCGTGCGCCGGATGCGCACCGTTTTCGGCGCAGGCCAGGCATACGATGCCCAGCACGATCACGCCTGCGCCAAACAGCTGCATCGGCGTGAGTGCTTCATGGAACAGCCAAGCGGACGCCAGCATCACGCTGATTACGTCCAGGTGCGAGGCGGCGAATGCCGGTCCGATCGGTGCGTGCTTGAGCAGACTCATCCAGGTGAAGAAGTTGCCGACGTAGCCGACCAGGGCAATGTAGATCCAGGGTTGGCTGACGATGCGCAGCACCCACGCCCAGCTTGCCTGGGGCGGAAACGCATGCACGCCGGTCAATTTGAAGCTCACTTGCACGAGCGTGTCGAACACCAACAGCAGCGCGAAGCCGCCCAGGTAGAAGCGCCAGGTGCGCGCCGTGGTGCTCATCCGGCTGCTCCCACGATCGCCACGCCGGTGCTTACCAGCAGGATGCCGAGAACACGCAGCGGCGTGAGTTTTTCCCTAAACAACAGCCGGCCGCCGATCATGATCGCCACCATGTTGATGGAGGCCAGCAACATGCCCTTGGAGAGAGCGACCAGCGACAGGAAGGCGATCCACGATGCGAGATGCAGCGCATACGCCGAGAGGCCGAGCCACAGCCAGGGGCGGGCGGCCATATGGCGCCAGCGCGCCGCGCCATCGCCGGCATCGGGATCGCCGGCGGCGGCTTTGAAGGCGAGTTGGCCGCAGGTATCCAGTGTCACGTTGACCAGCCACAGCGTGGCGACGAGAAGAGACATGTGGGGTTTCTGCCTCAGGCGACGGCGAGCGCGCCAGGCATGCAGCTCGCGGCTACCTTGGAGAAGAAGTCGGCCGAGCGGTCGATCAGCAGTCGGCGTTCGCGATCGATGGTGATCATGTGATAGCTGTCTTCCAGCAACAGCATTTCCACCGGACCGGATACCGAGCGCGCCACCAGATGGGCGTTCTCGAGGCTGGCCACGTCGTCTTCGGTCGCGTGCGCGACCAGACAGGGCGCGGTGACCTTCGGCAGCTCACCGCGGACCGCCGCGGCCATGTTGTACATCTCGGCCAGCGACGGCCATGGATTGCCCGGCAAGCCGGCTGCCGCGCTGTCGCCGCCCAGCATCAGCCCGGCGATCTGCGCACGCAGGCGTTCGTCGCGGAGGCCGTAGGGTTCATTTTCATGCACCATGCGATGCTTGCCGATACCAAAGCGATGCAGCCACGGCAGCAGGAAGGAGAAGCGGCCGTACCACGGAATCGCCCAACCGTCGTAGCGGAACGTGGCGCCGTATACGCCTACGCCGCGCACCCATTGCGGCCGTTCCGCGGCGAGCTTCAGCGCCAGGATCGCGCCCATCGACAGTCCGCCCACGAACAGGTGGTCCACCTCGTGCCGGAACGTTTCAGCGGCGGCTTCCACGCTGGCGTACCAGTCTTTCCAGCCGGTCGCGAGCAGGTCCTGCACGTCGCCGCAATGACCGGCCAGCTGCATGCCGTAGACGCTGAAACCGGCGCGGTTCAGCCCCTTGCCGACCAGGCGCATTTCGGTAGGCGTGCCGGTAAGGCCATGGATCAGCAGCACGCCACAACGGCCACCTTCGAAGCGGAACTCGACGTTTTGAATCACTAGGGGGCTCGACTGCAGACGCGCGGACAGAATGGTCCTGCAGTGTGTGGGGAGCGGCTTTCTAGCTGCTTTCGGGGTTGGGGCGTGAATCGTCAATCGGGAATCGTAAGAGCGTGGGCTCCGGAGCGCGCAGGTGATCGCTCCTAACTACTTACGATTGACGATTCCCGATTGGCGGCACCACTCAATGCAATCCGCCGAATCGGCTCATCTGGATCGAAACCCCCACCGAACCGGTGGGATGGTCGCAACTGCCGGTGTTCTTCACCACGCTGACTGCGCCGGATTGATAGCTGCCGGTGCCGATATGGCTGCCGCTGACCACGCCCATGCCAAGCTCCCCATGCACCTGCGGCTTGTTGTAGGTGGAGTCGTCGCATGCCGGCACGGCGGCCTGGCCGTTGCCGCGCGCACCGCTGGTATCGCCGTAATAGACGCCTGGCGCCGGGCTGATGGCGGCGGGATGGCCGTTGACGGTCACGCCGCCCTTGCTCTTGCCGGAGGTGCTGCTGGACGAGGCCGGTTGCGCTGCCGTGGAGGCCGCGGCCGGATAGCTTTGATACCCCCCCGGCAACTTCAGGTTCAACGGCTGATTGCCCGTCTGCGCCCATGCAGCGGTGGTCAGGAGAATAGCGGCCAGGGCGGCGATGGCACGGCGTTTCATGAAGGTGCTCCGGAGTTCGTCATGCACATAACGCGCGGCAATGCCTTGCCGTGGACAGGTGCATTCGATGACTTGCGGGCGGATGAAGTTCCTTTAAAGGGTTGGGAATCGTCAATCGTTAAAGGCCAGTCTCTACAGGCCTGCCGCATACCGCTTTTACGATTTCCGATTGACGATTCCCGATTCCCGCACTTATCCCGTCGTCTCAATCCGCTCAACCCGCCGTAAGCCGCGCGGCAGCACGTTGCCGCGCGTGGCGCGATTGCCACCGTACTCGACCAGGTCGGCCCAGCGCAGCGTGAGTTTGCGCTGGCCGGCGTAGAGCGTGATTTCGCCCTTGCCTTCGGTGACGACGGCGACGCCTGCGACGCGTTCATCGCCGCTGCTTAGCTTGGCCTTGGGAATTTCGATCAGCTTGTTGCCCTTGCCCTTGTCGAGTTCGGGCAGTTCGGCTACCGAGAACATCAGCAGATGACCATCGGTGGTGGCGACGACGATGCGATCGCGTGCCGGGTCGGCGCTTACTTGCGGTGCCAGCACGCGCGCGCCATCGCCCAGCGTGATGATCTGCTTGCCGGCCTTGTTGCGTCCGGTGAGCGCTTCGAAGCGGGTCACGAAGCCGTAGCCGAAGTCGGTAGCCAGTACCAGGCGCGTGTCGTTGTCGCCCACGGTCACGGCATCGAAACGCGCGCCGGCGGGCGGCGTGAAGCGACCGGTGAGCGGCTCGCCGTTGCCGCGCGCGGAAGGCAGCGTGTGCGCTGGGGTGGAATAGCTGCGGCCGGTGGAATCGATCACTGCGATCTGCTGTGTCGTGCGGGCCTTCACCGTGGCGAGCAGGCTGTCGCCTTCGCGATACGACAAGCCTTCGGCATCGACGTCATGGCCCTTGGCGGCGCGAATCCAGCCTTTCTGACTCAGCACCACGGTGACCGGCTCGCTCGCTACCAATGCGCTTTCGTCCAGCGCCTGCGCGGCCTCGCGCTCGACCAATGGCGAGCGGCGGTCGTCGCCATACTTGGCGGCATCGGCGCGCAATTCTTCCTTGATCAAGCCCTTGAGTTTGGCAGGGGATTTCAGCAATACGTTGATCTTGGCGCGCTCTTCCTCGAGTTGATCGCGCTCGGCGTTGATCTTCATCTCTTCCAGGCGCGCCAGCTGGCGCAGCCGGGTTTCGAGGATGTAGTCGGTCTGTTCCTCGCTTAGCTTGAAGCGCGCCATCAACACCGGCTTGGGTTCGTCCTCGGTGCGGACGATGCGGATCACTTCATCCAGGTTGAGATAGGCAATGCGCAAGCCTTCCAGCAAATGCAGGCGGCGCTCGACTTTCGCCAGTCGATGGTTTAGGCGGCGCGTGACTGTGTCGACACGGAAGCTCAGCCACTCGGACAGGATTCGCCGGAGGTCCTTCACCTGCGGACGGCCGTCCAGGCCGATCATGTTGAGATTGACGCGGAAGCTCTTTTCCAGATCGGTGGTGGCGAACAGGTGCTGCATCACCTCGTCCACGTCGACGCGGTTGGAACGTGGCACGATCACCAGGCGGATTGGGTCTTCGTGATCGGATTCGTCGCGCAGGTCTTCGATCATCGGCAGCTTCTTCGCGCGCATCTGCGCGGCGATCTGCTCGAGGATCTTCGACGGGCTGACCTGGTGCGGCAGCGCTGTGATCACGATGTTGCCTTCTTCGTGCGTGTACACGGCGCGCGCGCGGATGGAGCCCACGCCGGTCCGGTACATCTGCATCAGCTCGTTGCGCGGCGTGATGATTTCTGCCTGGGTCGGGTAGTCTGGGCCGCGAACGTGTTCGCACAGGTCCGCCACGGTGGCGTCCGGATCATCCAGCAGGCGAATGCATGCGCTGGCGATTTCGCGCAGGTTATGCGGCGGAATATCCGTGGCCATGCCTACGGCAATGCCCATCGAGCCGTTCAGCAGTACGTGCGGCAGGCGCGCGGGCAGCCAGCTCGGTTCCTCCAGCGTGCCGTCGAAGTTCGGTACCCAATCCACCGTGCCCTGGCCGAGTTCCGCCAGCAGTACCTCGGCCAGCGGATTGAGCTTGGATTCGGTGTAACGCATCGCCGCGAAGCTTTTCGGATCGTCGGGCGAACCGAAGTTGCCTTGGCCGTCGATCAGCGGATAGCGGTAGGAGAACGGCTGCGCCATCAGCACCATCGCTTCGTAGCAGGCACTGTCGCCGTGCGGATGGAATTTACCGATCACGTCGCCGACGGTGCGCGCGGATTTCTTCGGCTTGGCGCTGGCGGCCAGGCCCAGCTCGCTCATCGCATAAATGATGCGTCGCTGTACCGGCTTGAGGCCATCGCCCACGTAGGGCAGGGCGCGGTCCAGCACCACGTACATCGAGTAATCGAGATAGGCCCGTTCGGCGTATTCCTTGAGCGGGATCTGTTCGTAATTGGCTTGCAGGGTCATGGAGATAGGACTGCCAGGGGCAACGCCGGGATGGCGGGGTGCTACAACCTGAGAATGGTGCCAGATGGCGAGGTGCTTGGGCTAGAATGCCGCGATCCATTCGCTCCAGGTGAGTCATGCACTATCTACGCACCGCCGCCGTGGTCATGGCCTGCACGTTCATGGCTGGATGCGCGCATTTCGCGGGCCGGCGTCCGTTGCTCGGATATAAGGACAAGGATCATCCCAAGGCGGATACCGCCCTGGTCGTATGCGGCCAGCCGTCCCAATACATCTGCGGCATCACCCGCGTGAACCAGGTCGCCACCTGGGACAAGTTCAACGGCGGCAAGACGCCCTGGGTGCGCGTGTTGCCCGGCAAGCAGGTGATCAAGCTCACGTTGTCCAATGCGCACCAGCTCAACCGCCAGGATGTCACCATCGACAACGTCGAAGCAGGTCATGTGTACCGCATCGACGTGGGTTTCAATGGCGCCATGCTGACGGCGTCGTACAAGGACCTGGGTAAGTTGGATTCGTACACCATCCAGATGCCGCGCTTCCCCTTGAAGCCGAAGTCGATCACGGCGTCGTTCTGACGCCTTAAGTGTTGCCTTAATCCTGCTGCGCGGTTACCCCGATCTTTGCCAGCTGCGCTTGCACGCTATCCGGTCCGGCCAGATGCGCGGCACCTACCGCCACGAACACGGTGGTACCGGGTTGTCTCAGCAGGTCCTTGATCTTGGCCGCCCAATTCTGATTCCGTTGCACGAGCAATTTCTGATAGAGCGCGGGCTCCTGCGTTTTCAGCTCGTCGTTCTCGAGCTTGGCGATGGCGGCGACATCGCCGCGTTTCCATGCATCGACCAGGGACAATAGTTCCGTCTTGTCCTTTTCCACATCGCGCAAGGTGTCACGCAGGAAAGCGATCTGCAGCGAGTCCGGCAGGTCGGCGAGAAAGCGGATCTGCTGTTCGGCCGTTTCCAATCCATAGACCGGTTTGCCGGCGTGCGCCATCTGCGCCTGCAATTGCTTGTCCACGCCGGTGGAAGGATCAAGCCCCGCCTTCATCAAGGGCGCGACCGCCAAGGTCAACGCCGCCAGCCACGGTTTCATCGGTTGCAACGCGGTGGTGCCGCCGGGCAAGCCGGCCAGCTGCGCGGCTTTGGCCAGCGCGGCGTTGTCGCTTTCGCTGAGCAGCGAGGAGAGCGGATGCTCGGTGTCCATGCCATAACGCAGCACCAGCGAGGCCATGGTGCCCTGATCGTCATCGGTCAGCTCGATGTATAGCGACTGGCTTTTCGAAAGAGCCTGCTCCAGCGCGGGAAAGCGCCAGTCCGTGTCGTTCGGCAGCAAATGCACGGTGCCGAACAGATACACCGTGCTGCTACCGTTTTTTACCTGCCACAGCGCCGGATGGGCGAGTGCGTTGTTGCACAGCAGGAAAAGCAGCGAGAACAGCATCCACAAGCGTCGTTTAATCATGGCCAGGACTCAGCGCGGAACGCGATAACCGCCCGGCACGCCGTGCGGACTCAAGGTGAGCTGCCACAGCTGGTCGCGGCGGCTGCGGAAAACAGCGGTGGATACCGACAGGTAGAAATGCCACATGCGGCGGAAGCGTTCGTCGTAGCGGCTGGAAAGCGTGGGCCATGCCGCGTCGAAATTCGCGCTCCAGGCGCTCAGCGTGCGATCGTAGTCCGCACCGAAGTTGTGCCAGTCTTCCACCACGAACAAGCCTTCCAGCGTCGCCGCCACCTGGCTGGCGGCGGGGATCATGGAGTTGGGGAAGATGTATTTCTCGATCCACGGATCGGGCCGCGCGGGCGTGTTGTTGCTGCCGATGGAGTGCAGCAGCGAAAGGCCGTTCTCCTTCAGGCAACGCCGCACGGTCTCGAAATAGGCACGGTAGTTCTTGCCGCCCACGTGCTCGAACATGCCGATCGAGTACACCGCGTCGAACGGCTCGTCGAGCTCGTGGTAGTCCTGCAGGCGGATCTCGATCGGCAGCC
>NZ_DATJMN010000223.1:0-23154 GCF_035508675.1 Dyella sp.
GGTCGAGCAGCCAGCGCATATAGTCCATGCTGGTGCACGGACGGCACGGCAGGATGTCCTGCGGCGCCTGCAGTCCCAGGCGGCGGTAATGAATGCGCCCACCTGGCGCCGCGAGCAGATCGGCCAGCGGCTGCTGTACGCCGAACAGATTCTCGGTCAAGGCGTAGCACAGCGCATCCAGCAAGGTGACGCCAGGATCGTGGTAGTTGAAGTCGGTCCATTGCTCGCCGCTGAGCGCTTGCAGAAGCGCGATAGCTCGATCGCGCAAGGCATCATAGGCAAACGGGTCGTCACCGTGGCGCCGCGCGATCACTGCGGGCAACGGCGGCTCGATCGGCGTGGACGGGCTCAGCGGCGCCGCCGCGGTACCGAGGCCCGGATCGATGCGCGCGTTCACCGCTGGCCCTCGTCCATGTGCGGGTCGAACCACAATTGCGTCACGTGCGCCTTGATCGCAATGCCGCTGCCGTAATGGCAGCCAGTGCGAATCTGCAGCCGATACGCCGCATTACGTCCGCTGCTGCCGCGCCAGCGCAATTGCAGGCGATCGCAGCGGCGTGCATAGAACGCGTCGGTGCCGCGAATGCCGCGCTTGCGGTTGAGAAAATCGAGAATGCCCAGCGTGGGGTTGTACGTATTGAGCGCCACGGCGTGCATCAGGGCGAAACGACCCTTGCCCTGGTGGCCGGCGCCGGCGGTCACTTCGAACGCCTGGCAACCTTCCAGATCGTCGGTGAGATCCTGCCACTCGCCATTGGCCAGCAGCGGCGTGGCTGTGCTGCGCGCATAACTGCCGCGGCGCCCCTTGCTGCGCAACACGCCATCGATATCGAGCGTGGCCTCGGGACGGGTCGTGCGGATACCGATGCGCCCCGCCGGATCAAGGCACCACAAGGGCGTGGCCGTATCCGCTTGCGAATCCTGCTCGCCATCGTGGTGGCCGCGTATCAGCAGCTGCCCTTGCGCGCCGCCGAAAAGGATCGACCACAGCGGCGAGTCCGGATCTTCATCGCGAAAAAAACTCAACAACGCTTCGTAGCCGGCCGCGGCAGAAACCTCGAAGCCGCGTTCCACCGATTTGCGAAAACCCTCGTCGCTCATGTTGAGCATCGAGTCGATCAGATCGGCAAAATGCTCTTGCGTCGGCAACGCGCCATCGCTGAAATAGCTGCGGAGCGATTCACGGTTGCGGATGGTCATGGCGTTCCCTGCCCGGTGGCGCCGCCGATGATGAAGGTGCCGCCGATTTCCAGCTTGCCCACGCCGGTGGCCTGCACGCTGCGTGATGACGCACCGATCAATTCGATCAGATGGCGTGGCGTCGGCAATACCAGGCTCCATGGCTGCACCGGACGCACCTGCCGCACCGGCGCGCCGCCATGCGCACGCGCCGTATCCAGCAGCTGGTAGGTGTTGCCGTCGGTGCGCACGATATGCAGCAGCGACATCGGGCCGACCACGTCGACGTCGTCGAGCTGACGCAGCAGCGCCTCGATCGCCTCGGCGCGTACGTCCCAGTTGAAATCGGCACGGCAGCCGTCGGCATGCCATGGCGAGAGGAATTCGACGATCGCCTGGTTGATGCGGATCAGCGCCGCACCCGGATGCACGCCACGTACAAGCCGCAAGGCGCAGCGCACCTGGATGCACTCGTAGACCGCATTGCGCACCACGATCCGCAGACCGGGCACGCTGCGTTCGCGCAGATAGGCGGTCATTTGCTCGAGCACGGCCGTGTCGAAACGCGGCGCCTCGGTGCTGTGCAACAACACACCCTGCCGCGGCGCCGGCACGACCACCACCAGCACGCCGCCAGGCTGGCCGGTGACTGCCGCGGTCGGCGCCTCGCCGTTGGCAAAACACCTCGCCTTGAACACGGCGGGAAACGCATCCAGCAGCAGCCGCTCGTAATCCCACGGGGTGCTCGCGCGATTCTTGTGGCGCAGGCGCTCGGCACTGCGCACGCGTAGCATGTCGGCCGCTTCGGGCTGGCTCAATCCGAACGACGGCCCCACCTGTTGGATCGCACGCAGGCCGCCGATCGGATGCAACGGCGTGCGAATGGTGCCTGGCGGCAGCGCCGTGCAGGGTTCGTCGGCGCGGCGCGGGTGCACGCGGCGCGCCGTGACCGCCTGCGTATACACGCCATACAAACCGGCCAGGCGCTCCAGCACGCCGTTGGCGCTCAAGCGCAGCCAATACAGCTTGCCGGGCAACTGCGAACAATCGCAGGTCATGCCTGCAGGCAGATCGAGCACCACGATGCCGCTGCGCAAGAAGCCCAGCGTGCCGTCCGATAGCGTGCGATCGGTTTCGAGCACGCGCCAGCCTTTTTCGCACCATACCGCCCATGCCAGCTGCGGCAAGGCCGCCTGCCAGCATTCATCCGCACTTTCCGAGCGCAGATGGAAGTACACGCTCAACGCGCCGCATGGGCTTGCGCCGGACAAGCCGATATACAGATTGCCGTCGTAGAAATAGCGCGGCAGCAACGGCACCCCGTCCATGCCGGCACGTGCACGCGGGCGGTCGTGGCCGAACGGGTGCAAGTGAAACATCTGCCCGGACGATGGCGCTTGCGCCTGCTTGAGCGAGATGCGCTGGCTGGCGGTGTAGTCGATCGAGATCTGTTCCACCGTCGGCGTGTACGGCTCCTGCGGCAACGGCACTTGCAGCTTGGCGCGTTTCAGGCGTGCGTTGACGGTGAGCGCTTCCGACAGCAGGCGTGGATACAAGGCGTGGCCAAAGGCAGCCTTCGGCGCGCACAGCTCCAGCCGGAAAAAACCATTGCGCGCTGTCGTGCCGTAGACGAACGGCTCGGCCACGCGCGCTTGCGGGCGGTGATAGAGCGCCAGATCCGCCTCCGGCAGCGACAAGCCGATCGTGTCGTGCACGTGGCGCTCGCCGCGGAACAAGCTGAGGCTCCCACCGGCTCCGCCGCGCCACTGGCCATCGCGCAACACTTCGGCGCGAACCTGGAACGCTGCCGCCGACCACTCGCCGGGATAACCGTGATAGCGCGCGGCGAACCCGCCCTCTTCCGCCGGCAGTTGGCCCCAGCGCACATGGACTCGCAGCGCGCGCAGCGGCTTGGCGGCCATTTCCTCGTTGCCGAACAGGCAATAGGCGCCAAGCCCCGGCAAGGGCCCGAACGGCAGGAACGGCTTGCCGGCATCGAGCCGGCCCAACTGGTTGTACAGCACGATGTCGCGCACGCCGGTGACCTGCGTGGAGAGCACGATGTCATGCAGCACCACCTGCTGCAGCAGGCTGTAGGCGTACAGTCTGGTGCGGTTCTGCAACGTCAATCGCAGCATCGGCTGCGCTGCGCACGCCTCGCCATGCACGGACGGCTTGCACGGCACGATGGGCGGGCGTTCCGGACCCAGGTGCATCAACAGTTCGATGCAACCGCCGAACCCGAAACCGCTGCCGCTGCGCCGTGCCAGGACTTCTCCCGGTACCAGCCAGCCGCCGGCTACGCTGAATTCCGCGCGCCACACGTCCCGGAAAACTCGATCGAAAATCAGCCCGCGATCCGGCAAGCCATGGCCGGCCGCATCGCTGTCGTCGTGCTCGTGCGGGTGGATCAGGATCAGCGGATCGTCGATCTCCACCGCCGCCGGACCGTCATGGCATGGCAAGCCGGCGGCATGTTTGCGCAAGGCATCGACATCCAGCGGGTGCAACGTTTCGCTGCCGGCGATCAGCCAGACCGTGAACAGGCGGCCCAGGCTTTCGCGGAACGAGTCCACCTCATCGGCGGCCAGACAAGCCGCGACGAAGTAGCACAGGCGCACGTCACCCTCCGGGCGCGGCGCGCGCGCCCATGCCGCATCGGCCAGTTGCGCGGCGGTAGCGGGCCGGGCGACTGCGCGTCGGCCAGGGTGATGGCGCAGCTCGCCGAGGTCGAGCCGCTCGAACACCCGGCCCAGCCATGCCGCATCGCGCTGTTGGCCGGTACAACGCAGCAGCATCGCCAAGGCATCGTCGTCGTTGGCCGGGTGCGACAGCCGCAACAGCACGCGTACACGGCGGTCGCCCTCTTTCAGCGCCAGCATCGGCGAGGCCAGCGCAAAGCCCAGCGTCGCATTCTGCGCGTTGGCCGCCGAGGCTTTCGCCTGGCCGCCGAGCAGCGGCCACCAGGGCGGATTTTCGGCATAGGCCGCATCAGGTGGCATCAGCGGGATCGCCTGGGCCATCACGCGTGTGGCAAAGGCGAACTCCTTCTCCGGCGAAATCAACGCGTCGCGTTCGAGCCGCACGCTATACAGTGCGGCCACTTCGCTGTCGGTGACTTCCAGCGCCTGCTCGGCGGCGAAGGCGATCGTTTGTCCGTGGATGTCCTTGCCGCCCAGAAACTGCGCGCCAGACGCCACCTGCACCGGCGCTGCAAAACGCGGATCGCGTTCGAACCGCAAATACACCCGCTCGTGCGCCGGCGCACGCGGCTGCATGCGCAACAGGTCGAGGTAATAGAAGTCGGTGACGCGCTCGGGAAACCGGTTCACCACCACGCGCGTGTCCTGATACAACTGCAAGGCCGCCAGCAGCAAGCCCATCGCCGGTTCGTGCTTGCCGCTGGCCATGCTTGCCGGCAATTGCGCGCGCGCCAGCGGCTGCAAGCGCGCGATCGACACGCTCAAGGCGCCCCACAGCCGGCGCAACAGTTGCATGCGTTGCGCCGGCTCAGCCGCGGTGGCATGCATGGCGGTACTGGCATCGATGCGCCAGGTCGGATGCAGTTGCCTTGCTTGGGCATGCTCCAGGCCGAAACAGCGCACCGCTTCTTGCAAGCCATCGCGCAAGCTGTTGCCGATGGCCGCCGTCATCGTCTGCAGCAGTTGCGCCGCGATGGGCGTCTCGTGCCAGCCAAGCCACTGGCACCAGCCATCGAAACGAAACAGCAATTGACGCACGCGCCACCACAAATGACGCTCACCGGCCCACGGCCATGCCTGTGCAAAGCCTTCCTGCGCGCTGGCCAGCGGGAACGAGGCGATGTCGGCCAGCAATGCGCTTTCGTCGCGCCGCAACGCATCGTCCCAGCAACCGGCGTCGCTGCCATCGCCGGTGGCGAAGCGCAACTGCGCCGCGTAGCCCAGTGTGAGGCCGATACGCTCGGCCAGCGAGAACTCGTCCGGCACGATGTAGCCTGGCCGCAGTGCGGCGGCGAGGCGTTGATCTTGTTGCGTGCCTGCGTTCATGGCGTGGACGGATCAGGCCCGCACCGGGTTGGTGGCCTGGTGCAGATAGAAGGGATAGACCAGGTTGTGGCGCGTGTTGGTAGTGCGGATGGTGTAGTCGATAAGGATCTCCAGCCGTCCCTGCATGGCGTCCACCCGTTGCGCGTCGATCCGGTTCAGGCTGATGCGCGGTTCGTAGAACAGGATCGCCTTGCGGATCATTTCCTTGATTTCGGTGACGGTCTGTTCGCTGGCTTCCTCGAACACCATGCGCCGCAAGGCGCAACCGTAGTGGGGTAGCATCACCCGCTCGCCCGGATGCGTGGACAGCAGAATGCGCAAGCTTTCGGCGATGTCTTCCGCGTCGGCCACCATCAAGGCTTCTTTGGTGCGCGGATCGAACCGCGGCGGAAAGCTCCAACCACGCCCCAGGAAATCGCCCATGCTCAGCCTCCGATCATGACGGTCGGACAACCCAGTACGATGCTGCCGCCGTGCGCCGTGGTATCGCCGATGCGTGCGGCTGGCCGTCCCATGATCATGACGGTGGCCGAGCCTTTTACGATCGAGTCCGGCGGACCGACGCAGGTGGCCATGTCGCCCACGACGGCAGCCGGCAATTTGCCGATGATGACCGTCGGTACGCAGGGGCCGATGATCGGTCCGCCGACATGCGGAATCGGCGGCAGCCCCGGTGTCACCATCGGGCAGGTATGCATATCGGTGAGGCGTGCAGCGGGCGGCATGGGTGTCAGAGCCTGTATAGGGAGGGGTCTAGTTGATCATGACCATCGCGCCCTTCACGGTGGTCTGGCCGGCAGCGGAAAGCTCGGCGGTGGCCGAGCCTTTGCCGGTGAACCCCACTTGGGCTTCGCAAGTGACGTTGAGCCCCGTCGCCTTCAGTTCGGCTTGGGCGTTGATGTTGATCGCTGCATTCGCGGTGATCGTCACACCGCCCTGGGCGGTGAGCTTGATGTCCGACTGGCTGTCCAGGGCGATGCCCGCGCTGGACAGCTTGATGCTGTTGTTGTGCTGGTCCTGCACGGTGATGGATTGATTCTTGTCGTCGAGCACCACCTGGTTCTTGCCCGGCGTGATCACGGTGATGATCTTGTCCTGTTCGTTGAACTCGATCTTGTGCAGGCAGCGCGTGACGATGGCCTTGGTGTTGTTCTGCGCCTCCAGCGTATACGGCGGCTTGCGCGAACTGCTGTAGAGCGAACCCAGCACCACCGGATGACTGGGATCGTCGTTGAGATAACCCAGCAGTACTTCGTCGCCGACTTCCGGCAGAAAGAACGCACCGAAGGCATTGGACGCATAGAACTGCAGCAGCCGCGCCCATACGCCTTCGGTCTGCGCCTGCAGTACGGGCACCTTGACCTGGATGCGCTGCTCGCCCTCCGGGTCTTCGTCGAGCTTGAGCACGACGCCGATCTGCAAACCGCTCACGCCGGGGAGCAAGCCGCCGTTGAGCGGCGCGCTGACGTCGCCGCGTTCCACGTGCCACTCCGGCCGCAGGCCGAATTCCGCCTGGGTCGTCCAGTCGCCGTTGCCAAGCTCGTGTTCGATCGCCGAGACATACACCGCGCCGCTGAAACGTTCGCCGACGCCCTTCACCTCGATCAGGCTGTCGGGTACGGCGGCCGCGTTGCCGCGAAAACGCATGCGCCCGCGGATGCGCGCCAATGCAGCCTTCTGCTGCGCGGCCTTGGCCCAATCGGTGAGCGTCGCCATGGGCTGGGTGGCGCCGGTTTGCAGGATATAGGTGGCCGGACTGGCCACTTGCGCCAGGGTCTTGCCGTCGAGATTGCCTTGCTTGTTGAGGGCGACCGGATCGGCCGAATTGCCCTCCACCACGGCCTGCTGCTTCGGGTCCCATGACACCGCTTGCACGGCGGTGTATTGACTGCGCGCATCGATGTCCGCCTCGAAGGCGATCAGGTCCTCGCCCCAGGTGCAGGTGAGCACGGCAGACCCGGACGTGCTGGGCGCCTGCACGCTCACCGCGCCCGCATCGACGTTGATCAACAAGCCATTGGCGTCGGCGCGCGCCAGCATGAAGTCCCAATCGCTGCAATAGAACTGCACCAGTTCGTCGTATTGGGTGTTGGTGCTGGCGACATCGGCCGACAGGCCGTGATTGCCGATCAAGGTGCTGATGATGTCGCTGTCTTTCTGCTTGAGATAGTTGGCGTTGTTGCGCCCGATGGTCATCTTGGCCGCCTTGTCGCGGCATTCGATCACCAGGCGCGAATGGCTTTCGCCGTCGATCTTCACGCTGTGCCGCACGACGATGCCGGTGAACAGCGCCGTTTCGTCATCGCCGTAGCCCGCGCTGATGGTCAGCGCCGCGCCCGGCGCGAACGTGGGCTCGTCGCTCAGCTCGAACTTGCCGGTGGGCATGTCGCCGTCGGCAAGCACGATCTCAGCCCACGGAATGCGGTTGATCGCGCGGCGCACGGTCAGCGCCACGATCGGCAAGCCGGTATGGGTCTGGCCGTCGGCTTTGATGCTGACACGGACCGCGCCTTCGGTATTGGCATTAGGAGAGTCGGCCATCGCTCAACCCAGGGGCGGAAAATGCAGCAGCAGGCCCGGCTTGAGCGCGCGGAATGCGTGCAGGCCGTTGAAGCGGGCTACGTCGACGTAATAGCGGCTGTCGCCGTAGATGCGATGGCATAGCAAGGGCAGCGTGTCGCCGTCCTTCACCACCACGGCATGGCTCAAGTCCGGCGAAAGCTTGTTGGCCTCCAGCGCGGTCTCCTGCGGATTTTTATAGCGGTCGAAAGACATCGTCGCCTTGGCGCGCAAGGCCACGCCGTTGGGGCGAAACAGGCTGTACTCGATATTGAACGTGGTCAGCCGCCCATAGAACATCAGCCGGCCCCACAGGATCTGCACCACGTTGGGCTCATGCTCTTCGCTGTCGTACTTGTAGACGACATCGCTCAACATCTGCAACTGGTCGTCGACATCCTGCGGCAGCTCGATATTGGCCGGAATCGGCACCGCGCCGGTGCCGTCGAACACGGTGGAAAAATCCAGGGTATCCGGCTGCACTTTCGAGAATTTCTTGCCACTGCCGGTGTCGCCCATCGGCACGCAACCACCGTAGTCGGTCTTGCGCGACAGGCTCAGCTCGGCAGGATTGATCAGCAGCGACATCGACTTGCCGTTCGCATCGGGCGGACCTTTGTCGACGCTGCACGTGGTGATCTTCATCTGCGACTTGCTGGAAGAAAGGCTGTCGGGCATTCAGCGCTCCCGCATCCGTTCAAACTCCTCGGCCAGCATCGCGCGCATGCGCTGGCGTTCCCCGCCACCGCCCGGAGCGCCGCAACCGCCGCCGCAATCCTCGTTCGATTCATCCTGGTCGGCGGTTTTTCTGCCGGCCGTTTTCTTGCCGGCTTTATCGGCACCGTTGTCGATGCTCGACTTGATCACCATTTGGCGAATTTCAATCGTCACGGCTCAGGTTCTCGCTATGTGTCTTTTCTCGTCACCGTCTGGTACGCCAGCTCGATCGTCTCCAGCGCCACCTCGTTCTTGGTGGAATTGAACGTGTCGATTTCCCAGCGCACCGGGTACGCGTTGGTGAACGACCAGCCGCGCAAGGGATTGGACTTTTCATCGAGCAGCTTCACATCCACGGTTGCCAATTCGATTTGCACCGACAGGCCGTCCTCCAGCGTGCGCTTGCACCAGCCCACCAGCGGCGAGCTGTCCGGTGCGACCCCACGCTTGAGCGTGAGGCGCTTCTGCTTCACGCCCGTGGGCAGCTGATGCACGAAGCGGTTTTCGCCGCCTTCGCGCAATTCGTCCACCTCCATGGTCAGCTCGATGCCGGAAACTTCCTGGAATGAACTGTCCGGACCCGACGAACTCGAATTCACGCTCACGGTGAAATAGAACGCGGCGGGCAGTGTCGGTGCGTACGGGTCCTTTTCGTCCTTGTTGTCAGGCGGCATCCGTGGATCAGCCGTTGGCGATGGTCAGGCCTTCGTGTGCGACCTCGATGGTCTCGATCGCCACTTCATTGCCTTGCGCCTTCAGATCGGTGCCGGTGATCTTGGTCGGCCATGCGGCAGCCAGCGTCCACACCATGGTCGGCTTGCCGGACTCGTCCAGCAGGCTGATCGTCACCGGCACGCGCTTGATCGTGTTCATCTTGATCTGGTTGAACCAATCCCAGAACTTGTTATCGCCCTTGAACACGCCTTTCTTCATGGTGATGTTGCCGTACTTCTTCAGCCCCGGCATCTTGATCGGCGCAAAGGCCGCGCTGTCGCCGTGGCGATACTCGATCGGCTGGGCTTCGACATCGAGCCCGGACACTTCCTCGAACGACATTACGGCCGTATCCCACTTCACCTGGAAGTAGAACTTGGGCATCGGCCATACGTTAGTTGATTGCTGCGAACCGTCGTCTGCCATACAGATACTCCGTCAATGCAAGGTGGGGCGATGCGCGGCGGGCGTTATGCAACGCCCGTGGCCGATCACGATTTCTGCATCTGCTGTTGGAAGGTGATCTCGATGAATTCGGCCGGCCGCACCATCGCTACCAGCACGGTGACGCGCAGAATGCCTTCGAGAATGTCGTCCGGGGTCATGGTTTCGCCCAGGCCGCAATGCACGCTGAAGGCGTCGTCCGGCACGGCGCCAGCCAGGCCGCCACGCTTCCAGATGCTGGTGAGGAAATTCTGGATCATGCTCTTGACGGTGACCCAGGTATTGGCCACGTTCGGCTCGAACACCAGCGCCTTGGCCGCCAACCTGCATGACTCTTCCAGCATGATCATGGTGCGGCGCACGTTGACGTAGCGCCAATCCAGGCTGTTGCCATCCAGCGTGCGCGCGCCCCATACCAGCACGCCTTCGCCGATGAAGGAGCGAATGGCGTTGATCGATTTGCCTTGCGTGGTGACGTTGAGATCCTCCTGATCCACGGCGGAAATGTTCACCGCCGGCGAGATCACGCCGGCCAGGCTGACGTTGGCGGGTGCCTTCCACACCCCGCGGGCGTTGTCGACCATGGTGTAGACACCGGCCATCGCGGGACTGGGCGGCATCAGGTTGAGCTTGCCCTTGACCAGTTCCATCACCGTGTTGAACAGCGGACTGATGGTGCTGAGCGTTTTGTTGAGCAGCGCCTTGTTGGCCAGGATCGCATCGGGCGTGGGTGCCGGTTCGACCTTGGTCCAGTCCTTGGTGATGTCGGCGACGGCCTGGATCTGCTCCTTGTCTTTGAGCGAAGCGCCATCCGGCGCGGTCTCCGGCAGGCCCAGGTCGTTGCGCAACAGCAACTGCAGCACATCGGTGGACGCGATATTCTCGTAGCTCAGTTCCTTGTCGCCCACCACGGTGGTATTGACCCACGGATAGTAGGCCGAGGCGAAATTCAGGAAATTGATCCCGAGGCTGTTGCGGAACAGGTCGACCGGATCGCCGCCCGGATCGTTGCGCGGCTTGTCACCGCCCCAGATGTCGAGAATCGCCACGCGATTCCTCATCTTGTCGCCGCAGTGCTGCAACATGTTCTGCTGCAGGGCGATGCAGTCGGGTTGCTTGAGCAGCACCGCCTCCGGTATCACCACCATCGTCGGTTCCTGCTCTTTGAGCAGTTCGTCGATGCCGCGGTTGAATTTGTCCGGGTCGAGGTCCGACGCGTAGTCGCCTACCGAGACGATGTAGCAAGGGCCGCCGCCATTCTGGAAGAAGTGGCGCATGGCGTTGTAGAGCGTGTAGCGGCCACCGTCCTTGCCGGCCGGCTGCTCCAGTACGTATTCGGTGGGCTTGTTGTCCTTGCCCAGCGCCTTGAAATCGGCCAGCACCGACGGATCGGTCTTTTCCACGATGTTGAAGCGCGGATCGGGACCGAAGCCGAAATATTGGTGGTATTCGGCCATCGAGCTGATGCGCCAGGGCTTGAACGAAAGCGGCTTGCTTCGGTTGTCGGCGATCTCGGTATGGCCGATGAATGCGGGCACGGCGGTAGCCACTTCCACCACCGAGTTGGAAAACGCATTCTTCTCGACGATATAAACACCCGGTGTCTTCATTGCACCCATCGCGGGGCTCCTGTCAGTGTGTGTTAGCTATGGACAAAGATTTCCGACACGAGGGTCGGTTCGCCGCGCACCGTTTCACGCCACAGGCGCTGCGGCGTGGCGCCTGGCAATCTCGAAATCAGCACGCGCTCGGAAGCGTCGGTCATGTCGCGCAGTTGAAAGCGCTGCAAGGGCCGCTCGCGCAAGGCAATCGGCGCAGTGGAATGTACGGCCAGCGCGGGTTGTCCGTTCGGCAGCCGCTCCTCGGCGGGCGCGGTGAATGTCACCTCGCCACGCTGGTCGACGACCGACAGCGCACGGCCGCGCCAATCGCCGGTCAACACGTATTTCCAGACCGTACGGCGGCTGTGCATGCACAGGCGATACGTCGTGCCAAGGGCCGACATCCATGCGGAAAAATCGTTGCTTCCCGCGGCATCCAGCGGTAGCGCGACAGTCGCCCATGGAGCCGCGGCACTCGCCGGCACAGGCAGCAACGGTGCGGGCAGCGCGCCGTCGTCCTCCACCTGGGGCGGCGTGCTTACCGCACCGGTGTAGTAGGCACATGCCTCGTCGATCGAATGCACGTCGAAGCGGAGCACGCGAGGCTCCGCGCCGTCCCCGCGCTCGCTCCAGATGCCCTGCAACTGCGATTCCACCAGCATGATCGCCAGGCTCTGCCCGTTCGCATGCAGCAACGCGTCGAAACGGCGCAGAAACGCCAAGGTGTCCGTGTCCGGCAAAAACAGTAAATGGTGCGCGCGGCTGTCAGCGAAATAATCGTGGCGCACATCCAGGGTGGCAAAGAGGCGGTACCGTTGCATGGTCAAGCTTCCTGCCATGCGGGCGTGCGATCCAAGGCGATCATGACGGCATCGCCCCGGTTTCAAGCTGGCGAACGACCGGATCGCGGCTGCGCACGGTGCTGCTGTCGAGCGTGATCATGCGCACGCGGAACAGTGCCGACGGCAGGTAGCGGCCACCATGGATGCTCCAGAGGCTGTGCATCTCCTGGCTGCTGAGGTTTTCCATATTCAGCGCCAGGCGCTCCAGGCGCGAGTCCATGCCAGGCGTGTTCTGATGATCGAACGCCGGGTTGCCTTGAAAATAGGCAATGGCGGCGGCAAGGAATTTCAACGCCTCGGTGTAGTGGCTGCCGCTGAAGTTGGCAGCGCACATCACCAGCAGGTTCAGGTAAACCGGTACTGCGCTCTGGATGACACTGCTCGCCGACGACGAACCTTGCGTGACGCGATGCGCCACGGTGTCACGCTCGACCCCGCTGAGGAACAGCACCAGCTTGCCCGCCGAAAACGCGACCGGAGTGCCGCCAAGTTCCTGCAGGTTGGACACGACCACGACATCCTCCGCCACCTGGAAGTTTCTCCGGAAGTGGCCGTTGAGGTGTGTTGCCAGATGTTCGAGTGCTCGATCGATCACTACCGACCCCTGTCCGTCTCCAAGACGCACCTTCCTGCGCGGTAGCTCCGATGGCGCCAAGCATGTGGCTTGGAAGCGGCGCCCGGTGTCGATACATACAAGGAAGGTTTCGATTAGGTTACGCCTCCCTTCTGCGGCTCCCTATCAGCAAAATGCTGATATTGATCTCCGCCTTGCTGAGTCGGGTGCGCACGAAAACGCGCAGGCTGGCATGCCATCGAGGCTTTCACTGGCATGGCATTCCTCCCTCCACGGCGTAGCGGGTCAGCTCAGGCGTAGGCTCGCGGCGAGCCCTCGGCTGCATGCCAGCGTTGGGGTTCGCGTGCGCTCACCGCCAACCTACGAGGGCCTGCGCCATAGCCTTAAGCGCGGAGGCAAACGAGTTGTGGCGACGCACTCAATCGAGCGAAGCCATCCCTTTCTTCACGGCGTAGCGGGTCAGCTCGGCGACGCTGCGTATCTTGAGCTTGCGAAATACGTGCGCCCGGTGCGTGGCGACGGTCTTGGCACTGATGTGCAGCCGATCGGCGACCTGCTGCGTGGAACAACCTTCGGCAAAAAGCCGTGTGATTTCCCGCTCGCGCCATGTGAGTGGCGGAGGTACCCATGCCGCATCGTTTCCGCCCGCTTCGCGATACGCGTTCATGATGGGCGCTACCAATTCGGCGCTTAGAAAAATCTGCCCATTGAACGTATGGCGAATGGCGCGCGCCAGTTCGTCGTAGCAGTTCTCTTTCAGCACGTAGCCCGCGGCGCCCGCCTCCATCGCCATCAGCACCTGGCTTGGCTGCGCGCTCGCCGAAAGGCACAACACTTTGCACGGCAGCAATTCGCTGCGGACTCGCCGCACCAGCTCGATACCGTTCATCACCGGCATGGCGACATCGGCAATCACCACGTCAGGGGTCACCGTTCTGGCCAACCGCAACAGATCCAGACCATGACCGGCCTGGCCCAAGAACTCGATATCCGGCTCGCGCTGCAGCAACGCCGCCAGCCCCTCACGCAGCATGGCGTGATCGTCACCCAGGACCACGCGCACGTTCATCGCGCCATCATCCTGCCTGGCAGTTGCGCGGCGCGCTTGCCCGGCCAGCTCTGCTCCACGAAATCGCCCGGCCAGCGAATACATACATGCACGCCGGTACCTGGGCCCGTCTGCAAATTGAATGCGGCATCGACACGCGCCAGGCGCTCGGGCATCGCGAACAGCCCCAGTCCACCGTTGGCACTGTGCCGCTGATAAACCGCGACAGGATCGAAGCCTGGACCATCATCGCTCACAGTCAGTTCAAAACCATTGGCCAGTGCGGCCAAGGCAAGTTCCACATGCGCACCAGGCGCATGCTTGCAGGTGTTGAGCAACAGTTCCTGCACCGCCTGCAGCACGACGATGGCCACGGGCGGCGGTGGATCGATGACCGGATCGTCGCAATCGATGCAAAGCGCAAGACCGGTAAAGGAGGAAAGCCAATGCCCAAGATTGATCAGCGAGGTACCGAATGACATCGGCCTCTCCGCTATCGTGGCACTACCCCACTCATCCAGCACCTGCCGGGTAGCGCGCAAGGCTTCGCGCACCTGCGCGCGGATGCTATCGAGCCCATCCGCAGCCACTGCGTTCTGGATATCAGTAGCTTGATCCAGCCCAAGCAACGCCAACGTCATCAACTGTGCCGGGCCATCGTGCAATCGCTGCATCAGCCGCGTGACGATTTGCATGGTCATGCCAGCCGATGGTGGGCGGCGAAGAGGAACCGCCCCTTCACTGTCGGCCGTCGTTTGAATCAGTGACATATCCTTATCCCCCTACGTCACTTATTTGTCCATACCGCATCAACGTCGAATGGGACGCATGGCATCAACGCAAGCTTGCTTGTGACGAAACGCCGCAGCGGCACACCATGGCCTGCTTCACGGAGTCGGCGGGGAAATGCAGCGATGCGCCAGTCGGCAACCTCTTACGCCAGCACCATGACGACTTCCATCCTGCTCACGCAGCCATCAATAGGGCGAGCGAACCACCGAAAACTAGAGACAGTGAGCAGCATCCATCAACCATGGTGTTGCGTAGTAAACGCTTGGCGATCCCCCCGGAGACACCGGCGTCAATGTTCGCATTGATGCTTGTCGCGCGGCAACCGGATTGGTGGCATGTAGCCACTCGATGTGTGCATGCCTGATAGGTCTTCACAAAACCGTCACGCGATTCGACCGCCGGCCGCACATTCATGCGATCCGTCGCGTGCTCCGCACATCATTCTTGACTGGAGCCCTCCCCCCAGATCAAGTCCGGGGCAGGCTCTACTTCGCAGGGGAGGAAACTATTTGTCGCAATGACCCAGATGCCTACTTCGCTTGAGTGCAATTTATAGAAGTGCCCTTAAGTTGAGAGCATTGCCACTTGATCTGGATCAAGGCGATCTGCGGTGCGGCTCCGCCACACTGCATGCTATGAGCCGCACGTTACTTCCTCCCACATTCGACCCGGCACTGATCGCTCGCTACGACAGCAACGGACCTCGCTACACCAGTTACCCCACCGCGCCGCAATTCCGGTGCGATTTCGATGAAAAAGCGCTGCGTTCGATGATTCGCGCGTCGAACGAAGAACCCAGCCCCCGGCCGCTTTCGCTCTATATACATGTTCCGTTCTGCGCCAGTCCCTGTTTCTATTGCGGCTGCAACCGCTTCATTACCCGCGACATCGGCAAAGTCGACCGCTATCTGGAACGGTTGTACCGCGAAGTCGAATTGATCGCGCCGCTGTTCGACCGCGACCGGCTGGTGCAGCAACTGCACTTCGGCGGCGGTACGCCGAATTTCCTGGACTTGCCGCGGATGCGGGACTGGATGGAGTCACTCGCCCGGCACTTCCGTTTCAGCCAGGAACGCAAGCGTGAATTCGGCATCGAACTCGATCCGCGTTTTGCAGATGGCGATTACGTGCGCGGGTTGGCCGAGCTTGGCTTCAATCGCCTGTCGGTCGGCGTGCAAGATTTCAATCCGGATGTGCAGCGTGCCGTCAACCGCACCCAAAGCATCGAACAGACGCGCGATGTGCTGGTATCGGCACGCGCGGCCGGTTTCGTATCGACCAGCATCGACCTGATCTACGGCTTGCCGCGGCAGACCCTGGCCGGCTTCGAGCGAACGCTGGCCGAGGTGATCGCCCTGGCGCCGGACCGGATTGCCGTCTACGGCTACGCGCATCTTCCGCAGTTGTTCAAGGGCCAACGGCAGATCGATGCTGCGGAGCTGCCCGATCCCGCCACACGGCTAGCCCTGTTCGGATGCGCGCTGAGGCTGCTCGGCAGCGCCGGCTACGTTTACATCGGCATGGACCACTTCGCACGCGAGGGCGACGAGCTGGCGCGTGCGCAGCAGGAAGGCACGCTGCAGCGGAACTTCCAGGGCTATTCGACGCACGGCCACTGCGACA
This sequence comes from Dyella sp., assembly GCF_035508675.1. Lineage (GTDB taxonomy): Bacteria > Pseudomonadota > Gammaproteobacteria > Xanthomonadales > Rhodanobacteraceae > Dyella_B. The sequence goes on from NZ_DATJMN010000223.1 coordinate 16,122, forward strand.
TCGTCGGCCTGGGCGTAAGCGCCATCAGCCGCATCGGCAACAGCTACAGCCAGAACGCCAAGGACCTGGCCGGCTACTACGCGGCGCTGGATGCGGGGCAATTGCCGATCGCGCGCGGGCTGTTACTCGACGAAGACGACATCATCCGCCGCGAGCTGATCGGCCAGCTTATGTGTCATGGCGAGCTGCACACGACTGAGTTCGGCGGCTACCATCGCCTGGTTTTCGAGGAATATTTCCAATCCGAGCTGCAGCAGCTGAGGGCGCTGGCCGACGACGGGCTGGTCGCCTTGGACTTGCCGATCATTCGCGTCACGCCGCGTGGCCGGCTGCTGCTGCGCACAGTCGCCATGTGCTTCGACGCCTATCTGGGCCGTGACCCGCACACTGCCAGCTACTCGCGTACGCTGTGAACGGCGCCACTGACGCAGATTCGTGCGTGCTCATGCGCGTAGAAACGAAAGCCAGCAGCAGGAGTAATGCCGAGACGTTACAGGACAAGCGCTGACAGGGATTACGCCGTGGCGTGAGTGTCGTAGCGATCGGTAAAGACCTTGATCACCACACTCATGGCGCGGCTCCAGCGGACCAGCAGCTCGGTATCGGCCTCGGGGTCCGCATTGGCAATCGCCTTGATCAGGCTCTTGAGCCAATAGGCATAGAATTCCGGAGCAACCGGCGCACGTCCGCGCATGCTGTGCACATCCGCCATTTTTTCTACCGACCGCTTGGCCAATGCACTGCCCGCCGCATGCAGGATGGCGATACTGATACCACGCCGCAAAGCTACCCTCTGTTTCCCCATATCGGTATGCGCAAACATGGCGGGAATGCGCGGATCGCTTGCCATCAGCTCCTGGTAAAAATGGTCTATGAAATGCTTGTCGCGCAGACAACGCCCATAGCTTTGCTGAAGGTCGTCGTAGGAATCGGTCATTTGCCGATTGTTTCCCAGGCGTCGGCGAAGACTATTGATTTGGATCAAGTCGTGCTTTTTAGAGGCATGGCGATGTTGGGATTCATCCGTGCCTGCGAAGCAGGCTCTTGTAGGTTGGCGGTGAGGCGTAGCCGAACCCCAATGCAGCTATGCGCATGGCAACGTTGGGGTTCGGCTACGCCTCACCACCAACACATTCTTCGCATTGACCCAGCCCTACGCTACTCAGCACTCCAACCAAGCCCCAGGCTCTTTTGCAACGACACGAAATCCTTCAGCAGTTCCGCCCTGCCCTGCACCAGGTTCTGCTGCGCACTGAACTGCACGCGTTGCGTGTCCAGCAGATCGATCAGCGAGGACGCGCCGGCTTCGTAGCGTTGGCGCATCAGGTTGGCGGAGCGATCGGCAGAGGCTTCGATCTGTTGCAGGCGCGCCACGCTCTCGCGCTGATGGCCGTAGCGTGATAGCGCGTTATTCGCATCCTGCAAGGCGGCGAGCACGGTTTGGGTGTAGCGGGCGGCGGCCTCGTCCCTGCCCGCTTCGGCCTGGCGGATGGCGCCACGCGTACGGCCAAAATCCAGCACGTCCCATTGCAGGTAAGGCACGCCCAGCCAGGTAAACGCGCTCTTGTGCAGCAGATGTCCCGGATCGCCGGCGTTGGAGCCGATAAAGCCGAGCATCGTCACCTTGGGGAACAGATCGGCTTTGTGCTGGCCGATCTGCGCGTTGCTTGCGGCCAGGCGGCGTTCGGCGGCGCGGATGTCCGGACGACGCCTCAATACGGCCGCCGGATCGTCGACGGGTACGGATGCCGGCATGGCCGGCAACACGGCCGGCGTCGCGAGTTCGCGATCCAGGGCGCCGGGGGCCTGGCCGGTCAATACGGCCAGCTGGTCGAGCGATTCGGTGATCTGTTCGTCCAGCGGAATCAGCGTCGCCCGGGTGTTTTCCACTTGCGTGGTTTGCCGCTCGACATCCGCGTCGGTCACCACGCCACGCTCGCGCTGCTGGCGGATCAGGTCCAGCGTTTGCTGTTCCAGTTGCGCCGATCGATCGGCCAGTTGCAGGCGTTGTTGCTGGCTGCGCAGATCGATGTACGCCTGTGCGACTTCCGCGGCCAGCGACACCTGCGTATCGGCCAGGTCCGCATCCACGGCCTGGGCTTGTGCGGACGCCGCCTCGATCGCGCGTCGCGTGCCGCCGAACACATCGATTTCCCAGGAGGCATCGAAGCCCGCGCTATAAAACTGCAGCGGACCACGCCCGCTGGATGATGGGCTGCCGGAAGCTTGCTGCGACGTCTGCAGGCTGGACAGATCCGGCTTGCGCGTGCGCACGGCCGCGGCGTCGGCCGATACCTTCGGCATCTCCGCGGCGCGCTGTTGCTGCAGCTGCGCGCGCGATTGGCGCAGGCGCGCCTGCGCAGCGTGCAGATCGGGATTGTTTTTCAGCGCGGCGGCGATCAGCGCATTCAACGTGGGATCGCCCAGCGATTCCCACCAGCGGCTCGGCGCATGCCCCACCTGGGTGACACCGGCCGCCGGCGCGCGCACGAACGCACTCGCCTGTGCCGCGCCATGGGCCACGTCCGGTGCGCCGCGGTAATCCGGTCCCACCGTGCAGCCGGAAAGCCCGGCCATCACGGTCAGCCATGCTGCGCAGGCGATACCTGCATGGCGTGAGGAAGACATCGACATAACAGACATCCTTAGTGAGCTTCGCTGGCCGGCGCGTGATGGCGCGGAGTTTTGAGCAACAAGGCCAATGGAACGCAACACAGCAAAGCGATTCCCAACAGGTAAAACACTTCCGAGAACGTCATCACCATCGCCTGCTGCTGGATCTGTGCGGCAAGCTGGCCAAGTGCACGCATCTGCGAGTACGCCATGTCGCCGGTACGTGCGAACCAGTTGGCTGCATTGGCGGCGATGCGCTCCTGCCCCAGTACCGAGTTGGCGGTGAGCGATTCGCGAATGGCAGCAACATGGAACGTATTGCGCCGATCGATGACGGTGCCGATGATGGCCAGCCCGATCGAGCCGCCCAGGTTGCGCGCCATGTTGTAGATGCCGGCGGCATCGCCGGAATCCTCGCGCGACACCGCGGCCATCGAGGCCTGGTTGAGCGGCATCATCGCCAGCATTTGCCCGGCGCCGCGCACCAGCTGTGACCAGAAGAAATCATGCCCGACGCTTTGCGCTGTCAAATGGATATCCAGCATGCAGCTGCCGAAGAAGCACAGCAGGCCGCTGATCACCAGGATGCGGAAATCCACGCGGCCGAGCAGCCGCGGCAGGATCGGCATCATCAGGAAGGCCGGCACGCCGGAGATCAGCATCACCCAGCCGGATTGCTCGGCGTTGTAACCGGAGATCAGGCCGAGAAATTGCGGAATCAGATAGATCACGCCGTACAGCGCCGCCCCCACCACCAGCACGATGAAAATCACGCTGGCGTAGCGCGGATTGCCCAGCAGGCTCAGCCGCATCACCGGCCGCTTGGCGGTGAACTGCGAAATAGCGATCAACACCATGCCGATCAGCGACAGCACACTGAGCCAGACGATGGTGTTGGACTGGAACCACTGCTCGCGCTGCCCTTCTTCCAGCACCACGGTCAGCGAACTCAGGCCAACGGACAATCCGGCGATGCCCAGCCAATCGGCCTGCCGCAGCGCCTCCAGATGCAGCGGCGCCGAGGGCAAGCCGGCCAACAACAGGATCATCAAGCCGATGCACACCGGCAGGTTGATGAAAAAGCACCAGCTCCAGCTGATGTTTTCCGTCAGCCAGCCACCGAGCACGGGGCCAAGCAAGGGCCCGAGCAAGACGATCAGGCCGAACACCGTCATGCCGATCGGCAATTGCGAGAGCGGCAGGCGCGTGCGGATGATGGTCTGCGCGGTCGGGATCATCGCGCCGCCGGTCAGCCCCTGCCCGATGCGGCCGATGATCATGACCAGCAAGGTGTGCGAGAGACCGCACATCATCGAAAACAGGATGAACAGCACCGCGCAGCCAAGCAGGAAGTTGCGCAGGCCGAACACGCGCGTGAGCCATGCCGCGAGCGGGATGATCACGATTTCCGACATCAGGTAGCCGGTGGAAATCCAGGTGCCCTCGGTGCCGGTGGCGCCGATTTCACCCTGGATCTGCGGCAGGGCCGAATTGGTGATGGAGATATCCAACGTCGCCATCAGCGCGCCGAGCGAGCCGGCCGCCACGGCAATCCAGTCGGCGACGCTCGCGCGTTCCGGATGATGGGCCGGCGTGGCGGCCGTCTCAGCCATGCTGGCTGTCTGCCGATGTGGGTGGCGCGGCGTGGCCGTGCGAACGCGTGTCCACTTCTACCGTGACCGACAGGCCCGGCACGAGCCGCGCGCGTGTCTGTTCGTCCGCATCGATGCGAATGCGCACCGGCACGCGCTGCACGATCTTGGTGAAGTTGCCAGTAGCGTTCTCAGGCGGCAGCAGCGCGAACTGCGAACCGGTGCCTGGTGCAAAGCTGTCGACCACGCCGTGCAGATCCGCATCGGGTAGCGCATCCACGTGCACGGTGGCAGATTGCCCGGCACGCATGCGGCCGATCTGCGTTTCCTTGAAGTTGGCGGTGAGGTAGATGCGCTGCACCGGCACCACCGTCATCAGGCGCGTGCCCGGCTGGGCATACTGCCCCACGCGCACCGTGCGATCGCCGACGCGGCCGTCCAGCGAACTGCGGATGAGCGTGTCCTGCAGATCCAGTTGGGCCTGCTTGGCGGAGGCCTGCGCGGCTTCCAGCTGCGCCTGCGCTTGCGCAATCTGTGCATGCAGGTCGGCCATGCGTGCTTGCGCCTGATCGAGCGCCGCCTTGTCGGCCGCCAGCGTGGCTCGCGCCTGATCCCGATTGCTGATCAGCACCGATAGCTGATCGCCGCTTTCAGCGCCGGTTTTCGCCAGCGGGCCGTAGCGGCGCACCTCGTCTTCCGTGTGCTTGGCGTTGACCTGCGCCACCTGCAACTGTGCGCGCGCCTGCTCGATGGCGGCCTGCTGTTGCGCGATGCCGGCCTGCGCCTGCTGAAGGTCCGCGCGGCGTGCATCGACCGTCGCCGTCGATTGGTCCAGCGCTGCCTGGTACTGGCGGCCATCCAGTCGCACCAGCGGATCGCCCGCCTTCACCGTGGCGTTGTCGCCGACGTAGACGTCGGTGACGTAACCACTGACCTTGGGCGCCACGGTGACGCTGTCAGCCTGCAGGTAGGCGTCGTCGGTGCTCTGGATAAAGCGCCCGACCAACCACCAATAGCCCAGTGCCGCCACGCCAATGGCAACCAGCACGAGGACGACCGGCAGCAGAAACCGCGGTGCTTTGCGACGCGGCGCAGCGCCGTTGGACGCATCACCCGATGCGCCGGTGTTGGAAGGAGGCATGCCATGACCCTGAAATTATTCCATCTGGAAAATTTATTCCGCTTGGCATATTTTTGTCAAATGTTATCTTTGCCGGCAGAGACGGAGAACCCGCATGACTCAAGCCAAGCGTTTGCGTCGCCCACCTGCCGGCGGCTATGCCCGGGGCGATGAAACCCGCCAGCGCATCATCGATGCCGCCATCCAGCTGTTCGGCGAACACGGCTTCAAGGAGGCATCCACGCGCGACATCGCGACGGCGGCCAACGTCAATGCGCCGGCACTGCAGTATTACTTCGAGAACAAGGAAGGCCTTTACAAGGCGTGCGCGGAGTACATCACCAGCGACCTGCAGGCACGCTTCGCCCCGTCGATGCGCCAGGCCGCCGATGCGCTGAAGAACCACGCCGGCGCCGACACGCTGATCGAGGCCTATTTGGGCATCCAACTCGTCACGCTGGACAGCGTGCTGACGCCCACGCACCTGGCGAAAGGCCGCCTGGTGGGGCGCGAACTGGCCGGCGAAGCCCCCAGCATGATTTCGCCGATGCTGCAGCAGAAGATGAAGCGGCCGATCAACAAATTGCTGCTCGAGCTGGTGGCGCGCATCGCGCATACCCGCACCAACGAAGCCATCACACGCATCCGGCTGCTCACGTTGAAAGGCCTGGTGCTGGCGTTCTACTACCCGCCCGGCGCGTGCCTGGAGCTGCTTGGCTGGAAGGAGATCGATGCGGCCAAAAGCGCCCTGATCAAGACGACCGTGCAGGAGCAGACGCGTACGCTGTTGATGAGTTGGCGTGGTGGTGCGTAGGGTGGGACGACATCCACGCTTTCATGGCATGGGGTGCTGGGATTTCATCCCAGCGACTACCCCCTCCCCTGCAGCATTAGGGGAGGGGATGCATTCTCGCGATCGTGAACATACACGCTAAAGTTGGCAGCATTGGCTCAACCTACGGAATGTTGCGCTTGTTCGCTGGCTTTCCCATGACGTTCTGGACCTTCATCTACATAGCCGGCGCGGTGCAGGCGGCGTTGCTGGCCCTGGCGCTTTGGCGGCGTCCCGCCAATCACACCGCCAACCATCTGTTGGCGGTGTGGGTGGCGCTCACCGGCGTGGATCTGGCGGTGAAGGCGCTGTATTGGCATCTGCTGTCGCCGGAATGGTTTCGCGCCTACCGTTTCGTTGCGTTGTTTCCGTTTCTCTACGGCAGCCTGTTCTATCTCTACGTGCGGGCGCTGGTGGAGAATCGAGGGTTCAAACCGCGCGACGTGGTGCATCTGGCCGGTTTTCTCGTCATGCTGGTGCTCAACGCTTATGTCTTCGTCGGCAGCCATGCGCAGTTGCAAGCGCTGTCGGCGCGCTGGATCGCCGGCGAGCGCGCGGTTGGGGCATGGTTCGATGGCCCGCTGTTTCTGTATAGCCTTTCCTATGTGATGGCTGCGCTGGCACTGATACGCCGCTACCGGCGGCGGCTGCGCGAGCAGCGCTCGGATGCCGATCGCTTGTCGCTGCGCTGGATCGACGCGATGGCCGGCTTCCAGATCGTGATCTGGAGCGTGGCCATCGTGCAGGCGGTGACGTATCTGCCGGTGCTCAATTACGGCTTGCTGTTCGGCCTGGTCGCCGCCTGGGTGTGGATGGTGGGCTGGTTCAGCCTGGGGCAGCCGCCGGTGCAGGCGGCGCCGACGATTTCCGCTTCGC
>NZ_DATJMN010000224.1:0-6142 GCF_035508675.1 Dyella sp.
ACAGCGACGGGTACTCACCACGATGCTCTTGCACCATACGCACGGCGCGCTCGCGGACTTCCGGGGAGAACTTGTTCGATTTGTTCATGGCTCCATCTTCTCAAGAGTTGGAGCCTCCACCAATCCCGGGGCGATTCAATATCGCGATCCACGTGCATGGCGACGTTGGGGTTCGCATACGCTCACCACCAACCTACACGCCTCGATAGCGTGTACCTCTCGCTCGCCAGGATACGTTCCCTCCCCTGCGAAGTAGGGGAGGGCTAGGGTGGGGTGCGAGCGCAGCGAGCGGCAGGAGCCAACCATCGCCTCCATACTTTTCTCAGGAAATTCAGCTGTACGCTAAAGCCCAAGCAACCCCACCCCAACCCTCCCCTACTGCCGCAGGGGAGGGAGCAGATCTCCGCGAACAACAAACTTTGTGGCTCAAGTTAGTGCCATCCCTTAAGCCAGAATCGAAGCGCGTAGGTGGGTGGAGAGCGTGCGCGAACCCCAACCTTGCCGTGCAGATGGCGATGTTGGGGCTTGGCGTCGCCTCACCGCCAACCTACGAGGGATCGCGCCGTGACCTTAAGTTCGGAGCATTGGCGCTACCCGGACTTCAGCCCGGCTTACTCGTTCATGCGGCTATGGCGCATGCCGTAGCTGAAATAGATCACGCATCCCAACACCATCCAGATGATGAAGCGCTCGAAGGTGATCCACGGCAAACCGCCGATGCGATGCCAGCCATCGGTATCCGACCACGGCACCCCAAAGATCAGCAGCAACGAGAACAACACGCCCAGCGGCGACACCACCGCCAGCGCCGGCGCGCGGAAACTGCGCAGCACATGCGGCTTGCGGATGCGCAGCACCAGCACCGCCGTGCAAATGATGATGAAGGCGCTGAGCGTGCCGATGTTCACCAGTTCCGCCACTTCGCCGATCGGCAGCAAGCCGGCGACTATCGCGGTGAACACGCCGAGAATCACCGTCGGCCGTGCCGGCGTACCGAAGCGTGGATGGATATGCGCGAACCAGGCCGGCAGCAAGCCATCGCGTGCCAGTGCGAACCAGATGCGTGCGGCACCCAGCATGAAGGCAAACAGCACGCTGGTCACGCCGATCACCGCGGCCACCGCAATCGTCACGCTCAACCAATGCAGGCCGATGGATTCGAACGCCTGCGACACGGAAGCATCCCCGCCCAGGTTGCTGTAGGGCGTAATGCCGGTCAGCACCAACGACACCGCGATATACAGCACCATCGCCACCGCCAGCGACAGCAGCACCGCGCGCGGCAGGTCGCGTTGCGGAAATTTCGCCTCTTCCGCCGCCGTGGTCAGCGTGTCGTAGCCGAACACGGCAAAGAACACCACGCTGGCGCCGGTCAGCACGCCGGCCCAGCCGAAATGCCCCACACCCTGCGCATCGATCACGCGTGCCGGCACAAACGGCTGCCAGTTCGCCGCATGCACATAGAACGCGCCGACCAGCACCACCAGCAGCACGCCGATCACCTTGATCGTCACGACCAGGGTATTGAAGCGTGCGCCCCACTCCGTGCGAATGGTCAGCAGCGCCGCGACCAGCAATGACACCACGGCGGCAATCACATTGAAGCGATGCCCGTCGCTGGGCCCCGCGATGGCTTGCCCGCCATGTACGCCGAACAGCTGCTGCAGGTAATACTCCATGGTCTGCGCGCTCATGCTCTGCTGCGCCCATACCGGCAAATGGATACCCACCGAACCGAGCAGCACCTGCACATAACCGGACCAGCCGATCGCCACCACCGCGACCACCAGCGCGTATTCCAGCAGCAGGTCCCAGCCGATGATCCAGGCCACGAATTCGCCGAGCACCGCGTAACCATAGGTATAGGCGCTGCCGGTGACGGGAATCAACCCGGCGAATTCGGCATAGCACAGCGCCGCACACGCACTGCCCATGCCCGCGATGATGAAACTCAGTGCGACGGCAGGCCCCGCGTTGGCCGCAGCCTGCTGCCCTGCCAAGACGAAGATGCCAACCCCGATGATGCCGCCGATACCGATCGCCGTGAGCTGCCACAACCCCAACACACGGCGGAAATCGCCCCGCTGCCCCGCATCCGCTTGCAACTGTTCGACGGATTTATGGCGCAGCATCCTGCTCAGGACACTCATCGGCGACTCTCCTAAAACGTAAAGCGCCGATCATAGCGAAAGCGAGCACCCGCGACGGCTGCCGAAAGCACTATCCGACCATCCGTTCCTTGCTGCGACGCAACGCGTCGCCTGGGTCAGCGGCGATCCATCGAATATTTGCCCGGCCCAGTCAGGCACAGCAGCAGCAAGCCGCCAGCAATGCTCACGTTCTTGTAGAAATGAATCATGGTGTCCAGGCGCAAGCCACCGGTCAGCGCCCAGAAGCGGTGACCGATCAGGGCCGTGATCAAGGTGTACAAGCAAAGCAGGAAGGCCAGCGGCCGCGTATAGAAGCCGATCAGGATGGCCACGCCCACCACCAGCTCCATGATCAGCGCACTCGCGGAAGCAAGCGTGGCAAACGGCAACCCCACCGATTGCATGTAGCTGACCGTGCCCGAGAAATTCAGGAACTTGTCCCAGCCGAAGATCACGAACAAGGCCATCAGCAGGATGCGGGCAATCAGCAGAAGAACATCCTTGTAACGTTCGAACAGCGATGTGTATCGCATGATCATTCTCCTGTGGAGAACAACACGCGCCCGGCTCGGGCAACGCCAAGCCGGACGAACCCTCTGGCGCACACTATGGAACAAACCGCTGCATGTTCCAACTCATTGGCAGGCGGATTTCACGACTCGTTTCGCCTGGACGCACACTGGCCCGCAAACAGGGGCGAAAGCTGCTGCAGGGATGGCTCCCATTTCGGCAAAAACCCCTTGCGACGCCGCCGGGATGAAGTCCACGTACGCGGAATGCAAGCAAAGCCGGGATTTCATCACCCCGGAACCGGCCGAACTGTCCCATGCCGGCGCTCGTAGCCGGCCAGCAGCCATAACGCGACAGCGCCCGCTCCAAACACCAGCGCCATCGCCACGACGATTCGCACGTCCAGATGCGCTATGCCGAACCAGCGCCCGCTGATCGCCACCCAGCCAGCCGTTCCCGCCGTGCGCAGCAACTCCAGCCACTGGCCGATACGGCGTCCCTCCAGCAAAAAGCCAAGCGCCCACAAGCTGTACAGAAGGTACGCCGCATACGCTGCTGCCGGCGCCCATGGCATGTGCGGCGCCACATCAAGAAAATTCACGCCAACCAACAGCAGAAGCGCGAATTGCACAAGGCAATAAATCTTCAACGCCCGCGACAGCGGCGGGTTGTAGCGCGCATGCCGGATATCGAAGGGCCGTTTGGGAAAACGCGCGGCGACGTCCGCAGGCCGCCAACCCGGCGGCTTGACCCACACGCGCAGCTTGTCCAGCCCGTGCCGCGCATGCCAGCTGTCCTTGAGCATGGCCCAGTACACGTCCACATTCGCCCACAGCGGATTGCAGCTTTGCAGCGGCGCACGCGTGCCATAGACCGGCGGATCGCCGTCGTCCTCCTCGACAAACGTGCCGAACAGGCGATCCCAGAGGATCAAGATGCCGCCGTAATTGCGGTCGAGGTAACGATCGTTCACCGCATGATGCGCGCGATGGTTGGACGGCGAACAGAACACGCGATCGAACCAGCCCAGCCGGCCGATCACCTCGGTATGCACCCAGAACTGGTAAAGCAGGTCGATCAACGCAATGACGGCAAACACTTCGGTGGGATAACCGAGCAGCGCCATCGGCAAATAGGCGATCCAGCCCAGCAGGAAACCGCTGCCGGTTTGGCGCAAGGCGGTAGTGAGGTTGTAGCTCTCGCTCTGATGGTGCACGACATGCGCGGCCCACAACACGTTTACTTCGTGGCCCAAGCGGTGCAACCAGTAATAGAGCAGGTCGTAGAGCAGCACACCGCTGAGCCACACCCACACGCGGTTCGACGGCAAGGTCCATGGCGCCAGATGCGTGACGCACCAGCCGTAAACACCGATGGCGAACAACTTGGTGAAGACGCCGACGATCTGGGAGACCATGCCCAGGCCCAGGCTGTTGATCGCATCGTTGAGGTAGTAGACGTCGCGGCCGCGCCACTTGGCGATCAGCAACTCGATGCCGATCAACACGAAGAAACCCGGTATGGCCCAGGCCATGATGCGTTCCGGCGTGATCATCTCGGCCGCGTGCCTCCCCAAGGCGTGAAGCGCTTGGCGGCGAGTATATCGGCGGTACCGGCAAATGGCGGCGCGTTTTTATGTTGCTACGCCGCAAGTGGCGCCCTCCATGCTTGCCTGCGCCGAAGGTAGCCGCGTGGGTCACGCACAGCTGCGCAGGTGCGGCACACCGCCTCCAGGGGTGTGCCGCGGTAAGGATCATGCGGACCCTGGCGCCTTACCTGTGCAGGTCATACCGAAGCATGGCTGCACATTCGTTGAGAAAGTGGATGGCCACCAGCAAACTGGAATAGGTCGTCGCCGGTAACGGCCACGAAAGTGGCTGCACCGCTTCACCATCCGCCCAGGCTTCGCCGTAGGCATCGCTGTCAGCGAGTAGGCATGTGATGACAAGCTTCACATGCTCGATGCCAGCGATGGCGGAGACGATTTCCAGTTGCGTTCGCTCAACGTCGCCCACACCGTCCGGCGGAGCGCCGGGAATGTGGGTGAACGGATAATCGGGGAGCCCCGACTGACGTGCGGGTGCCGTATGATCTGGCTCAGCCATATCAACTAGTCTCCATAGTTGGTTGGTTAGCGGAGCGTGGGAGTGTCAGCTCTCACGTTCCGCGCTTCTCACAGCATTGCTGCCATGGCCATCGATGTCGCTACACAAGAGAGCATCGATGGCGAGCCGAACGTAGCAAATCGGCGAAACTACGTATGTAGGCGGTTGCCGTTTTGTGAATGCACGAAATGGCTTGAGCCGCGACGGGGTGACTGGACACGTCGCGAGGTGGTTGGAATCGCAAAGATCCGGCGCCTTGCAGGCAGCCTGGAAGTGAACACGGAAAAGGGGACGGAGCGGACCGGATGCCGCGCCAACCACGACTAGACTTCCCGACGTTGCTTTGCATGTAACACAGCGAGGAGTGAATCGACGCGCAACGTTTGTCGATGACGAGGATCGCGGGCACTACTTCCGCTTGCTGATGGAAAAGTCCAGAATGCTAACTTTTGATTGTATGGCAGAAAACGTGGGGAAACCTCAGAACCTGAACCTGTTTCGAAGTCCCATCCCCTTTACCTCAGGCTCTGACTCCTCTCATCTTTATTTAATAGAATTTTCGCAAAAATCCTCCTAAAGAAAACAAAATAAAAAACCGTGTAATAAGTCACCGCTAGCGACGTGGCAAGCCCAAAGTGATATTTTCCAAAAGACACCTCTATTAGAGCCAAGGGGACGGCAAACGCCACCCCAAGAATGACGAGTAGCGCCTGGTCTGGACATTTCAAGAGACGAAAATTAGACAAGATCTGATCTTGATTTCTTTTTATTAAAGACACGAGCAGCAATGCCGACAAAAAAACAAAAACCAAGAATACTGCAAAGGTATCAATATTGCTCAATAGTCGGATATTTTGTTTAGCCGCATAACACAGAAGCTCCAAAGGCTTGATAAACCAAAAAGCAGCGCCGCACAGAACCGTGAAGGTCGACGCTACTGGAGCCCAAAACAGTGCATATGCAACTGACTCACCCAACCTTAGATAGTTTTTGTAAGCGAAATAATAAAAAACGTACAACGGCCCTACAAAAAAGGAATATACCCAATAAAAAATGGCGCTCATACCTTTTTCCCGTATTAATCATCAGAAAACCAACCTCAACAATAAGACCATAACTACAAGCCAGCAGCAATGACCGCGGAGTGCTTTTCTTGAACTCGTATTTGTTGAACGAGCGGCGAGTTTTTGGATGTCACAAAGTTCGAATAGAAGAACGGGGTAAGAACAGGGTAAGAACAGGGTCACCATTTCGCTGCCCGAGTCAACACAAAAAAAGCTTCTCCGCCCTGAATCTATCAGAGTCTCGAAGACCCCATTGCAGCCAGTGATCGCTTGCCGTTGTGTTCAATGCGGTGCCAAGATCGCACCAGTCACC
>NZ_DATJMN010000225.1:0-21716 GCF_035508675.1 Dyella sp.
GCCCAAGATCAAGACCAACCGCGCGGCGGCGAAGCGTTTTCGCAAGACCGCGTCCGGCAAGTTCAAGGCCGGCCATGCCTTCAAGTCGCACATTCTGACCAAGAAGTCGACCAAGCGTAAGCGCAACCTGCGCGCCACCAATCACGTCAAAGCTTGCGACACCAAGGGCGTCGCTCGCATGTTGCCGTACGTCTAAGGCGGAGGACTGAACCATGGCTCGTGTAAAGCGTGGCGTTACCGCCCGTCGTCGTCACAAGAAAATCATCGGCCGCGCAAAGGGTTACTACAACGCCCGTCGCAAGGTCTTCCGCGTTGCCAACCAGGCCGTCATCAAGGCCGGTCAGTACGCGTACATCGGCCGCAAGCAGAAGAAGCGCCAGTTCCGCGCCCTGTGGATCGTGCGTATCAATGCTGCCGCCCGTCAGTTCGGCCTGTCCTACAGCCGCCTGATCAATGGCCTGGCCAAGGCCGGCATCACGGTGGACCGCAAGGTGCTGGCTGACATCGCCGTGCACGACATCAAGGCGTTTGGGGCCATCGCGGAAAAGGCGAAGGCCAGCCTGGCCGCTTGATCGTCAAGCACTGACGAAATGATGTGAATCAAGCGGGGAGAAGGCCTTAAGCCTTCTCCCCGTTTTTGTTTTTGGCGTGAATCGGGAATCGTGAATCGGGAATCGCAAAAGCGCAGCAGCTTTTGCTCGACCGCCGGCACGATGGCCGATTCCCGATTTCCGGGGAAAAACGATGGAAGACCTCGACACCCGCGCCACCCAGGCGCTGGCGGACATCGACAAGGCCGACACGCTCGAATCGCTCGATGCGCTGCGCGTAAGCCTGTTGGGCAAAAGCGGCATCGTCACCGCCGCCCTGAAAGCGCTCGGCACGCTATCGCCGGAAGAGCGCAAGACGCGCGGCGCCGAAGTGAACCGCCTGAAAGAGCGCCTCAACGACGCCCTGACCGCGCGCAAGCAGACGTTGGAGCAGGCCGAACTCGATCGCCGCCTCGCTTCCGAAAAGCTTGATATCAGCATGCCCGGACGCGACGGCGAGCGCGGCGGCATCCACCCGATTACCCGCGCATTGGAACGCATCGCCGCGATCTTCGCGCGCTTGGGATACCAGCGCGCCGATGGTCCCGAGATCGAAGACGACTGGCACAACTTCGAAGCGCTTAATTTTCCGCCGCACCATCCGGCGCGTGCCATGCACGACACCTTCTACTTCGGTGACGGCCGTCTGCTGCGCACGCATACCTCGCCGGTGCAGATCCGTTCGATGAAAGGCCGTCAGCCGCCGATCCGTGTCATCGCGCCCGGCAAGGTGTATCGCAGCGATTCGGACCAGACGCACTCGCCGATGTTCCACCAGATCGAAGGCCTGCTGGTGGATGAAACCTCCAGCTTCGCCGATCTGAAAGGCACGCTGGCCGAATTCATCCGCGCGTTCTTCGAGCGCGATTTCGAAATGCGCTTCCGTCCCAGCTACTTCCCCTTCACCGAACCCAGCGCCGAAGTGGACATCCGTTGGGATGCCGACGATGGCAGCACGCGCTGGCTGGAGGTGCTCGGCTGCGGCATGGTGCATCCGAACGTGCTCAAGAACTGCGGCATCGACCCGGAGCGCTACACCGGCTTTGCGTTCGGTCTTGGCGTCGAGCGTTTCGCGATGCTGCGTTACGGCGTTTCCGACCTGCGCGCGTTCTTCGAGAACGATCTGCGCTTTCTCAAGCAATTCGCTTAAGGGCGGGAATCGAAAAGAGGGATCGGGCGTACCCGCGACGCCCGAGCGCTTCAAACGATTCACGATTCACGATTTCCGATTGACGGACCTAAAGCATGAAATTCTCCGAAAACTGGCTGCGTGAGCTGGTCGAGATCAAGGCAGACCGTGCCGCGCTTGCGCATGCGCTGACCATGGCCGGGCTGGAAGTGGAAGAACTCACCCCGCTGGGCGAAAACCTCGGCGGCGTGGTGGTGGCCGAAATCGTGGCCGCGGAAAAGCATCCGGAAGCCGACCGTCTGCAGGTGTGCAAGGTCAACGCTGGCATCGGTGAGCCGCTGCAGATCGTCTGCGGTGCGCCGAATGCGCGCGTCGGCATCAGGGTGCCGCTGGCCACCGTCGGCGCGTCGCTGCCGGGCGGCATCAACATCAAAGCGGCGAAGCTGCGCGGCGTGGAATCGTTCGGCATGCTCTGCTCGGCGAAAGAGCTGGGCATCGACAACGATGCATCCGGCTTGCTCGAATTGCCGCTGGATGCGCCGGTCGGTCAATCGCTGGCTGCGTACCTGGGCCTGCCGGATGCCAGCATCGAGCTCAAGCTCACTCCGAACCGCCCCGATTGCCTGGGCCTGCTTGGGCTCGCCCACGACGTGGCCGCGCTGTTCGGCAGCCAGGTAAAGCTGCCGGCGCAAGCGGATGCGCCGGTAAGCAGCGCCGCGCGCCGCGGCATTCGCCTGCAAGCCGGCAAGGACGCGCCGCGTTACCTCGGCCGCATCATCGAAGGCATCGATCCTGCCGCACGCACGCCGCTGTGGCTGGCCGAGCGCCTGCGTCGCGCCGGCTTGCGCCCGATCAGCGCCGTCGTTGATGTCACCAACTATGTGATGCTGGAACTTGGCCAGCCGCTACATGCGTTCGACAACGACCAACTCCATGGCGACATCGTCGTGCGTCATGCGCACGAAGGCGAAACCGTGAAGCTGCTCGATGGCTCCGAAGCGAAACTCGACTCCAGCTTTTTGCTGATCGCCGACGAGCAGAACGCATTGGCCGTGGCCGGCGTGATGGGTGGCTACGATTCGCGCGTCACCGACGCCACGCGCAACATTTTCCTGGAAGCGGCGCACTTCGCACCGGCCGCCATCATGGGCCGCGCGCGCAAGCTGGGCATGCATACGGATGCGTCGCATCGCTTCGAGCGTGGCGTAGACCCTGAGCTGCCGCGCCGCGCACTGCAACGCGCCACGGAATTGCTGCTGTCCATGGCAGGCGGCAAGGCCGGTCCCGTGCTGGTGGCCGAAAACCCGGCCGATCTGCCCAAGTCGGCGACCGTCACGTTGCGCCGTACCCGCTTGCGCCGCGTATTGGGCGTCGAGGTGGCAGACGCCGAAGTCGCTCGCATCTTCACTGCGTTGGGCATGCAAGTGGCGACCATCGATGAAGGCTGGCGCGTTACCGCGCCGAGCAGCCGCTTCGACATCGAGCTGGAGGAAGACCTGGTCGAAGAAGTGGCCCGCATCTACGGCTACGACCGCATTCCCACGCACACGCCCGAAGGCGCCCTGGCGTTGGCAATCGAGCCGGAAGCGCGCCTCAACGAACTGGTCGTACGCGAGCAACTGGCTGCGCGCGAGTACTACGAAGCAGTGAACCTCGCCTTCGTCAGCCATGCCCTGCTGGAAAAATGGGGCTTCGCCGGCAACCTGGTGCCGCTTGCCAACCCGCTATCTGCCGACCTGGCCGTGATGCGGCCGTCGTTGCTGCCTGGATTGATCGAGGCGCTCTCGCACAATCGCGCGCGCCAACAGGATCGCGTGCGGCTGTTCGAAATGGGCCGCGCGTTCGCGGCAGGCAACCCGCCGGTCGAAACGCCGAGCCTCGCCCTCGTCGCCAGCGGTAACGCCCACGCCGAGCAATGGGGTGAAGCTGCACGCCCGCTGGACTTCTTCGATCTCAAGGGCGATCTCGATGCCCTGATCGCCTGGGGCGGTGAGCCGCAGCGCTGGGCCGTCCATGCCGATGGCCTGCCGGGCTGGCTGCACCCCGGCCGCGCCGCGCGGGTCACGCGCGACGGGGAGACCGTCGGCTATCTGGGGGCACTGCACCCGCGCCTGGCCAAGACGCTGGACCTCGGCCCCGATGTGCACGTGTTGGAACTGGCCCTCGAGCCGCTGCTCGGCCGCCGCCTGCCCAAGGCGCAGCCAGTACCGCGCTTCCCGGCGGTGCGCCGGGACATCGCTGTTGACATACCTGAACAGGTAAGCTGGTCACAGATTGAGCAGGCCGTTCGCGCCACCCTGGGCACGACCCTGGCAGACCTGCGGTTGTTTGATCGCTATAGCGGGAAAGGGGTCGAAGCGGGCCGAAAGAGTCTCGCTATGGGCTTGATTTTGCAGGACGCTTCACGCACGCTTACCGACGACGACGCGGACAACTGCGTACGAAATGTAGTGTCGGCGTTGGAGGCTGCATGCGAGGCGAAATTGCGAGGATAAGATGGCGGCGCTGACAAAGGCGGAGATGGCGGAGCGCCTCTTCCTCGAGGTGGGCCTTAACAAACGTGAAGCCAAGGAGTTCGTGGACGCCTACTTCGAGGTGGTCCGTGAAGCTCTGGAAAGGGGCGAGCAGGTCAAATTGTCCGGCTTCGGCAACTTCGACCTGCGGCAGAAGAACCAGCGACCGGGTCGTAATCCCAAAACGGGTGAAGAGATTCCCATCTCCGCCCGCCGCGTGGTGACGTTCCGGCCAGGACAAAAACTCAAGGTGAGAGTCGAGGGATATGCTGGATCAGGGGAATAACACCGAGCTGCCTGCCATCCCGGCCAAGCGCTACTTCACGATCGGTGAAGTCAGCGAACTGTGCGGGGTGAAGCCCCATGTGCTGCGCTACTGGGAGCAGGAGTTTCCTGCGCTCAACCCGGTCAAGCGCCGCGGCAACCGCCGCTACTACCAGCGCCACGACGTGCTGATGATCCGGCAGATTCGCTCGTTGCTGTACGACGAAGGCTTCACCATCACCGGCGCGCGCGCGCGCCTGGAAGGTCCGCAGGCGCGCATGGAGGCCAGCATGTCGCACCAGATCGTGCGTCAGGTGCGCATGGAGCTGGAAGAAGTGCTGGTGCTGCTGCGTCGCTGAGCACGGCTACCGGCTGGCCTGCCGGTACTGCTACAATTTCTTTCTTTGCTGGATCAGTCGGGGCGTAGCGCAGCCTGGTAGCGCATTTGCCTGGGGGGCAAAGGGTCGTCGGTTCGAATCCGGCCGCCCCGACCAATTCGCAGAACGAACAAACGGCGCTCTCGGCGCCGTTTTTCTTTTTGCGTCCTCCACCAGCTAGTCTCGATACCCACTCACCCCAGGAGTTGGCCGCCATGCCGTCGAACAGCTGTCACCCGGACGCCCCGCACGTGAAGTTGAAGGCTCCTGACTGGTACATCTCTTCGCTGATGATGGATCGCGCGCTCGATGCGATCCTGCGCCGGGTCAAGAAACTGGATCGCAAGCACGATATTCCTTACCTCGCCGGCTACAGCCAGGACGGCAAGACGATCTATATCGACCGCCACCTGCCCAAGTCCTTCACCTTCCGTGGCCGCACCATCGAGGTGGACCGCTTTTTGATCCTGCACGAGGAAGTGGAGAAGACACTGATCGACCAGCTTGGCCTGCATTACCTGCACGCGCATCAGATCGCCACACGCGCCGAAGAAGCGGCCATCCATGCCCAGCGCATCACCTGGAAGGCCTATGACCGCTTCATGCAGAAGTACGTGAAGAAGATCGGCGATGAGCGTCTGGTCAAGGTACCGGCGGATCTCGATCTCAAGCCGTATCGCGATTATCACGATTACGACTTGTTGCAGCGGATGGAGCGGCATCTGGCGCGCGACAGGACGCTGGCGGCGAGCAAGAAAGCCGAGTTGAAAAGTTACGCGGCAGCGTTCCGCGAACAACTGCGCATGCAACACAAGCATGAGGTGGCCGTCACCGAGCCGCGCCAACCGGCAAGAAAAAAGACCGCAATGGCCAAGAAGCGCACGGTTTAGAGCGTCGGTCCTTCGCCATCGACATGCACCACCAGTTGCGCAAACGCGCCTTCGCGCGTCAGCGCCGTGATGCGGTGCTCACCGGCTTGCTGCAGCATGATCTGCATGTTCGCATTGCCCAGGCTGCTGCCCTGCAAGCGTCCGTCCAGCAGCCACTGCACTTCGCTGGCAGCGCCAAGGGCCTGCAAGGTCACGCGCAGCGGCTGCTTGCTGTTCGGTGCCCGCCGCAAGCGCACGCCCTGGCTGAGGCCGGCAATGCGGATGGGGCTGGCCACTTCGAGCGAATCGGGCGCGCAGCCCGCCGCCAGTGGCGGCAAGGCGGATTGCGCTGCATCGTCCGCACTCAACCAGGGGCTGGCCAGTGCGGGCCAACGCGCGATCTGAATAGTGTGCTCGCCCTTGCCGTGACAGGTGGCGCTGAGGCGTTGGCCGCTGGCATCGACGCGCACGTTGAGCAGGCCGGTCGACCAGGCCGTGATATCGCGCTCGGCAAAGGTCGGCGGCAGCGCGCCATCCAGCGTCCAGGCTTGGCGCCGCTGGCGGCATAACGCAGGTGGCGTATGCGCCGCCGCGCCGCCCAGCGGCCAGCAGATGTCCACCTGCCGCACGCTTGCCGGTTGGGCGGCATGCACGTGGTTGCGATCGTTGGGCAGCATATCGGCGACTGCGAACATCAAGGGCAGCGAGGTCACCGCCCCGTACTGGCCAGGCGATGGCGTGCCATCAGGCCGTCCGATCCACACGCCGATCGTCCAGCCGTCGGTCACGCCGATCGCCCATGCATCGCGATAGCCATAGCTGGTGCCGGTTTTCCAGGCTACCGCGTTATGCGCCTGGATCGTGCCTTCCAGCGGCGCGCCTTCCACGTCGGCAGGATTAGTGGAAAGTATGGTGCGGATGATCCACGCCGCACCCGGCGACATCAGGCGGCGGGTCAACAATGGCTGCTCCGGCAGATAGCGCGGCGTGCCGGCTACGCCGCCATTGGCGAACGCGGTGTAGGCACCGACCAGGTTTTCCAGCCGCGTCGAGGCGCCGCCGAGGATGATCGAGAGATTCGGTTGCGCACCCTGGGGCAGGCCAAGATCGACGCCGCCATTGGCCAGGCGGGCAGCAAAACGGTTCGGCCCCACGTGATCGAGAATGTCCACGGCGGGCACATTGAGTGAGCGTTGCAAGGCTTCCGCCACACTGACCGGACCGTTGAAGTTGTCGTCGAAATTGGAAGGTTTATAGCCACCGAAATCCTGCGGTGCATCCACCAGCAGGCTTTGCGAGGTGATCAGGCCATCGTCGAGTGCGAGCCCATAGAGGAAAGGCTTGAGCGTGGAACCGGGAGAGCGTGGCGCGCGTACCATGTCTACGTGCCCCAACCGCAGCGGATCGGCAAATGCCGCCGTGCCGACATAGACGCGCGCTTGCAGCGTGGCATTGTCCACCACCAGCACCGCTGCCGATGTGCGTGGCGGGAGACGCGAGAGATAGTCGCTGACGCGATCTTCCACCGCGCGTTGCAGGTTCGCGTCGATGGTGGTGACGATGCGCCGCGCCTGCGGTTGCTGCTGGTGCAGCCGTTCTGCGAGCAGGGCGGCCTCCAGCGGCGCCCGCAGCGAGCGCGCCACCACCGGTTCGATCTGCGCATCGCGCCGTTGCGCCTCGCTCCACAAGCCCTCGTCGCGCATGCGCTTGAGCACCTTGTCGCGGGCGCGGCGCGCCGCCTGGGGGTGGCGATCAGGACGCAGCCGGCTCGGCGATTGCGGCAGCACGGCCAGCAGCGCCGCCTCCGCATGCGATAACCGCTTGGCCGGCTTGCCCAGATAGGCCCACGATGCGGCTTCCACGCCCTCGATCGGTCCGCCGAAGGGTGCGTGGTTGAGATACAGCTCCAGGATTTGCGCCTTGCTCAGATGCGCTTCCAGTTGCAGCGCGCGGAAGATCTGCACCAGCTTGCCGGTAATGGTGTGCGGCATCGGCATGATGATGCGGGCGACCTGCATGGTGAGGGTGGAACCGCCCGAGACCACATGGCCGTGTCGTAATACGCCGAATGCACCGCGCAGCAAGGCATAGGGATTGACGCCCGGATGGCGGTAGAACCAGCGATCTTCGTAGGTGAGCAGGGCTTGCAGGTAGAGTGGCGAGACCTGGTTTGCCGTGATGGGATAGCGCCAAACGCCGTCGCTGTCGGCAAACGCGCGCAGCGGCGTGCCGTCGCGGGCGAGCACCACGGTGCTGCCGGTGTCGGGCGCGGGAAGCCGCAGCGGAAAAATGCGGTCCAGCAGGACGGCGACGATCGCCAGGCCGGCGATGCTCAGCAGCAGGATGCGAAGCAGTCGATACACGCGCCGCGCGATCGGTCCCCGCTCCCCTCCGGGAAGCGGGGCAGGGTGGGGGGAAGGGCTTGCGGGGAGTTTCGTCATAACCGCTTTGGTTTTTGCGCAAAGGGGTGAGTTCTTAGCTATCGCCCCTCACCCCGACCCTCTCCCCGCAGGGGAGAGGGGGCATGTCCGGCTATGGCTCCACCACCTTCAACTGCGCCAGCGACACGCTGCCGATTCCGCGCACGGCCGGCCGATACATATCCTCCACCAGCGGCGGCGGAACGGTGTAGGTGCCCGGCGTCACGGCACGGACCAGGTAGAACACATGCGCAGCCTGTCCGCGCTGCAGTTTCAGCGCGGCGGCGTAGCGGTCATCGCGATATTCCTCATGCACGATGTCGGCGGAGCCGGTGTGCTGGTCCATGTTGATGCCGTCGACCACCACGCCTTCCCATTGCTGCGCACCGCCCAGGTTGAGGTTTTCCACTTCCAGGCCGCCGGGCAGCAGGTCGGTCACCAGTGCATCGGGCATGTCCATGCGTGCTTCGATGGTCAGCTCCACGATCAGACTGTCGCCTTCCTTCAGCGTATCGCCCGTCCACGGCTTGCCGTCGGTGGTGAAGTAGCTGCGGCGTACATCGATCTGGCTGGGATCGGCCAGCGGCGCCTTGGTGGGAATGCCGGCCACGTCCAGGGTGGCGAACAGGGGCGACTTGTCGTTGGGCTGCAAGCTGACGCCGCTGGCCAGTTCCGCCGGCGTGAGCGCGCGCGTCCACATGAAGCTGTTGGCGGGTGCCGATTCCGTCTTGCCGCCGATCGTGAGCGAGGCGGCGATCGGTGAATGACTGCCTGCATCGAAGGCATGCGCCACGCGCGCAATGGCGACTTGTTCCTGCGTGCTCAGGTACGACCACGACCAGTGGTAATACGGGATCTTCTCCTGCGTCGCATGCACGCGGGCGGTGGCATTGCGCGCCCAGTCGATCAGCTTGGCGTCGTAGGCGGGCTTGTTCATGCCATAGGCATGCGTGAGCGCCACCATCGTCGCCAGGTCGCGCAGGTCGGAGCCGTAGTCGCCTACGTACCAAGGACGCTCCTTGTTCCACGCAAAGGCTTCGTCGATCGCCTTCTGCGCGCGTTCGTTGTCGCCCATCAGCTTGAGCGCCAGCCCCAAATGCACCAGCGGCAGCGGCGCCACCAGTTTCTGCCGGTCGTTGTCGAAGATCGCGCGCAGCGTGCCGAGCGGGGCGCGATTGACGCGGGCCAAGACGAAGCCGGAATACGCTTCGTCGGCAATGCGCATGTGATCGTGATGCTCGTAGCTGTAATACGGGTGGCCGCCGGCCAGCAGATCGTCGCTCAAGCGCTGCAAGGCTTTTTGCAGCACGTCCTGCGGTACGGCGAAACCGGCGTCGCGCGCATCGAGCATGAAGTCCACCACGTAGGGCGTGGTAAAGGTTTCGATCGGGCTGGTACCGCCCCAGAAACTGAAATGCCCGTTGCTGGCCTGGAATGAAGCAATGCGTGCGAGCGCGCTTTCCACCGCAGCCTGCCTTTGCGCATCGGTAAGCCCCGAGGTGCCGAGCGCCTTGGCTGTTTTCTGGTCCATGTACAGCGCGGCGTAGCCCTTGCTGGTGGTTTGTTCGATGCAGCCGTAGGGATAGTCCAGCAAGTTGCGCAGGGCGAAGCCATAAGGCAGCGGCGGCAGCGTGCTCACCGTGAGCTGCGCGCGCACGGTCGGCAGCATCAGGCCGGTGGTCGCACCATCCAGCCGCACCGGCTTGCCGTCTTCCAGCGCCATCGGCGTGGTGGAAACCTGCTCCGGCCACGCCGGCCGCACCGCGAATTCGAAATGGCGGTCGACCTTGTAGTCGTTGAGTTCGGCATGGATGTCGAGGGTGGCCACGCCGACGCCATCTTGCGCGGTAACGGGCATCAGCAACGTGGTGCTGCCGCCATCCTTGAGCGGCACCTCGCGCGTTGCGTTTTCAAGCTTGATGGCAGCGTTGGTCTTGATGCTGATTTTCGCCACCCCGTCCTTGTCGGAGAGGTTTTTCAGATCCAGGCTGAGTTGTGCCTTGTCGCCGCTCGCCATCACGCGCGGCGTGCTGGGTTCCACCACCAAGGGCGCGCGCACGGTGACGTTGCCGTTGGCATTGCCGAAACGGTCGTCGGTATAGGCGAGCGCAGCCAGGCGCAGGCTGCCGTTGAAATCGGGTACCTCGACGTGCAATGTAGCCTTGCCTTGGGCGTCGAAGGCGACCGGACCGGCGAACAGATCCACGATCTGCACCTTCGGATTCAGGCGCGCCGCATGCGGCAGGCCCTTGCCGCTCATGTCACCGCCATAGCGCAGCTTGGCGTCGGCGCCATCCATGGCCTCGATCACGCGGCTATACAGATCATAGGCATCCACGCTCAATGCGCGCTTGGCGAACATCCAGGCCCAGGCATCCGGCACGGGGTAGTCGGTGATGTTCAGTACGCCCTGGTCCACGGCCGACAAGGTGACGTAAGCGTGTTGGCCGGAAAGTCCTTGCCCTTGCACGGTCACGTCGAGTGGATTGCCGGGCCGCATCATGTTCGGTGCGCTCAGGCTGAGCGGGATGCGCCGGTCGTTGCGATCCATGTTGACGTGTTCGATGCCCATGGCGCGCGCGGGCGTGGTGTGCTCGCTCGCTTCGCCACCACGGAACACCAGTGCCACCACGTATACGTCGTGGCGTTCCCAGTCCTTGGTGACGGGAATGTCGAACGTGGCACCGGCTTTCGCATCGATATTGCGCGTGTACAACAGGTGATCGGATTCGACCAGCAGCACGCCGGGGCCATCGCGCGGCGGCGTCACGGTCACTTTCATGGTGTCGCCGGCGCGATAGCGCGCTTTGTCCAGTGCGAGTTTCACCTTGTCCGGGCGTGCTTCCTTGCCCAGGTTCTCGTCGTCCCAGCTGTAGCCGGCGAAGAACGGAAATACGGTGGTGAGCTTGGTGGCCGGGTCGTAGACCTCCAGGCGGTAGCCGCCCCATTCCACCGGGAAATCCACCTGCACGCGCTGGCCGGCGGCCACGTCGACGTCTTTCTCTTCGATCAACTGCAACTCGACGTTGGCGTTGGACTTCCAATCATCGCCGTGCTCGTACAGCCAGTAGAAATTGCGTATCTCGCGCTGCAGCCGCACCTTCAGGTGCGAACCGGCGACAAGTTTGCCGTCCACGTTGGCGCGCAGGATTTCGAACGACGCGTGGCCTTCGCTTTCCGCGCCCTGCTTGGGGTCGAACAGCGGACGCACGCCGACCAGTTCGGAGGCCGGCCAGTACACGCGATTCAACAAGCGCGTCACCGCACGGCCGCCAGTTTCGAACACGCTGCCCGATATCGTCACGGTCAGCGGCGCCACCGGCTTCACATCGTCCGGCAGGACGAGGTCTTGTTCGAGATGGCCTTGGGCGTCGAGTTTGGCATCCACCACATCCTTCGCGTCCTTGGTAAGGTCGATCAGCGGATTGCCGAAGAAGGTGTCCTGCAGATTGGGCAGCGGATGCACCTCGGGCTTCACCATCAGCTTGGCGGTGAAGCGGTTGCCATCGGCCGGCGCGCCGTAGAGGTAGCTGGAGCTTATGGCCAGCTTCAGCGGTTCGTCGGGGGCAAGGCGCGCCTGCGGGCTGAAAAGGTCCACCTTCAGGCGTTCGGGCAGGAATTCCTCCACATGGAAGGGAAACGCCTGCACGGCTTCCGTGCTGGCCGGATCGAGGCGGAATTCGAGCTGCCACAAGCCGGTCGGCGCGTCGGCGGGAATGAGCTGGCTCAGTTCGAAGTAATTGAGATCGTGCGGCTCCAGCCGCGTGTCGACCAGGCTGCGCCCATCGGGCTGCTTCAAGCGCACGAACAGCGCCTGCGGCTTCATCGCCTTGCCATCGTAGTCGCGCAGCAGCGCCGAGGCGTGCAGCGTTTCGCCGGGGCGGTACAGATCGCGGCCGGACCAGGCGAACACTTCGAACGGCGCCTGCCGGCGCCCGGTGATGTCGAAGTTGGAAACATCCAGCGCCGGCTTGTTGAACGGCAGCACCGAAACATCCTTGCCGTGGCGTGCCACCAGCACGTCGGCGGGATCGAGTTTGTAGGCGATCAGCGCGTTGCCGTCGCCATCGGTGGTGGCCTTCGATTTTGCGTTGCCGCTGGCATCGTCGATTTCCACCTCCACGCCGCTGATCGGCGAGCCGTCCTGCAGCGACGCGACGTGCAACAAGGCGTTGTCGCGATAGACGCGCAGATGCAGGCCCAGATCGCTGACGAAGAACACTGCGGTGTCGTAGCCCTCGCTGAAGGTGCCGCCCTTCTTCAGCACGGCCATGTACACGCCGGGCTGCGCCAGTTGCGGAATGTTCTGGATCGGGATGTAGCTGATGGTGCGTTCGTTCTGCCCGCCGCCCAGCGTGTAGTGATTGGCGTAGACAGAATCGCCCATGTCGGTGAGCGCGCGTTTTGCGCGGTCGCCATGTTCGCAACGGTCCCATTCGGTGGGGTCGTGCTGTAGCTCGTAGTTGTCGCGGTGCTTGTTCTTGGGGTAGGCGCAGAACAGGTCCGATAGCGCGTCGTCGTGCACGCGGAAGAACTCGATGTCCGCATCGTCCACGTTCACCGACACCACCGGCAGGCCGCGCGAACCGCGCGCCGGCAATACGCTGCCCATGGAAGCGAAACCGACCGCCGGGGTGAGATTGCCGGAATAGATGTCCCGCTTCAGCTCATGCCCCAGCGTGCTGCCGTCCGCAGCCAGCAGGCCTGCATGCAGCACCACGGCGTAATGCTGGTTAGGCGATACGTAGGGAAAGCTCAGCGTCTGTCCGTCCTGCTGCAGGTCCCAGCTGCCGTTGATCGCCTCGCCGTTCGGCCCGGTCACCGCCAGCTGCTGGTCGAACGGCTGTGCGGACGCCAGCCTGGCATTGAAGTGGAGCGTGATCGCCGTACGCGAATCGGTGGTTTGCGATCCGGCGGAAACCAGCGCGAACGGCTGTTTGGCGGGAGCGTGTGCGGAGCGGCTGGCGGCCGGCGCCCCCTGCAGGGCCGGCTTGCCCTCTTCGTGATGGCTGCAAGCGGCCAGCAAGCCGGCCATCGACACCATGCATAAAGCCAGCAGGCCGTCGCGCAGGCGGCGGCCCTTCGTTGCGTACGGCATAGGTACTCTCCCTGTCTACTAGGAAAAAGTGTCGCACGCATTTATGGCGGAGCGAAGGCGGGGAAGAGGCGTCGTGATTTTCGGCGGCGACCCCGCGTTGGCGTAGGCTTTCCCTTTGCCTATCGCAGGGTTGCCTTAAGTTCGGAATATTGCTTGCAGGCGGGGTCTTCGGCGTTCAATAAAGTACGCGGGTGCGGAGGGTGCCCGGAATGGCCGCCAGTTTCTCTTTCAGCATTGCTGCCTGTTGTTCATCGGCGGACACGTCGATCACCACGTAACCCACGTCTGCATGGGTCTGCAGGAACTGCGCATCGATGTTGATGTTGCCGGCCGAGAACAGTTCGTTGATGCGCGACAGCACGCCGGGCACATTGCGGTGGATGTGCAGCAAACGTCGGCTGCGCGGATGCTCGGGCAGGGTCACTTCAGGGAAATTGACAGCTGACAGCGTCGAGCCGTTGTCGCTGTAACGCACCAGCTTGCTGGCCACTTCGATGCCGATGTTGTCCTGCGCTTCCAGCGTGCTGCCGCCGATGTGCGGGGTGAGGATCACGTTGTCCATGCCCACCAGCGGCGAGACGAACGGATCATCGTTGCCCTTCGGCTCCACCGGGAACACGTCGATCGCCGCACCGGCGAGATGCTCTTTGCCCAGCGCATCGGCCAGTGCGTCGATATCGACCACAGTGCCGCGGGAGGCATTGATCAGCATGGCGCCCTGGCGCATGCGTGCGATTTCGCCCTTGCCGATCATCAGCTTGGTGGCCGGTGTTTCCGGCACGTGCAGCGTGACCACATCGGCACGTTCGAGCAGATCGTCCAAGCTTGTTGCCGCACGCGCATTGCCGAGTGAAAGCTTGGTCTCGATGTCGTGGAAGATCACGCGCATGCCAAGGCTTTCGGCCAGCACGCCCACCTGGGTACCGATATGGCCATAACCGACGATGCCGAGCACCTTGTCGCGTACCTCGAAACTGCCGGTGGCGGATTTGGTCCAGCCGCCGCGATGGCACAACGCATTCTTCTGCGGAATGCCACGCAGCAACATGATCGCTTCGGCAATCACCAGTTCCGCCACGCTGCGCGTGTTGGAGTAGGGCGCATTGAACACCGGAATGCCGAGTTTCGCCGCCGCATCCAGTTGAACCTGGTTGGTGCCGATGCAATAGCAACCCACTGCGATCAGGCGCTTGGCGTGCTCCAGCACGTCGGCCGTGAGATGCGTGCGCGAACGGATGCCCACGATGTGCGCATCGGCAATGCGTGCTTTCAGTTCGTCCTCCGGCAGGGATTTGGCGTGGTACTCGATCTGGCTGTAGCCGGCGCGCTGGAATGTCTCCACCGCCGTGCGGCTCACGCCTTCGAGCAGCAGCACCTTGATGTCTTGCTTGGGGAACGAGGTCTTCATGGGGGCGTCGCGTTTGGAAGTCCAAACACTATGCCAGATTTTGTCGCGTCGCAGCACTAGACGCGCGGGGCAGGCGCTGGCACGCTGGCGTTTCCCTTCCGGAGCCATCATGAACCCGCAAGCCCTCGCTGAGCTCTCCAGCCGTCTGCCCGACCTGCGCCTGCTCACCGAGCCCGGCGACCTGGAGCACTACGGCCGCGACTGGACCCGGCGCTGGACCCCGGCTCCGCTGGCGATCGCGCTGCCTGCTTCCACCGAGGAGGTGCAGGGCATCGTGCGCTGGGCCAACCAGCACCAGGTGGCGATCGTGCCTTCCGGCGGCCGCACCGGCCTCTCTGGCGGCGCGGTGGCCGCCAACGGCGAGCTGGTGCTGAGCCTGGCGCGTATGAACCGGGTGCTGGACTTTGATGCGGTCGACCGCACGCTGGCGGTGCAGCCGGGTATCGCGCTGGAGGCGGTGCACACGGCGGCGCGCGAGCATGGCCTGATTTACCCGGTGGATTTCGCGGCGCGCGGTTCATGTTCCATTGGCGGCAACATCGCCACCAACGCGGGTGGCATCAGGGTGATCCGCTATGGCAATACGCGCGAGTGGATCGCTGGCCTCAAGGTGGTGGCCGGCAACGGCGAGCTGCTCGATCTCAATCGCGCTTTGATCAAAAACTCCAGTGGTTATGACTTACGGCAATTAATGATCGGCTCGGAAGGCACGCTGGGCATCGTGGTGGAGGCAACGCTGCGCCTCACCGATCCGCCGCCCGCTTCGCAGGTGATGCTGCTGGCGTTGCCGGACATGGATGCGTTGATGCAGGTGTTCGCGTTGTTCCGCGCACGGCTGCCGTTGCAGGCGTTCGAGTTCTTTACGGATGTGGCCTTGAAGCATGTGCTTGCGCACGGTGCGCAGCGGGCCATCGACGGCGATTATCCCTATTACGTAGTGACCGAGTTCGATGCCGTCGACGAACGCGCGCAGGAGGCTGCGCTGGCGGTGTTCGAGCAAGGCATGGAACAAGGCCTGATCGCCGACGGCGTGATGGCGCAGAGCGAGGCACAAGCCGCTGCGCTTTGGCGCCTGCGCGAAGGCATCACGGAAAGCCTGGCTGTGCATAAGCCCTATAAAAACGATATTTCGGTGCGCATCAGCGCCGTGCCTGGCTTCCTGCAAGAGATTCAGGCCTTGCTGGCGCAGGCCTATCCGCAGATGGAAGTGGTGTGGTTCGGGCATATCGGTGATGGCAATCTGCATATCAATGTGCTCAAGCCGCCGTCGCTTTCGGATGCGGATTTCATCGCGCAATGCGAGCACGTCACCAAGCTGCTGGCGCAGACCCTGCAGCGGCATGGCGGAAGCATTTCTGCCGAGCACGGTATCGGGCTGGTGAAGCGTGCGTATCTGGAGGGCACGCGCAGCGCGGCCGAGATAGCATTGATGCGCGGCGTGAAAGCGGTGTTCGATCCGAACGGAATCTTGAATCCAGGCAAGTTGTTTGCCTGAGTCCGGCTGTCCCTGGGATGGCGGGGTTGAGTTCGCAAGCTCACCCCAGCCTACGATTATCATCCCAGCCTACGTACCATGTGCATCCCACATCACGACCGCCAACGCCCATGTCCCAGCATCGTCGCAGCCTGTATCCCGAGATCGAGCCCTACGATGTCGGGCAGCTCAAGGTTTCCGATCTGCATACGCTTTACTACGAGCAAAGCGGCAACCCGAATGGCAAGCCGGTGGTGTTCCTGCACGGCGGGCCGGGTGGCGGCACCAATCCCAAATGCCGGCGTTTCTTTGATCCTTCGGTCTACCGCATCGTGCTGTTCGACCAGCGCGGCTGCGGCAAATCGACGCCGCATGCGGAACTGACCGACAACACCACCTGGCACCTGGTCGCGGATATCGAGCGTCTGCGTGAGCACCTGGGTATCGCACGCTGGCAGGTCTTCGGCGGCTCGTGGGGTTCCACGCTGTCGCTGGCTTATGCGCAGACGCATCCGGACAAGGTCACCGAGCTGGTGTTGCGGGGCATCTTCATGCTGCGCCGCTGGGAGCTGGAATGGTTCTACCAGCGTGGCTGCGATGCGCTGTATCCGGATGCGTGGGAAGCTTATCTGGCCGCGATCCCCGAGACCGAGCGCGGCGACCTGATGAGCGCCTATCACCGCCGCCTTACCAGCCCGGATCCGCAGCTGCGTCTGAACGCGGCGCGTGCGTGGTCGGTGTGGGAAGGCGCGACGAGTTTCCTGTACCAGGACGATGCGTATATCCACGGCAGCAGTGAAGATGAATTCGCCTTGGCGTTTGCGCGCATCGAATGTCATTACTTTGTGAATGGCGGTTTTTTCGAACACGATGATCAGCTGTTGCGCAACGTCGATCGCATTCGCCGCATCCCGGCGGTGATCGTGCAAGGACGTTATGACGTGGTTTGCCCGATGCGCAGCGCGTGGGACCTGCATCGCGCGTGGCCAGAGGCCGCATTGTGCGTGGTGCAGGATGCGGGGCATTCGGCGTTCGAGCCGGGGATTACGCATGAATTGGTGGAGGCGACGGATCGGTTTGCGCGTCGCACGTAGCCACGCACTTGCTCAGCGATCCTTAGTTTGGCGAGTAACCCCGATGGCCGTCATTCCCGCGAACGCGGGAATCCGTCCTCGCCTTTTGCATCAACGATAGGATTTTCCAGCCTACGCCGGTAACTGCTTCGTCCCAAAAATCTTGTCGCCGGCATCGCCCAGCCCCGGCAGGATGTAGCCGTGCTGGTTGAGCCGCTCATCGATCGCCGCGGTGTAGATTTCGATATCCGGATGCGTCGCCTCGATCCGCTTCAAGCCTTCCGGCGCGGCCACCAGGAACAGTCCCTTGATGCGCTTGCAGCCGGCCGCCTTGAGCATATCCACCGTGGCCACCAGCGTGCCTGCCGTGGCCAGCATCGGATCGACGATCAGCGCGATACGTTCGTCCATGCGGCCGGTCAGCTTTTCGTAGTAAGTAATCGGCTGCAAAGTCTGTTCATCGCGCTGCAGGCCGACCACGCTCACCTTGGCCGACGGGATCAGTTCCAGTACGCCGGGCAGCATGCCAAGGCCTGCGCGCAGGATCGGCACGATGGTGATCTTCTTGCCCTTGATCTGCTCCACCCGCACCGGGCCGGCCCAGCCTTCGATCTGGGCCTCGACGGTTTCCAGGTCCTTGGTGGCTTCGTAGGTCAGCAGCGCGGCGACCTCGGCGGCCAGTTCGCGGAATTCCTTGGTGCTGATATCGGCGCGACGCATCAGGCCAAGCTTGTGCTGGATCAGCGGGTGGCGAACTTCGACGATTTTCATGGCAGGCCATTTAGAACCTAGATGACGACAAGCATAGCCGGAAACAAAAAAACGCCGCCCGCGGGCGGCGCTTCAAACTTCAGCGAGACTTGCTTAAGCCATCAATGCGCTTTCATGCATGCGCTGACGGCAGTCTTGTAATCAGCGCCTTTCTTGCCCGCATTTTCCTTGGCGCAGGCGGACATGCGTTCCTGCGAGGTCATTTTGCTGGGCGCTGCGGCGGTGGTGTCTCCTTTCATGCAGTTGCTGACGGCGCCCTTGTAGTCGGCGCCGGTCTTGCCTTTGGCGGCGTGGCTGCAATCGGCCATTTTCTGCTGCGATGTAGTAAGCGGCTTGCTTGCTGGAGCGGCGAAGGCGGCACTGGCAAAAACCAGTGCGGCGCTCGCGAGGAACACGTTCAGACGCATGGACATGATGCTTCCTCCTGAAGTTATGGCCGGTGGCGGTACCGGCTGGGGCAGTCTATGCCTTGTGAAGAAGCAGGGGAACGGGGGCCGGGAGTCGGGAAGCTCAACATTTCGCCGAGCTTTAGGTTCGCCGCTCCCGGCTTGCTCGCAGCAGCGTTTACGCCGCTTGCGCCTCGCTCTTGCGCGGCCCTTCCAGCAAGGCATGCCGCACGTGTGCAATCACCATGTCCACTTCCGCGCTGGTGATCTTGAAGTGCGGAGTGAAGCGCAGTGAATTGGCGCCGCCATGGATCACGCCGATGCCGCGCTCGCGCAGATACTCCTCGGTGGAGCCCGCGCCGTAGCACTTGAATTGTGGCGCCAGCTCGCAGGAGAACAACAGGCCCGTGCCTTGCACCTTGGTGATCAGGCCGCCCAGTTCGTCTTTCAGCGTGTTGAGCTTGTCGACGAATTCCTTCCCGCGGGCGCGGATGTTGGCGCGCACCTCGTCGGTGAGCTGGTCCAGCGTGGCCAGCGCCACGTCCAGCGCGCGCGGATTGGCGGTCATGGTGTTGCCGTAGATGCCCTTGCGATACAGACCGGCCACACGGTCGGTCACGGCGAGCACCGAGAGCGGATACTGGCCTGCGTTGAGCGCCTTGGAGAAGGTTTCCATATCCGGCGCGGACAGCTTTTCGAAGCCTGGGTAGTCGATGATCGACAGCACACCATGCGCGCGCAGCCCCGCCTGGATGGAGTCGACCAACAGCAGCGAGCCATGCGACTCGGTCAATTCGCGTGCCGCCTGGTAGAACGCCGGCGTTACCGAACGGCCGGGATCGCCTTCGCCCATCACCGGTTCCAGGAACATCGCTTCGATAAACCAGCCATGCTTGTCCGCATCGGCGAACGCGGCTTCCAGTTGGGTAATGTCATAGGGTGCCACCGTCAGCACTGAATCTTCATGGCGATAGCTCGCCAGGTGCTGCACGTAGGCGCGCCGTGAAGAATCCGAGTACAGCGCAGGGCGATCGGTGCGGCCGTGGAATGCGCCTTTCACAGCCAGGCGCTTGATCGTGCGTCCGGCGTAGCGCGCGCCCGGATCGGTCATCAGCTTGGCGTTCACGTCGGCGATGCGGCAGGCCAGGCCCACCGATTCAGAGCCGGAATTGAGACATAGATAGCGCGTATACGGATTGTTGCCGCGATGACGGCCCAGCTCGCGCTTCATCGCCTGCGCAAAACGCATCTGCGAAATGCTCGGCGTCATCACGTTGGCCATCACCTGCGGACGCGCCAGCGCCGCGTCGATACCAGCATTGTTGTGGCCAAACCCCAGCATGCCGTAGCCGCCGTTGTCGTGCACCACCGCGCCTTTGAGCGTGACGATCCACGGGCCGCGCGCCGCCGCCGGCACGTACGGATTGACGGCATCATCCGGATAGAAATTCACGAAGTCGCGTTGCGCCTGCGTCATCTGCTCGGCTTCGTCCAGTTTCAGGAAATCGCCGAGTTCACCGCGCAGCTCGCGGTGGCGCGCGACCGCGTCGGCAACGGCCTGCGCAAGTTGCGGGTCCAGCGCGGCCATGCGCTCGATGCTGGCGTCGTCCAGGCCGGTGGTCCGTGGCTTGCCGCCAAATTCGCGCAGTTCGCGCAGCTGATCGATGACACCCATCACTACTCTCCTCGAAGCTGACGGCGCCTCGCGCACCCAATCGCGAAGCAGGCCGGCAGGATGTTTCTCGTGCGTGGGGGTTCGAAAACCCGGGGCGATGCGCCCGTTCGCACTCGCCGCGTATGGGGAAACCGCGGGCGTTTCGGGCATCAGGATAACCGCTGGGACAGGGCGGCGGTACCCCCAAGGATGACGGGTGTCATGTCCGATCACTGACGCGGACAACTGCAGAAATACGCTTGCTGTCCCTACGCTGCGGTGCAAGGAGGGTGACATGCAAACGAAAACCGACGTAGTGGCCCGTCTTTGCAGCGTTGTGAAACATTACGGACATCTTGCGGCGCTGGATGGCGTCGATCTTGTGCTGCAGCGCGGCGAACTATTGGCGGTGCTCGGCCCCAACGGCGCCGGCAAAAGCACCAGCATCGGCTTGCTGCTCGGCCTGATCCGTCCTGACGGCGGCCGGGCGGAATTGTTCGGCATGGACCCGCAGCAGATCGCTGCACGCCGCCGCATCGGCGTGATGCTGCAATCGGCCATGCTGCCGCCCACACTGCGCGTTGGCGAACTGCTGCGCCTGGTGGCCAGCTACTACCCGCATCCGCGTCCACGCCAAGAAAGCGCGGCGCTCGCCGGGATCGACGACCTGCTGAACCGGCCTTACGGCAAGCTGTCGGGTGGCCAGCAGCGTCGCGTGCAGTTTGCGCTGGCCTTGTGCGGCAGGCCCGAGCTGCTGTTTCTGGACGAGCCAACCGTGGGCATGGACATCGATGCGCGCCGCAAACTGTGGGCCGCGATGCGCAGGCTGGTCGCCGAGGGTTGCTCAGTGGTGCTCACCACCCATTATCTGGAGGAAGCCGAAGCGCTGGCACAGCGCGTGGTGGTGGTGGCGAAAGGGCGCGTGCTGAGCGAAGGCAGCGTCGACGCGCTGCGTGCGCAGGTTCCGCTTGCGCGCATCCGCTGTGCCACCGATCTGGATGCCGCGGCGGTATCCGCATGGCCCTTGGTCAACGCAGCGCAACGTGAGGGTGATCGCCTGCTGATTCATACCAGCGAGCCGGAACGGGTCTTGCGCCGCCTGCTCGATGCCGACCTTTCGCTCAGTGCGCTGGAAGTGCAGCGCGCAGGCCTTGCCGAAGCATTTACCGAATTGACGCGCGAACAAAACGAACAACCGGAGGCTGCGTGATGAACAGCGTATCGATACCCGCCGGATCCGCCGCGCCATCGGTCGACGGCATGAGCACTCGCCGCGTCATCGGCGCCTATCTCGCCGAAGCGCGCAGCGAATGCCTGCGCTATATGCGCGCGCCGTCTTTCATGTTGCCGATCATGCTGTTTCCCACCATGTTCTATCTGTTGTTCGGCATCCTCATGGGGCATGCCAGCGCCATGGATACGCGCTATTTGCTGGTGAGCTATGGCGTGTTCGGCGTGATGAGCCCCGGCCTGTTCGGTTTCGGCGTATCGCTGGCGATGGAGCGCGATGGTGGCCTGCTCACGTACAAGCGCGCCTTGCCGATGCCGCCCGGGGCCTATCTGCTGGGCAAGATGCTGATGGCGATGATGGCGGCGGCAGTGGTGATCCTGTTGTTGCTCGCGATGGGCCTGACGCTGGGCCACGTCACGCTTTCGCTATCGCAGGCAGGCATGTTGCTGCTGACGGGCG
>NZ_DATJMN010000226.1:0-5510 GCF_035508675.1 Dyella sp.
GGTGCGGCTTATCTCGCCGGTCTTGCCACCGGTTTCTGGTCCAGCCGCGAGGACATTGCGCGGCACTGGGCGATCGATCGTCGCTTCGAACCGGACATGCCGGAGGCTCGGCGCGAAGCGCTCTACGCGGGCTGGAAACAGGCCGTGGAGGCGACTATGGCTTTCAAGATTTGAGTTTGTTCGAGTGACCAAGGACTTGCCGCTCTTTTGACGTCGTCCCGGCGCAGGCCGGGACCCAGCGACTTTCAGTAACGCTGGCGTCACCGGATGACGAGCGCCAGAGCGGGAGCTCCCCAGCCGATTTCACGCTGACCCGATCACGCGCACGGGCGGGCAGGCATGTGCCCGCAGGGTCCCCTCATGTCCGGTGTCAGCGCTTGTGTCGTTCGTTGTTCCGACGTTCCAGGAGAATCCGCATGCAACAGAAAAGCATTGCCTTGATTGCGATGGCAGGATGCGTCATTGCCACCAGCGGAAAAGCCATCGCTGCCGACCAGGATTACGCCAACACCACCCTCACTGGCGACTGGGATGGCGCGCGCCAGCGGCTGTACGACCAGGGTATCGACCTCGGTGTCGACTACCTCGGCGAATTCGCACACAACACCAGCGGCGGGATTCGGCAAACGGATGCCTATGCCGATCAGATTCATGTCCACGCGGCGTTTGATTTTCAGAAGCTGTGGGGATGGACCGGTGGCTCGCTGCACATCGACATCAACGATCGCAACGGCAGTCAGATCGATGCGAAAGCCCATCTCGGCACCTTGCTGGAATCACAGGAAATCTACGGTGGCGGCAACATCACGCGCATCACGCGCTTCTATCTGGAGCAGTCGCTGTGGAACGGCCTGGTCGACCTGAAATACGGCCGCATGGATATCGGCGTCGATTTCTTTCCGTTCGCGTGCGACTTCCAGAATCTCAATTTTTGCGGCGCGCTGCCGGGCTGGATCTCCAAAGGCGTGGATGCATGGCCGCTGGCGCAAACCGGTGGCGTCATCGCGATCAACCCATCGGCCGCCTGGACGATCAAGTTCGGCGGCTTCGAGGTCAACCCGAACAATGCCGCCACTTCGCAAGGGCTGAAGCTGTCGCCCTCAGGGCCGAATATCGGCACCTTGATGCTGGCCGAACTGGATTGGCATACGCATCTTGGCGGCGAGCAGAACGGCTTGCAAGGCATCTGGCGGGTTGGCGGCTGGCGCAACACAGCGCGTTACCAGGACGTGTTCCTGAGCGTGGATGGCGCACAGCAGCTATTGGGTAGCGATGCCAACGCATTGCAGAGCAGCGTGTCCGGCAGTTATTTCATGGGCCAGCAGCAACTCACCCGCAATGCCGGCGGCGGTGGCCTGAGCGTGTTCGGCAATGTCGTACAAGCCGATCCCCATACCGATCTGGTCGACCAGATGATCTCAGTCGGCCTGCTGTACGACGGACCCTTTGCAGCGCGCCCGGATGATCGCCTGGGCTTCGCCGTCGGCCGCGATCGCGTCAGCAGCCGGGTGGCCAACGCCGAGCGCTCGATCAACGACGTCGGACTAGGCCCCGTGCCGGTGCAAGGCTACGAATACATCACCGAGCTGAACTACCAGTTCCAGCTCTGGCACGGCCTGGCATTGATGCCCAACGTGCAGTACATCCACCACCCTGGCGGCACCAGCGCCAACCACGACGCCACCGTCTGGGGGTTGCGGGTCGTGGCCAAGTTCTGAAGCGCGGACATGGGATCGGGAGCGGGGCGTGTATCATGGCGGGCCATGAGCCTATGCTTGATGGCTCCTGTGGGCGCTGGATGCGCGTCGAGCATCCGTTCTAAGCTCCCCGGGCGAGATGGAAGGCCCTTATCCTGATTCAGTTTTTCGAGGTCACACATGGCACGCGGCGTTAACAAAGTCATCCTGGTCGGCAACCTTGGCGCGGATCCTGAAGTCCGCTACACCGCTGGTGGCAGCGCGATCGCCAATCTCAGCGTGGCCACCAAAGACCAATGGACCGACAAGCAGACCGGCCAGAAGCAAGAAAAAACCGAGTGGCACCGCGTGAAGATGTTTGGCCGCCTGGCCGAGATTGCCGGTGAATATCTCAAGAAAGGCCAGCAGGTCTACGTGGAAGGGGCATTGCGTTACGACAAGTACACCGGCAAGGACGGCGTCGAGCGCTACACCACCGACATCGTGGCCAGCGATCTGCAGATGCTCGGCGGCAGGCCGGGTAGCGAGGCCGGCATGGGCGGTGGCGGTGGCGGTTATCGCGAACGCCCGCAGGGTGGCGGCGCGCCCCGCCAGCCGTTTGGTGACGACTACGGCAACGCGCCCCAGCGCCAGTCGACGCCCCCGCCGGATGTGGGTGGCGGCAACCAGTTCGATGATGATGACATTCCGTTCTGAAGTGGACATCAGGCTGCTTTTGTACGGCTTTTGAATCCAAGCCCTCGATCTTTCGGGGGCTTTTGCTGTTTAAAGCTGGACATCTTCGTACCGGGTTTTATAGCCAGAGCATTCGTCTACGCTGTACCTGGAAAGGTATGGTGGTCTTTGCGGGATGAGAGAGGCGATTGCGTCATGAATCCTACGCACGGCTTCCAAAGTCTCCGATCATTTCGACGACTTGTTCGAGCGGTTCGATCTGCGGGAAATGTCCAGCCTCAGACACAACGCTGAGCCATGAGTCGGGCATGGCGGCGGCAATTCGCTGCCTATGCGCGATATCGACAATCGTCGCTTTCACCCCAAATCACTTGCGAAGGAACGGGCATGCGCGACAGGCGCGCATGTAAAGAGGGGTCATGCATAAAGGGTTCGCCGGCATAGACCCGCAGCGTGTTCTGATGCTCAGTCATCTGGGCCAATGCTGCTGGAGTGGTTGGGGGCGACGGCGTAACGAGCTGGATTGTGGAAGGCGAGCGCCGCACGATCAGCTGGGTGCGTCAATCTGTTCTAGTTCGGACATGCCATTGCTCAAAGAGGCTGATAAGTGCTCATAATCGGCCACCTTGTGTAAGGGCGGATCCTATAAAGAGGAAAGCGAGTGCGGTCCATTCATTTCATATCAGGCTTGCCCAGGTCCGGCTCTACGCTGCTCGCGGCGCTGCTGCGACAGAATCCACGGTTTCACGCAGGCATGAGCGGTCCGCTTGCAGGCATGGTCAATGCCATGCTGGGCGAGATGAG
Organism: Dyella sp.; assembly: GCF_035508675.1. Classification (GTDB taxonomy): domain Bacteria; phylum Pseudomonadota; class Gammaproteobacteria; order Xanthomonadales; family Rhodanobacteraceae; genus Dyella_B. The sequence goes on from NZ_DATJMN010000226.1 coordinate 3,177, forward strand.
CGATCGCAACGAGTTTTCGATGTTCATCACCCACGAACAGCGTCGGCGCGTCGTGCAGGGGCTTTTCGAAAATTATTACGGCGACGAGTTCGCCGGCGAGGTCCTCTTCGATACCAGCCGCGCATGGTGTTCGAAGTTGCCGGCGCTGTGCGCGCTTTTCCCGAACTTGAAAATGATCGCATGTGTACGCCACGTGTCGTGGGTCATCGACAGCCTGGAGCGAGTGGTCCGAAATAATGCGCTGCAGCCCTCGTCCATTTTCAATTTTCAAACCGGGGGCACGGTCTATAGCCGCGCCGAAGGCGTCGCCAATGGGGAAGGCATGGTAGGGCACGCCTATAACGCGTTGAAGGAAGCGTTCTATGGCGAACATGCGCAGCATCTGATGCTGTTGCAATATGAGACGCTGGTGAGCGATCCCGCGAAGGCGATGGCGGCGGTTTACGAATTCATCGGCGAGCCGCCGTTCCAGCACGATTTCGACAACGTGCATTTCGATGCCGATGCGTTCGACGCACGTGCCGGTACGCCGGGCCTGCACACGGTCGGCAGGAAGGTTGTCGCGCGCACGCGCAGCACATTGTTACCGCCGGATGTCTTCCGGCGCTTCGAGAACGATGCCTTCTGGCTCAATGCACAAGCAAACCCCCGCGGCGTGAGAGTGGTGTAGGCGCATCAGCGCAAGTAAACGCGTGAAGACACCGCGGTGCCGGCATCCTTCGTGAAAAGTAGTTGATGCCATGTGTCACATGGATCACGATAAAGCGCCAGCGCGTCGATGCAGGTGGCGAGTCATATGTGCATACGCTGGCGAACATCGGCGCGAGAGGGCATCTCGCGTTAGGGACTTCACCGGCGGCGTGGCATTGCCGCGATTTTCAGCTGCGGCCGCACACCCACACTGCGACCCGGCTGCATAGCAGGGGACAATCGAATGAACCGTGTCTATCGACTCGTATGGAATCGGTCGCTGGCTGTCGTGCAGGTGGCTTCTGAACGCGCGCGCAACCCAGGCTCGTCTTGCGGTACCTGCGCGCCACGCTCCCCGCGACGCCGTCCACTTGCGTTGGCGATGGCCGCCTTGGCGCTGGCTTGGGTTAGCGCTCCGGCTTGGAGCCAGACCTGTACGTCCTCCAATCCATCGGGATGTGGTGCGGCGGGTGGTGTGGGTGGGCGTCCCGGCCGTAGCCCTAATGGCGGTTCGGGCAATGGTACGGGGGGCGATGGGATTACCTGGAACCCCAATACCTCCGAAACTCCGGGCAACACCGCCACCAATGGTGTCGGCGGCGCTGGCGCCACGGCGATCTTTGACGCCGATGGCTACGACCTCACCTCGACGGGCGGAAGCGGCGGCGCGGTCGGGGCGACCGACGATGTCAGCGCCTCCGTCAGCGGTGGCACCGGCGGTGCCGGCGAGGATGCGCCTTCCGTTAGCCCTGTTGGCGGTGGCGGTGGCGGTGGCGGTGCGGGTGTTTTCATCAGCATCAGCAATTCGACACAGACCGTGGCGTCCACCGTGACGATCACTGGCGGGCAGGGCGGCCAGGGCGGCGCAGCGGATGGCGAGTCGAACTTTGATCCGGGCGCCGGCGGTGGTGGTGGTGCGGGTGTGATCATCGGTGCAGGCGCAAACATTGTGACGTTCACCAACAACGGCACGTTGACGGGCGGCAGGGGCGGCACCGGCGGTTATGGCGGCTATGCCGGCAGCGGCGGCGGTGGTGGCGATGGCCTGCTGGTCCTCGGTGCGGGGGCTAGAGTCACCAATGGCGCGGGCGCCACGATTAGCGGCGGCGCCGGTGGCGCTCCCGGCGCGTTCCAGGATGGCGAGAACCTGCCAGGCGGATACGGCGGCGGCGGTGCCGGCGTGAACCTGGTCGGTGTGGGCGCAACGCTCACCAACTCGGGCACCATCACCGGCGGTGGCGCTGGTGTCAGCCCGGTGGCCGGCACCTCGGCGCAGAACGGTACGCCGGGTGTCGGCCTGCGTGCATGGGGTGGCGCCATCGTCGATGACAGTGGCGCGATTGCCGGTGGCAGCAACAGCAGCACGCAGGCCGATGCGGTGCTGTTTTCCGGCGGCGGCAACCAGTTGGTGATCGAATCGGGCGCCAGCTTTACCGGCAATATCGTCAGCACCAGCGGCAGCGACCCCGCCACGGGCGATACGCTGACGCTGGGCGGCAATGCCAATGGCTCGTTCAATGTGAGCCAGGATGTCGGTTTCGCCAACAACACCAAGATCGGCGACATCACCTGGACGCTGACCGGCACCGGCAACGCGGGCATCAACTGGACCATTCAGCAGGGCGAGCTGGTCGGTACCACCAG
>NZ_DATJMN010000227.1:0-5152 GCF_035508675.1 Dyella sp.
CCACCTGGAAAGTGCCGAGCACGCCAACCAACCAGTCCGGGCAAACGGATTACTTCTTCCCTGGGCTTGAGCAACTGCCCAACGTGGAAAGCATTCTGCAGCCAGTGCTCGGCTATGACGCATTCAGCGGCACGGTGTGGACGCTGTCGAGCTGGAATTGCTGCGTCAGCGGTACGACCTATTACAGCGGCCCGATCAACGTGAACGTGGGCGACACCATCCTGGGCACCACCCAGTGCAAGGCCGCCAACAGCTGCAGCACGTGGACGATCACGTCCAAAGACGTGACCACTGGCAAGAGCACCACGCTCAGCACCGATCCCTATGGCAACTTGCTGTGGGTATTCGGCGGCGTGATGGAAGTGTATGGCGTCGGCAGCTGCAACGAGTTGCCGGCCAGCTCACCGCTCACGTACACGAGCATCGCGGTCTACAACACCGCATTCAGCAAGATTTCCAACACGCCTTGGGGGGCGGATTATCCGGTCGGCTCCACCTCGCCGCAGTGCAGCTACAACGTCTCCACCACCGCCAGCAGCGTCACTCTTCGATACTGAGTGGCGCGCAGCGGCTCCCCCGTCCCGGCGGGGGAGCTTTTTTGCCCAAAAAAAAGCCCCGCGGGGGTGCGGGGCTGCAGGATTAACGGATATCGGGGAGGCGATATCCGTGGCAGTCATCTTCCGGATAAGTAGCTTGGTGAACCGTGGAGTCCGCGTGACGATCGTCTTCACACATGCCGGGATGTGTGCTGCTACGCATTTTGTCCGGGGGCGTTTGCTCAAGGCGCGCGTCGCCCGTTCGCCAGCATGCGTCCCCTCCCCTGCGAAGTAGGGGAGGGCTAGGGTGGGGTGCGAGCGCAGCGAGCGGCGGAAGTCGATGTCGCTGCAATGTGCTTCTTCCGATCAAAAGCCATGGCGACATTCGGCCGCATGCTAAAGCTCAGGCAACCCCACCCCGGCCCTCCCCTACTTCGCAGGGGAGGGGGTTGGTCATGATCCCTACTTCTTCTGCTTCTGTGCAGGAATGAACTGCGTCTGCACCGCCTCGGCCAGCTGATCCGGCGGCAACAGGCCCTGGCCGATGATGAAGTCGTTGAAGGCCTGGCGGTTGAACTGCTTGCCCAGCGCCAGCTCGGTCTGCAGGCGCAACTGCTGCAGGCGCATGTAGCCGTAGAAATAGGCGGTCGCCTGGCCCGGCGAGTTGAAGGTGTAGCGGTCCAGTTCCTCGCGTGTCATCGCTTCGGACAGGCCCACGTCGTTACGCAGCACGTCGTGGGCGCGTTCCTTGCTGATCAGCCCAAGGTTCAACATGGGGTCGAGGAAGGCGCGCGCCGCACGTGCCAGGCGCAACTGCAAGGTGACGAACTGGCCGGACGGCGGTTCGTACGGCAGCATTTCCGCTTCCGAATACAGCGCCCAGCCTTCCACGTTCACGCTGTTGAACGCGAACAGGCTGCGCGCCAGCGATACGCCGTGCTCCACCATGGCCGCGAATTGCAGCTCATGCCCTGGCCTTCCTTCGTGCGCAGTGAGCGTCCACGCGGCAGCTTTGTAGGTGAAGTCGTCGTAGGCTTCGGCGCCGCCGGCGTGACCCGAAGGATTGCCCATGGTCAACACGAAGGTGCCGCGCTGGCCGTGATTGTTGATGAGTGGCGGCGGGTCCATATGCGGTGCCGGCTGGTTGGCGGTTTCCGCATCGGACGCCACGCGCATCTGCATCTCGCGTTGCGGCAGCGTGACGATGTGTTCGCGGCGGATGATGTCTTCGATCTTGCCGATGATCTGGTGATACCAGGGCTCCACGTCGTTCCTGCCGAGCTGCTGTTTCTTCAGCGCCTTCAGCACGTCGCGATAGCCGGAAGCCTGGATGCCTTCGTCCTTGGCCACCACCGGCGCCATCATCTCCATTGCTTGCTGCACTTCCATGAATTCGAGCTGCGCCTGCTTGATCAGTTGTTCCGGCGGAATATCGATGCCGGTGGCTTTGAGGTTGTAGGCGTACAGCGGCTCCGGCACGCGGAAGTCGGTGCGTTCGTGCGGCACGATGGTCTTGCGCACCCAGGCGTCGTAATCCTTCAGTTGCGCATCCATGGCATCGAGTGCGGCCTTGCCTTCGGCGTTGTCGAGCTTGTACTTCGCGAACAATTGGCGAATGCCCTGCACATAGCGCTGCGTGTTGGCCAGCTGCTGGTCCACGTTGCCTTTGTAGGGGCCAAGCAAATGCGTATCGGTGAGGTGGCGGGTGGTTCTTGCTTCGGCCAGTTGCGTCATGGGCGTGCAGCCCGGTGCCGTGCCTACATAGCATTCCAGGCGCTTTACGGCATACGCCCTGCGCTTGGGGTCGATGTCGTCATTGAGCAGGTAGAACTCGCCGTTGAAGAACAATTGGCCTACGTCCACGTAAGGCAGCAGGTATTTGTCGTTCAGTTCGATGCCTTCGACGTTCAAGTCGGCGGCCTTGATCATGATTTGTAGGTCCTGGCGCACATTCGGATCGTGTTCGGCGGCGAGCAAGGTTTCGAGCTTGCTCTTGGCGGCGTTCATGGCGGCGATCTGGCGCTGGTCGGTACCCGGCTTCAGGTCAGCGACTTTGTCGTCATAGCCGGTCAGGCCGATTTGCGTGGCGCTCTCGGGGTTGAACTGTGCCTGGACCTCGAGCAAGGTCTTGGCGTCCTGATTGCTGCGCTCGACCCAGGGTGATGCGGGGGTGCCTTGTGCACAAGCCGTTCCTGCGGTGGCCACGGCGATCGCCGCGGCCAGGACGAGACGTTTCATCATGACGAATATCCCTGTGAATTCGGAACGGCGAGCTTATTCGCAATCGCCCGCGCCATACCATGGCCCAGAAGCTGGGCTGGGAGCGCCGCGCAGGGATATCGAGCAGACTCTCACAGGTTCAGCAGCCACACTCCTGCCGCCAGCGCCACCATCACCACCGACAGCACCAGTTTCACCAGCGTACCGAACAGCAACCCGAGCCACGTGCCGATGCTGACGTGGGCCGAACGCAGCACGCTCTTGCTGGAAACAAGCTCTCCGATCAGGGCGCCGACGAAGGGGCCTAGGATCAGCCCCGGGATGCCAAGGAACATGCCGACGAAGGTGCCGACCGATGCGCCCCAGATGGCCAGCGAGCTGGCGCCGACGCGTCGGGCGCCGAGCGTCGCGGCAACGAAATCCACCGCCACTCCGATGGCGGCCAGCACGCCCAGGACAATCACCCAGGTGACACCGAGGTGTTGATAGCTATCCAGCGCCGCGGCTAGCCAGATGCCGCCGAAGATCATCGGGATGCCCGGCAGCGTGGGCAGCACGGTGCCGATCAGGCCGCCAATGATCAGGGCGAAGGCGAGTACATAGAGGGCGATGTCCATGAAAAACATGCGAAGGTCCTCGGGCGAATCATCCAGTCTAGAATGGCGTGCGCGACGCGCGCCATCTAAGAGCCTGTTCAATGCCGCGTGGCGGCCTCTCAGGCGCTATGCGCGCTGCGGGGAGATATTGAACAGGCTCTAAGGGTTTGGCCGGCAACAAGGAGCCTGCACCGGAATGACGGGCGCGTGGGCATTTGCAAGATTTCCAGATTGGTAAGCGCGTGACAGAACAACCCATCCTGCTGAAAGCCGACGAATTGGGGCGCATCGAGATCGTGCGGCGCGATGGCGTGCCGTGCGTTCGTCGTGACATTCGCGCCGCTCGTTGGTGGGCACGTGCGTTCGCCCACCGTGCTGCCGCACGCGAAGCGCGTGCATTGGCGAAGCTGGACGATGTCGATGGTGTGCCGGCGCTGTTGGGATGGAACGGCCGCGAATTGCTGCGCGGCTATATCGCCGGCCGGCCCATGCAACAAGCGCAGCCGCGCGATCGGGCCTATTACCGCGATGCCTTGCGCCTGCTGGCACAGCTGCATCGGCGCGGCATCGTGCACAACGACCTGGCGAAGGAGCCGAACTGGCTGGTGCGTGCAGACGGACGCCCGGCACTGGTGGATTTCCAGCTTGCCTGGACGCGCGGCAAGCGCGGCTGCTTGTTTCGCTTGTTGGCGCGCGAAGACCTGCGTCATCTGCTCAAGCACAAGCGCACCTATTGCGCGCATGCTCTCACGACGCGCCAGTGGACGATATTGAATACGCCGGCGCCGCATTCGCGGCTATGGCGCGCGACGGGAAAGCGGCTCTACAAGCTGATTGCGCGCAGGGTATTCGGCTATTGGGATAACGAAGGCAAGGGCCGCGTGCGCGACTAGGCTGGGATGAAATCCCCGCATCGCCATCCGAATGCAAGCTGGGATTTCATCCCAGCCTACTTTTCGACGAAGGCCCGCTCGATCACGTAATCGCCCGGCTCGCGCGTGCGCGGCGACGCATGGAATCCACGCGCATCCAGCAGCGCGCATAGATCATCGAGCATCGCCGGACTGCCACAGAGCATCACGCGGTCCGTCTCCGGGTTCAGCGTTGGCAAACCGATGCTGGCGGCCATCGCGCCATCCACGATGTTGTCGGTGATGCGGCCGCGGTTGCGGAACGATTCGCGCGTGACGGTGGGGTAGTAGATCAGTTTTTCGCGCACCAGCTCGCCCAGGTATTCGTGCTGCGGCAGTTCGTTCTGCAGGTAGTCCGAATAGGCCAGGTCGCTGATGTTGCGCACGCCATGGGCCAGCACGATCTTGTCGAAGCGCTCGTAGCTTTCCGGGTCGCGGATGATGCTCATGAACGGCGCCAGGCCGGTACCGGTGCCGAGCAGGTACAGGTGCTTGCCGGGCTTGAGATCGGTCAGCACCAGCGTGCCGGTGGGCTTGCGGCTGACCGTGAGGCGGTCGCCCGGCTTGAGGTGCTGCAGGCGCGAGGTGAGCGGGCCGTTCTCCACCTTGATCGAGAAGAACTCCAGGTGTTCTTCCCAACTGGCGCTGGCGATCGAATACGCGCGCATCAGCGGGCGGCCGTCCACGTCCAGGCCGATCATCACGAACTGCCCGCTGTCGAAGCGGAAGCCCGGATCGCGCGTGGTGCGGAAGCTGAAAAGGCTGTCGTTCCAGTGATGAACGTCGATTACTTGCTCGGTCGCCAAAGCCACCATGGTTGTCGTCTTCTCGGGTTGTGGAGCGGGGTGCTCGCTGTGCGGAACAGCGCAGAACTCGCGGGGAGAGGCAG
>NZ_DATJMN010000228.1:0-3983 GCF_035508675.1 Dyella sp.
AGAGCGCGCATCTTTGAATACATCGAAAGCTTCTATAACCGGCAACGGCTGCATAGCAGTCTAGACTACCGTTCACCCGAGGCTTTCGAGAGAATGGCTGAGGTGACTAATTAAACTGTCCGTGGAAATGGGACCCGCTCACCCGGGCGAGCCGGCACAAATAGCTAAAGCATCATCCGGTCAAACCGCGTGAACGCTGCTCAGTTCGACAGCCGGCCGTAGCCGCTCCGATTCCGTTGCGTACTCACGTTTGGATACAAAAGCCGCCGAGCGCAGGCGCGGCGCGGTCCGACCGCTTGGTACAAACAGATACAAAAAGCCGGTAACGCGGACACGCCCGGGATAACCGCGGCGTGTCAAATAGCGGTCAAGGCGATGCGTATGGGCATCGTCATCCACTACCTAATGGCTTTTTATGTCTAAAGTTTGGCTCGTAACGGGAAGCGCAAACGGTCTGGGTCGCAACATCGTCGAGGCGGCCTGCGCGGCCGGCCATAAGGTCCTTGCCACCGCGCGCAATACCAGTCCACTCGCAGCGCTGTGCGCCGAATATGGCGAGAACATCCTAACGACGCATCTCGACGTCACGAATGAAGCTCAAGCGCAAGCCGCCGTCGCCTTGGCCGTAAAGCGCTTTGGGCGCCTTGATGTTCTGGTGAACAACGCCGGCTACGGTGACGTTCGGCCCTTTGAAGAAACCAGTGCGGCGGATTTCAAAACACTGGTGGACACTGTCTTCTATGGCGTGGTCAATCTGACACGCGCCGCGCTGCCAATCATGCGCACGCAGCGCCGTGGAACGATCATGCAGATATCCTCTGTGGGTGGGCGCCTTGCCACGGCCGGCTCGGCGTCGTATCACGCGGCCAAGTGGGCCGTCAGCGGATTCACCGAGAGCTTGGCGCAAGAGACCGCACCTTTCGGAGTAAAGGTAGTCGCGCTGGAGCCCGCCGCTATTCGAACCAACTGGGGTACCCGCGCGACGCAGCAGCGGCCGGCGGTAATGCCAGACTATGAGCCCTCTGTTGGGGCCGCCATCAAGTCGATGGAAGGCTTGTGGGGCAACGAGCCCATCGATCCGGTGCGCATCGCGCAGATAACTTTGCAACTGGCCGAGGCTGAGCAGGTTCCTGCACATCTCCTCATCGGTAGTAGCGCTTGCGATTACTACGCCATGGTGGAAGGCCATCGCGCCAGTGAGGCCGAGCGTTGGCGAGAGGTCAGCATGTCGGCTGACTTCAACGCAGGGCCGATTCCGGTGGTTCCCACCGCCTGACATGGATCCTGGCGGCCTCGACTCGGCGACGCTGTCCGAGCAGGGCGGGGCCGCCTCAAATTCTCAATGTGGCTCCTGATCGGAGCACACTTCAGCCATTGAAAAGGTAGGCCACCTATGTTGAAGCTGCCGCTTTATGCCGTGCTTTGGATGTTCATCGCTGCCATCAGCAGCAACGCAGCGTTGGCCGCATCGCCCCTGGACCTACTTGTACTGGGGTCCGGTGGTCCCGGAGCGACCGGGCGCGCCGGCGCGGGATATGTCGCACTGGTCGATGGCGAGCCCCGTATTTTGGTCGATGCGGGGCCAGGAACATTTGTGCGGCTTGGCGAAGCAAAAACGTCCATCGCCAAGATGGATATCGTCCTGCTCACACACCTGCATATCGATCACACCGGTGAGTTGCCGGGGCTGTTCAAGGCGCGCGCCGTTTCAGGCAATGGCCCTGCCGATATCCAGGTCTTCGGCCCCACGGGACACCGCGGTGGAGAAGGGGAGGCCACGTTTCCGTCGACCAGCCGTTTCATCGACCTGCTGTTTGGTCCTGACGGTGCGTACAGTTATTTGAAGGACTTCGCGGCGCCGATGACCATCCACGCCACGGATATCGACGCGTCAGCGAACGCCCCCAAGGTACCGCGTGTCATTTATTCGGAGCGCGGCCTGGTCATCAGCGCGATAGCCGGCCACCATGGCGATGCGCCCGCCGTAATCTATCGAATCGACTATCGCCATCAAAGCCTGACGTTCAGCGGCGACATCGACGCCAACGGCATCGACAATCTGCGCCGGATCGCACGGCACACCAGCTTGCTGGTCTTCAATTGCGTCGTGCTGGATCCACCGGGCTCACGGCCAGTGCTGTATACGTTGCACACGCCACCTAAAACGATCGGCGAGGTGGCCGCCGACAGCGAAACGAAAAAGCTGCTGCTCAGCCATCTGTCGCCGTCGATCGATCAACAGCGAGTAAGCGTGGAGACATCCATCCGCGCGCACTACAAGGGACCGTTGGTGTTTGCCGAAGACGGTATGCACCTGCAACCTGATGGCGATCATCCTTGAATTCGGGCGCGTTTGTTGTCTTCCGCACTCCAATGGTAGATGCCTAATTTGTCGATTTAAAGCAATTCGCCGTGCGCGATAACGTCGACTTATCCGAGTATGGTTTCGCGCCAATTTGTGCATAGAAAAGTACCGCCGCCGCCCTTATAGCGATTAGGGCGCGTTATCGCGGGTAGGGCAAGCTGCCTTTGAGCTTAGGAAAGACGCTATTCAAGTTGCATTCCGGCATGACATGGCGCCAGGGCATGGCGTGAGAAAACTTTTTGCTTTTCCTCTAATCGCGTGGTCGTCAGGAAACGATTGATGGACGCGGGCCAGTATTTGGCTCGCGTCCGCGATACCCATTCGGCCGCGTGCACCATCAACCAAATCCCCAGACAGCAGTAGACGAAGGCCGGGATCCATTCTGATTGGAAATGGATTCTGGCCTTCGCGGGGATGACGAACGGCTCTTTATTAATGCGAATCGCCATATCCAGCAACTGCAAGAAAAGGTCCATCTTCCAGCCTCGCTTCCGTCGCGCAATCGATCACATCAGAACCATGTCTACGGTAGCACCGGCAACACCGGCATGGACCAATTCTGACCCGTGTCTCCCGTGCATTCCTGTATCGTCAACTGTGTACCGGCAGCCCCCTCCGTCAGGCAATACTGACCGCCGCCGAGATTGCTAAGTAGAAGATTGCGGGCGCCCCCGATCGACCATTGCTGACTGGCGCTGCTCGTGCATTGGTCCACAATCACCGCCGCGCCTGATGGCGAGTCGGGATTGGCTACGTCCAGGCAAAGATTGCTCTGCAGCCGCATGGTGCCATCACTGCCGAGCACCCATGCTTGGGCTTCCTTCTTTTTGTTGCAACTCTGGGTGGTAGCCGGCACGTTGGTTTGGCCATCCCCCGCATCCACGCAAAGGTTATCGTCGCCCTGGTACAAACCGCGCAGCAAATTGCCCAAGGCGTTGAACTGTTCACCGTTCAGGACTTCGCTGAAGTTGCTGCATGTTGTGTTGGTCCCGGTGCCTGAAACAGTGGCTTGGACTCCGTTGCTGCTGGGTGCGTCGAATATCACATCACTGAAGGGCTGGTTGTAGCAGTTCGCATTGGGCGAGCGCCTTTCAAGATATGTCGTCCGACTCACCATGCCCTGCGGTGAAAGACTGGTGGCGTCAGTGAGAATGCTGCCTAGCTTTAAGGACAAACTGGGATTGTAGAGATCGGTAACCGTAACGCTCAGCCACTGGCCGCCTTCATAGGCAACGTGGAATTGATAGTCAGTGACTGTGGACCACATAGGTATGCGGCAGGTAACGCGAGGATTTTCGCCGCTGTAAACAACGCAGCTGCTGCCGGGATCGCCGGGTTCATATTGCGTTGCGCCGTGTATTGTAAACACGAAGTTGGGGCCGAGGCGGCTGTTGTCCTCCATACCGACATAGCCGCCGTTGCTGCTACCGACCAGGCGGAAATGGTCGGCGAAGCGCACGTTCGCGCGATAACCCGGATCGGCCTGCACGTTGATGTCATAGTCCACCGAAGTTAGTCCGGTAACTGAGGAACTCCATTGATACTTCGCATAGGTGCCGGGTACGTCGCCGGCGTGGGCGAAGCATGGGAATAGCAAAAGCAATGGCAAGCTATACAA
>NZ_DATJMN010000229.1:0-5864 GCF_035508675.1 Dyella sp.
TCCTGTTCCGCTACCAAGCCGTCCCGTACCGAAGTGACGCTGAGTTGCATACGCGCTTGCCGGAAGCATCCACCATGAGACAGGCGGAGCATGGTCCAACAAGGCATCGCAGGCCGAAGTGAAGATGCGGCTGGCGGGCTCGGTTATGGCCGTAGCCTGGGATGAAATCCCAGCATGGATTGGCATGGCGAGGCTGGGATTGCATCCCAGCCTACGGAGCCCGGCACAAGCTAGAGCTGCTTGCGTCGCTCCGCCACGTCGTCCGGCGTGACCGTGCCCTGCTTGTTGCCGAAATGCCCGATCACGTAATTGCTGAGCGCCGCCAATTCCGTATTCGAATACGCATCGCCGAAGCTCGGCATGAACACGCTGGCACCATCACCGTGCAGGCTGGAGCCATGCAGCAGGATCTGCGTGACATTGGTGCCGCGCACGTCGTTCACGCCACGTGAACCAAGCAAGGACGCATACGGCGTCTGCTGGCCTTTGCCGTTCCACTGGTGGCAACTGGCGCAGGCGCCTTCGAACAGTTTCAAGCCCTGGGTGTCCGCGTGCGCGTCGCCGCCGGGCGCGTAATCGCTGGAAGCCAAGGCAGGGGCAGGTTTTGGATCGACGGCAATCGGGTCCTTGCCGGCGCGCGCCGGCACGCTGCGCAGGTAGGCGATCAATGCGCCGGTATCGGCGGGCTGCAGGAAGCGCAGGCTGTTTTCCACCGCCTCGGCCATCGGGCCGGAGGCCGAGCCATGGCCGTCGGCATGTCCCGTGCTGAGGTAGCTGGCAAGCTCGCCATCGCTCCACGCGTCGATGCCATGCACGGGATCGGCGGTGATGTTGTAGGCGCGCCAGCCTTGCAGCACCGCGCCGGACAGATCCTGCTTGCGGTCCAGCGCAAAGGCGAAGTTGCGCGGCGTGTGGCATTCCGCGCAATGCCCCAGCGCAGTGGCCAGGTATTTACCGCTGTTCCACTGCGGGGATTGCGAAGCATCCGGCTGGAAGCGCTGGCTCTTGAAAAACGCAGCATTCCAGAAGCCAAGCGTCCAGCGCTGGTTGTACGGGAAGGAAAGCTCGTTTTTGCGATTCGGCTGTGCAACCTTGGGCAGGCTGAAAAGATAAGCCTTGATCGCCAGCACGTCGTCGCGGCTCAGCTGCGTGTAGGAGGTATACGGAAACGCCGGATACAGATGCTCGCCGTGCTTGCCGATGCCGTCGTGCAGCGCACGCACGAACTCGTCGTCGCTCCAACTGCCGATGCCGTCGGTTTCATCCGCGGTGATGTTGGATGAGTACAGGGTGCCGAACGGCAGGCGGAACGGCACGCCGCCGGCAAAGGCTTTGCCGGAGCCCGGCACGGTATGGCAGGCGGCGCAGTCGGCGGCCTTGGTGAGGTATTCACCGCGCGCAAGCACTGCGGCCGTGGTCGGCGCGCCGGCCAGCGCCGGCGAGGTGCCGGCGGACGTATCGGAGCGGTTCAAATACAGATACACGCCCGTACCCACCAGCAGCAGGATCACGATCGTGAGCAGCAAGCGTCTCATGCGATGTCCCTCCTCTCCTGCGTGGCGACTGATACGACGGATTTGAGTGCATCAGGATTTTGCGCCAGCAGCGAGCGATCCACCGGCAGCTTGTAAAGACGCACGCCGGTGGCTGCAAAGATGGCATTGGCGAGCGCAGGCGCCGCGATGGCGGTGCCGACTTCACCCAGGCCGCCCGGCGGTTCGGCGTTGACCACGCGATGCACTTCCACCACCGGCGTTTCGTTGATGCGCAGCACGCGGTAGTCGTTGAAGTTGCCCTGCTCGACCGCACCGTTCTTGAACGTGAGTTCGCTGTACAACGCTGCACTGAGCCCGAACAGCACACCGCCTTGCACTTGCGCTTCGATGGAACTGGTATTGACGGCAATGCCGACGTCGACCGCCACGACGACTTTGCGCAAGCGCACTTCGCCCTGCGGGGTGACTTCGGTTTCGACGATGGCGCAGACATGGCTGCCGAACGGCTCCGCCAGCGCAATGCCGCGACCGACGCGTGGCGGCAAGGCTTGGCTCCAGCCGATTTTCTCCGCGGCCAGATTCAACACGCCAAGCGCACGCGCATTCTTCTGCAGCAGCGCGCGGCGGTATTCGAGCGGGTCCTTCTTGGCATGCTGCGCCAGTTCGTCCATGAAGCTTTCCACCACGAACAGGTTGTGCGTGGGACCCACGCCGCGCCACCAGCCGACAACGATGCCCGGCGGCATGTCGTGGCGTATCCATTCCACGTGCCCCTTGGGAATGTCGTACGGCAGCTCCACCACGCATTCCACGGCGTCGCTATCCATGCCGTTCTTGCCCATGGCGCCAGGTGCGAAACGCGCGAGCACGGAGCCACCGCTGGTGCGGTAGCCATACCAGACGGGACGACCATCGGCATCGAGCACCGCCGAGATAAGGTCGTGATACATCGGACGCATGCGGTCGTGACGAATGTCTTCCTCGCGCGTCCACACCACTTTCAGCGGATACGGCACCTGCTTGGCGAACGCCACCGCCTGCTCGACCCAGTCGGTTTCCAGGCGACGCCCGAAGCCGCCGCCCAGATACTGGTTGTGCAGCACGATTTTCTCGATCGGCAGGCCGGTGATCCTTGCCGCTTCCTGGGCGGCGCGCATGGCCACCTGCGTGCCCGTCCACACCTCGCATTGATCGGGGGTGACGTGCACGGTGCAATTCATCGGTTCCATCGTCGCGTGCGCAAGCATCGGCGACTGGTATTCCGATTGCACCAGCGTGCCTTGCGGGCGCTCACCATCATCGCGCGCCACGACGCCTTTGCCGGTGCGCGCGGTGTCGGCGATGGCATCCTGCAATTGCTGCGTGGTGAGATTGGCGTTCTCGCCGAGGTTCCATTCGATCACCAGCGCCTGCAAGCCTTGCCTGGCCGCCCAGAAATGCTCGCCCACCACGGCGACGGCGTTGTCCAGGCGCAAGACGTCGACCACGCCCGGCACTTTGCGTGCGGCCTTGTCGTCGACCGAAACCAGCTTGCCGTTGAAGGTGGGACACGCCATGACGGTGGCGATCTTCATGCCCGGCACGCGCACGTCGATGCCGAATTGCGTAGCACCTTTCACTTTGTCCGCGGCATCCACGCGCCTGATTGGCTTGCCGATCAGCTTGTAATCCTTGGGATCGGTGAGCTGCACCTTGTCCGGCATCGGCAGCTTGCCCGCGGTGACGGCCAATTGATTGAAAGTGGCGCTGCGCCCGGATGCCGGGTGATGCACCACACCGCGCTCCACCGTGCAGGTGGCAGGGTCGACATGCCACTGTATTCCCGCCGCGCTCAGCAGCATGCTGCGCGCTACCGCGCCGGCTTCGCGCAATACCGTCCAGGTGGCGCGCGTGCTGGTGGAACCGCCGGTGATCTGCCCGCCCAGCGCGGGAATGCCGTACAGCTCGTCGCTGGGCGGCGAATGCTCCACCTTGATCTGGTCCATGCCCACACCGAGTTCTTCGGCCAGCAGCATGCAGCAACCCGTGTAGATGCCCTGCCCCATTTCCGCGCTAGGCATCACCAGGCGCACCGGGCCTTCGCTGTCGATGCGGATGAAGGCGTTGGGTGCGAAAGGTGGATTGCCGTCCGCCATCGCGGCGGCGGTATCGCCCGGCTGGCGGCGCGCGCTGATCATCGCCGAGGCGGCGCCGGTGCCGCCCAGCCACAGGAAAGCGATCGCCAGACCGCTGGATTTCAGCACCTTCCGGCGTTGCAGGTCGACGGCTTCGGCTTGCTCCGGCATGACGGGTTCGATGTTCATGATGCAGCCCCTTCCGGCGCGCTGCCGATCGTCTGCAGAATCTCCAGCTTGCCGGTGGCGGCCTGCTTGATCGCCGCGCGAATGCGCACATAGGTGGCGCAGCGGCAAAGGTTGCCGGACATGGCCGCATCGATGTCGGCGTCGGACGGATTGGGCGTATGCGCCAACAGCGCTGCCGCCGCCATGATCTGGCCGGACTGGCAATAACCGCATTGCACCACGTCCACGTCCAGCCATGCCTGCTGGATCTTCTGCCCGGCCGGCGTGTTGCCGACGGCCTCGATGGTGGTGATGGCGCGATCACCGATGGCGCCTACCGGCAGCACGCACGAGCGCACCGCCTGGCCATCCAGATGCACGGTGCATGCACCGCATTGTGCGATACCGCAACCGAACTTGGTGCCGGTCAGGCCGATGACATCGCGCAACACCCACAGCAGCGGCATGTCATCGGGGACGTCGACCGGATACGACTGACCGTTGACGGACAAGGACACCATGTAAGCCTCCGTACCATGTCAGGCACCGCGTGCATTGTCTGAAACTGCGGGCATTTGCCTAAAGCTCGCCCGCATTCATGGCACACGACGCAATACCAACCATGAAGTGCTCGCAAACCCCATGCAGGATGGCGTGAGCGGCAAAGCCGTGACACCATCACGGTCATCGATTCTGCTCCTATTGTTTGTCGACAGTAAAGGATGCTCTGATTAATTCAGCGTAGGTCGCAGCGGCCCTGTGCGTTCGCAGAGCACAGGGCCATTGGCGAAGACAGACTGGTGGTCTGTCGAGACGACGGACCGAAGCTATGCGGACTCACAGGGTCGCTGCGGCCTGCGGTGGATTAATCAGAGCATCCTGAAGATGAATTCGGCTTACGAACTGACCACCTTGATGGCAGCATTGCGCGATCTGCATCGCGAAGCTGCGCCGAAAGCGGCGCTTGCCACGCTGACGCGAACACGCGGCTCCACCTTTCGCCGTCCCGGCACGCGCATGCTGGTATTAGGCGATGGCCAGGTGGTGTGCGAACTTTCCGGGGGCTGTCCACAGCGCGATATCGTGGCGCGCGCCCTGGAAGTCATCGATAGCGGCGAACCACGGCTGGTCGGCTACAACGCGGACTCAGGGCTGGACGTACTGATGGAAATGGGTTGCGGCGGCGAACTGGAAGTGCTGATCGAACCGCTGCGGGCGATCCACGATACCGATTTCATCGATGCGCTTTCGCGCTGCCTCGACGAGCGGCGTCCCCTGCACATGGCCACGCTGTTTGCCGCCGATGGCAAAACAGTATTGCCGCGCAGGCTGGTATGGCATGCAAGCGGCGTGGCTTACGACGCCATCGACGACACGGCGCTGGTACACGCCATCATGTCGCAGGCGCCGGATGTCGCATCGCGGCGCGCACGCATCTTGAGCTTTGCCGCTGCGCACGGCACGGCCGAGGTGCTGGTGGAAGCGATCGCGCCGCCGCACGCCTTGGTGGTGATCGGCAGCAGCGCCGCGGCGCGCGCCTTGTTGCCCTTGGCCAGCGCGTTGGGGTGGCATACCACGCTGGTGGATGACGACCCTGTCCGCCTGCGTGCCGCGCATCTGCCGGCGGGCTTGCACACTGTCTGCGCCACACCGCAGCGACTGATCGACGCCGTGGCGCTGGATGCACACAGTTCGGTAGTGGTGATGACGCACAACCTGGAACAGGACATCGCCTATCTTGGTGCTTTGCGCAACGCGCCGGTGGCGTATATCGGTGCGCTGGGTTCACGCGAGCGCGTGGCGCGCATGCGCAGCAGCCCTGCACTTGATGGTTTGCACGTACATGCGCCGGCTGGCTTGGACATCGGCTCGGAAACGCCAGAGGAGATTGCATTGGCCGTCGCGGCGGAGATCATGGCGGTGGTGAATCATCGCCATGGTGGCCATTTGCGCGACAACGATGGGGCGATACATCCATCGTAGGCCGCCATGAAACACGTCTCCGCCTCAGCGGCAGTCATCTTCGCGAAAGCGGGAAGCCATTTTCAATGGATGCACCAGGACAGATGGATCCCCGCTTTCGCGG
>NZ_DATJMN010000230.1:0-12189 GCF_035508675.1 Dyella sp.
GCCAAAGCGCACGTATTCGAATACATCGAGGTTTACTACAATCGCCAACGGCTTCACTCGACCCTGGGCTATCTCAGCCCTGCAGAGTTCGAGCTACGGTATGTCGCTTAACTACGTGTCCGTGAACCAGGGGCAAGATCAATCATCGCTCACGTCTGCAACGACGAGGGCAAATGGGGGAAGGGTTTCGTCATGGCGATAAGTAAGCGCTGGAAGACACCGGAGCTTGCTTATCGGTCAGCATTTTCCGGCGGTTCGGTGCCTTCTTTGGGTGAGGTCCAGTTTGTGCCAGTCGAGCCCGGGCTTGAAGTGGCCAATCTGATCGGCCAGCACGGCGTTGCTCGCCGTGGGCAGCATGCACCGCCTATCCGCTACGAGGCCATTAGGAAAGGGTTGAGCGCCATTGCTATGCATGCGATGGAAGCAGCAGCGACGGTACACATGCCAAGGATAGGCTGTGGATTGGCGGGCGGCAGGTGGGAAGACATAGAGCCGATCATCAAGGAAACTCTTATTAGTCATGGAATAGCTGTAACGGTCTACGATTTCGATTGACGATATCTGTCTGTTAGGCGCGCAGCAGTTCCATCAAGGGCCAAATCATAAATGGCGTCTTTCCGTGTTAACCGAGCCATCCAATATGAGCCTTTGGGAAATAACGACGAGCTTGATCGACAAGGCGGCAATGCTTTTCGCGGCCGACGATGACGAAAGCGATTCCGACCGCAGCAAGGAGCTGGCGAAGCGCTTCGATCTCAGTGGCGCTCTTTTGCATTAATGATGCGGGGAAAACTGTGCTGGAGGAGCGGCTTGCAGAGCACGGTGTGTCGGGGATGGTCTTTCGCGAAACATCTGTTGGCTGAATCATTGCTTGCACTAGGCTTGCCGACATATTTGCGGCTTAGAATGCAGTGAGTGGCGGAGCGAGTCGAGGGCGCCATGCAACACGGGGCACCGAAAGATGGAATCGACAGGGAACAGGGGAGAGAAAATGAATCCAAGCGATTTTCAGCGTGCAAAGCACGCATCCACGATTGGTGGAACAAGGGACAGTACACCTAGTACCACCCTGAAAATTGGTTCAGTGGTAGGGGCGGTTATTGGCTGGGGATTGGGGGCCTATTCTGGTGCCAATCTAATGATCCCACTTGTCGGGACGGGTGCCGTTTTTTTTGCCGCATGGAAGCTTCTGCCCGAGGACAGGCGTATCGCTCTGCCGGCGCTAAGCGTACAGGCGGGACATTTGCTCTGGTTTGTCATTGGCATGATCACGACCAAGACCGTAGGTGCAAATGCACTGGATGTACTGTGGCTGCTGACGGGCCTGATCTGGCTGGCCGCGAAGCCAAGTCGTGGACCGCTTTGGGTTCTTGGCATCTACCAGTTGCTAGTGCTTCCTTTGAATTTTTATCTGTTTTTGCACGTTTCCGTGGGAACGCCGGCTCACAAGGCGTTGCTTGTGCATATCGTTTGGCGAGCCATGGCGTTGGGGTTGATGGGCATGATGTATATGCGCCTGCGCCGTGAAGAGCTCGGCAGCGAGGTGTCGTCGCCGGAGGCATAGATGCAGGGTCGCAGCCATCGCTTAGGGGCTGTTTTTCAGACACTTTGCCGCGCAACACCGGCAGGTTGTCTTCACGCTGATAGGGGGAAGCATGAGCAGCAACAATCCGTACGAAACACCACATTCCGAGGTTGACGATCGTCCGTCGGACAGCGCCGATCTGCAGCAGATTGCCAGCGGTCAGAAGCTGATCATCTATTCGATCCTCTTGAACGTCGTAAGCATCTCGCTCCAGCGTTCATCTGGAGGGTTGGCATTGGCAGCCAGCCTGGTGGCGATCGTGATGTCGCTTATCGGCATTCTCCGTCTTTGCGGAGGCTTTGAATATTCCACCGGCGCCAAGGTTCTGCTGGTTATTGGCAGCTTCATTCCACTGGTGAACCTGGTGATTCTGGTGGTGCTGAGCATGAAGGCCACAGGCCGGTTGCGTGAGGCGGGCTATAAGGTGGGCTTGCTTG
The DNA here is from genome assembly GCF_035508675.1 of Dyella sp. GTDB lineage: Bacteria > Pseudomonadota > Gammaproteobacteria > Xanthomonadales > Rhodanobacteraceae > Dyella_B. The sequence goes on from NZ_DATJMN010000230.1 coordinate 2,023, forward strand.
GGGCGTCGCCGCCATAAGGCGTTGACAACTGCGCGTGCGAAGCACACGGGGATTTGCCCGGCGTGCTTCGCACGACGGCGAAATTATAAAAAGCGCAAGTAAAGCCTCCGCGGGAATAATGGCGCGGCGGGGAGCTAAGGCTAGCCCGTAGGCTGGGATGACAATCCCGGCTTTCGGAAGTGGCGCAGCGTGTCGAGGGCGCCATGCAACACGGGGCACCGAAAGGTGGTTGTTCGATTCGACAGGGAACAGGGGAAGGAAAATGAGCAGCATTGTTCGTTCATTGGCTATTGCAGCCTGCGGTCTTGCTACGTCCGTCATAACGGCCCTCGTCTTTGTGTTTGCGTCCAAAGCATGGGGCGAGGACCTCTACACGTTTAGCGTATGGGGCTTGCTGCCTATAGGTGCGATTGCCGCAGGTGGATTGGCGGCGTCGGGGTATTACTTCGGCAGCGTGCGCTTGAACAAGCGTCCCGATGCATGGTTGTTGTTGGAGATGGTCGTCAATGCCGGACTGACACAGCTCCTTATTTACTATCTGGGTTACGTTACCTTGGTGCTGGCGGATGGTCAGCACGTTGCCGACGTGGTTTCGTTTGGACGTTATCTGGATATCTTGTTTACCAAGGCGCACTTGCAGTTGGGCGTCGGGGCGGACATGCATGAAGAGCCCAATGAGCTTGGCTCTGTCGGTTATGGCGTGGCGGCTATTTATTTCGTGGGTTTTCTCCTGGGCGGTCTGATGGTATGGGGCTTCCTGCGTGCGAAGCCGTTCTGTTCGGCTTGCGACGTCTATTTCCGGAAGTTGTCCAAGCGTTCACGGTCGTATGCAAATACCGACAGCGCCCTACAGTACTACAACCAGGTATTCCGTCATCCCTTTGACAGCGCTGAATTTGCTTCGTTACTGCGAGCGCAGTCGAAGGTATCCAAACCAGGCAAGGGGGCAATGACCATCGATACCATCCTGCATGGCTGCCCCAAATGTCGCGTGCAGCTGATAGAGGAAAAAGTGCAGGTTCATAACGGAAAGCAATGGTCGGAAGTGCGGGATATGCAACGCCGTGTCGAAGTGCCGGCCAGCATGGATCTGCGGAACCTCTTCCAATCAGCGAGATAATGGCTTCTCGCTACGTTCCGTAGCGAAAGCGGCCGCCATATAGGGTGCAAAGGACGAATATGGAAAGCGATCTGGTGCGTCAATACGCCAGGATGTCTGACAAAGAACTGCAAGCGCATTTCGCTTCGGGGCAGCTCGACGAAGGCTCGCTGGCGCTGTTGATGGCGGAGCTGAATCGGAGAGGCCTGCGCCCTGGGCTGTCGGATCAAGCCGGGGATACGGGCGATGCCGGCCTCGAAATACCGGACGGGTTCCGGCAATTGGTGGGCGGTCTTTCACCGCTGGATGCACAGATTTTACTTGGCCGCTTGCAGGCCGAAGGTGTGGACGCGCATTTGTCGGGCGCGAACGTCACGCAAACCAACCTGCTGTGGTTTCAAGCTTTCGGTGGCGTTCGCGTGTTTGTGCGCAGGGAGCATCTGGCGATGGCGCTCGATGTCATGAATGCTCGCATCGAGGGCGGTTATGACATGGAGGATGCGGATGAGGAGCAAGCGCCGCGCGTCGATCGCATACAAAGAAAGCGCCTGTTTGGATGGGTAATCGTGCTTCTGCTGGCCGTCGTTTTCGGTGGGATGGCGCTGATGGCGATCTGGTCGCCTTCCTATGAATACTTTCCCTACTCAATGACGCCGGAACCCACTTCCCGGATCGTAGGGAAATGGCTGCTTAGTGCTCTCGTGGTTGGTAGCGCTGCTTTCTGGATATTTTTTGTTGAAAGCGCCGTCCGACGCCAGAGGCGGTCATAAGCTCAATCAGAACAGGGCGTAGGCTCAATGCTCCGAACTTAAGGTGCGTATCAATGCCATTCAATGCGGTCGTCATTCCGGCGAAGGCCGGAATCCATGCCTGTATTTGCGATGGATTCCGACCTTCGCCGGAATGACGTCTGGGCGGAAATACCTTGCGGCGAACGTTAAGTTCGGAGCATTAGGCGTAGGGTGGGATGACAATCCCAGCTCTCGGAAGCTTCAAGGGACCATACCAGCAGGGGATTAAGATGCGCCGTACAAGATCCACGGCATTGGGAGCCACCGCGCTACTCGCATCGGGCATGGTCAACGCCGACGCCGGTGCTCCCATGTTGTTCATCACGTTTCCGGCGATGCTGGGATTTCATCCCAGCCTACGCGCTCTTGCTCGGCAAGTGACTCGAATTCAACGCCGCGCCCCATTTTTGCTTGACGTCATTCCCGCGAAAGCGGGAATCCATCTTGCTCCGAAGCAAAAAGTTGGGTGGATTCCCGCTTTCGCGGGAATGACGGCGATGGGGTTACGTGTTATCTGTTGTGCGCCTCGAAATACGCCGCCTTGTCCATGTCTTCCAGCAGCGTCGGCTGTTCGGGTTGCCATCCCAGCAGGTTGCGCGAGCGTGGGCTGGAGCTGGGGCAGTCGATGGCGGCGAAGTTTGCGAACCAGCCGAAATGCTCGGCCACCTTGTCGCCGGATAGGGAAACCACCGGGATGTTCAGGCCGCGGCCAATCGCTTCGGCGATCTGCCTGACTGGCACGCCTTCTTCGGCAATGGCGTGGAAGGGTCCTTGCGCGGCGTCGTTTTCCAGCGCCAGGCGATACAGGTGTGCGGCATCCAGGCAATGCACGGCCGGCCAGCGGTTGCGGCCTTCGTCCACATAGGCGGAGACGCCTGTTTGCCGTGCAAGTTGCACCAGGCGCGGCACGAAACCGTTGTCGCCGATGCCGTGGACGGTGGGTGCAAGGCGGATCGCCGCGGTGCGCACGCCGCGCGCTGCAAAGGCAAAGGCAGCGGTTTCCGGTGAGCGCGGGAAGGATGCGAGCGGTGGGCGCGTTGCATCGTCTTCGCTCGTCACCCGGCCGGGTGCCAGCAAGGCCACGCCGGATGTCACCACAAAGGGGCGCTGCGAACCTTCCAGTACGCCGCCGATGGCCTCGATGGCGCGGCGTTCCTGCTCGGAGCTGGCCACGATCTTGGAGAAGTCGTGGTTGAACGCGGTGTGGATCACGCCGTCCGCTTGTGCTGCTGCTTGCTGCAACACCGCCAGATCGTCGAGCGTGCCATGCAGCACTTCGGCGCCCAATTCGGCAACCTTCTTTGCACCGGCTTCGGATCGCACCAGGCCCAACACATGATGCCCGGCTGCCAGCAGCTCCTTGACCACGGCCGAGCCGACCCAGCCACTCGCACCTGTAATGAATACGCGCATGAAACGATCTCCGCATGTCAGTGGCGCTAACATGGCGCGTAGACTTATCGTAGAAAAGTAGTGATTTCATCGTGTGATAATGACTAACAGGATGAGCGAACAAGCGCGCCCCAATCGGCTCGGGAGTTACCTGAAAGATCGCCGCAGCAAGCTGGACCCGGCGGCCTTCGGCTTTGCGTCTGCGCGTCGCCGCACGCCGGGCCTGCGCCGGGAGGAGGTCGCACAACGCGCCCACATCAGCACCGCCTGGTACACCTGGCTGGAACAAGGGCGCGGCGGTGCGCCGTCGGCCGAGGTGCTGGAGCGCATTGCCGAGGCATTGATGCTGACGCAGCCGGAGCGCGAACACATTTTCATGCTTGGCCTTGGCCGCCCGCCCGAGGTGCGCTACGAGCAGCGCGATGCGATTACGCCGCGGCTGCAGCGCGTGCTCGACCGGCTCAATCCCAGCCCGGCCCTGATCCGCACGGCAACCTGGGATGTAGTGGCATGGAACAAGGCAGCGACGGCCATGCTGGTCGACTATGCTTCGCTTGCGCCGGAAAACCGCAATGTGCTGAAACACATTTTTCTCGACCCGCGCATACGCGCGGCGCAATACGATTGGGAAAGCGTGGCGCGCTATGTGGTGGGTGCGTTTCGCGCGGATGTCGTGCGTGCAGGGGCGGCTTCGGCGGTGGGCGAGCTGGTCGATGAGCTATGCCGCCGCAGCGAGGATTTTGCGCGGATGTGGCGCGACACGCATGTTCACGCCCATCACGAGCGGATCAAGCACATCAATCATCCGGTGTTTGGGCCGTTTGCTTTCGAGCATTCCACCTTTGCGGTGGATGGCCGGCCTGACCTGACCATGGTTGTGCACAATCCGGTGAGTGATGCCGATCTGGACAAGATTGTGAAGGCGATCGGGGCGGGGTGATATTTGCTCCGCGCCAGGAGCGCTGCCCTTCGGTCGTCCTTATGGGCACTTCTGTAAATCGCCCACTACTCGTCCAACAGCGTGACAAGTCGGTACAACTTGATTCTCGCCATGATGCACTCCCTCCCCTGCTTCGCGGGGGAGGGAACCGTTTTTCGCGATGATCCAGATGCCCGCTTCGCTATGAGGGCAATTTATAGAAGTGCCCTTATGCATTTCAAATCGCGCCGCTTCGTCAATCACAAAACGGCAACCGCCTACATACGCGATCACGCCGACTTGCTACGTTCGGCTCGCCACCGATGCTCTCTTGTGCAGCGACATCGATGGCCATGGCAGCAATGCTGTGAGAAGCGCGGAACGTGAGAGCTACCAACTCCCACGCTCCGCTAACCACCCAACTAAGAGGACTAGTTGATATGGCTGAGCCAGATCATACGGCACCCGCACGCCAGTCGGGGCTCCCCGATTATCCGTTCACCCACATTCCTGGCGCGCCGCCGGACGGTGTGGGCGACGTTGAGAAAACGCAACTGGAAATCGTCTCCGCCATCGCTGGCATCGAGCATGTGAAGCTTGTCATCACATGCCTACTCGCTGACAGCGATGCCTACGGCGAAGCCTGGGCGGATGGCGAAGCGGTGCAGCCACTTTCGTGGCCGTTGCCGACGACGACCTATTCCAGCTTGCTGGTGGCCATCCACTTTCTCAACGAATGTGCAGCCATGCTTCGGTATGACTTGCGCAGGTAAGGCGCCAGGGTCCGCATGATCATTACCGCGGCACACCCTTGGAGGCGGTGTGCCGCACCTGGCGCAGTCGCGCATGCCGCACGGCGGGTCGGTCGGTTCCTGCACGATCTCCATCTCGCGGGCGACATGTAATGCAGCGGCCCTGCCCATGTCAGCACCGGGCTAAGGTCGATGCCGGCCGTAAGGCGACTTCATCTACACTTGCGAATGGCGGCCTGTCAAAACGGGAATCGTCATGAGGAAGATATTGCTTGCGATTGTCCTTATGACGGTAAAGGATCCCTCGGTACCGCTGCGAAGTATCGCCTCAACAACACAAAGGAGATGTGCCATGTCATCCAACAATTTCAGCTTTCGAGCGCAGTAGCAAACGCCGCAAGGGCTATCCCTCCGAACAACGGGTCAAGAAAGGCAACCGCGTCGTTCACGGCAACAAGGAATTATTTCGAGAAACTGGGCCGCAACGATCCATGCCCGTGCGGCTCTGCGAGGTTGTTTCAAGAACTGCTGCATGCGATCCGGCAGCTTCGACGGCGCAGGGCGGCACTACTACGTGAGATAGAGAAGGGCGGCGTCGGCCGCCCTTCCATCGTCAAGCCGCCGTGGCATCCTCAATGCACATGGCTTAGCAATGGCGTTACCACCTGATTCAATTGCTGATGCGTCAGCGCAGGCGATTTATCCTTCCATCCATCGTCGACCAGCTTGCCGTCGCAATCGATGATGAAGCTCACCGGCAGATGCCAGATGCGTCCGTAGCCGGGCACGTGCGAATCGCCAAGCAGGCCCACCGGAAAGCTCAGTGTGCCGGCCACCTTGCGCACTTGATCGAGGTTGTCCGGTTCGTCGAGGCTGAAGCCGAGCACGGCCAGGCCGTCTTCTGCATGTGCGCTGGCGTATGAGGTTGCCGGGGCGATAATCGGCGCCGGGGCGATCGAGGTTTTCCTTCACGGCTGCGTGGAATTGCGCATTGGCGAAGGCGTCGAAATTCTGGCTGACCGGCTGGGAGTAATACGCCCCGGCGATCAGGTCGGCGCTGCCCGTGCCGGCCTGCAGATCCGTATCGAGCGACTGCCCCAGACCGAGGCCGTTGCGGAATGTCACGGGGTGACCCGCCAGGGGGCCATCCGCGGTTTCTCCGCCGTAGTTGCCGGTAGGCAGCTTCACGCCGAATTGCACACCCAGATTATGCGCGGGGCAGAAACAGGCCGGGTGACATCCCAGCCCAATGCCGGGATGTCGCTTGCAGGGCGATGGCGCGCGCTTCGGGTTGATCGATAAACGCTTAGCGCAATTGCTGGATACGGATCATGTTGCCGGCAGGGTCGCGAATGGCGCAGTCGCGAATCCCGTACGGCTGGTCGGTCGGCTCCTGCACGATGTCCACGTCGCGGGTCTGCAGCTGTTCAAAGGTGCCGTCCAGGTCCTTGGTTGCCAGCAGCACGATACCGAAGCTGCCCTTGGCCATCATTTCGGCGATGGTCCTGCGCTCGTCGTCGGTGATCCCTGGGCTGGCTTCCGGCGGATACAGCACGATCGATGTGCCGGGCTGGGCCGCCGGCCCTACCGTGATCCAGCGCTTGCCGCCGTAGCCCACGTCGTTGCGCACCTCAAAGCCGAGGGTGTCGCGATAGAAGGCCAGGGCGGCGTCCGGATCGTTCTGCGGCAGGAAGCTGGAGTGGATGGTGATATCCATGGTGATTGCTCTCTCGGTGGTGGTGAGGTCCATGGGGATCAGTCTAGTTTCGGCTCCGCGACCGGCGCTTCTCGATTCCTGATCGGTCGTGTCACCTGCCTGGCCACGCACGAAAGCATGCCCACGGTTGCGTGCGCCTGCTGGCGCCGGTACGCGCCAGGCGGCATACCGACCAGCTCGGTGAACCGCGTGGCGAAGGTGCCCAGCGATGCGCAGCCGACCGCGAAACAGACATCGGTAACGCTGAGATCGCCCCGGCGCAGCAACGCCATGGCTCGCTCGATGCGCCGCGTCATCAGATAGCTGTAGGGCGATTCACCGTAGGCAGCCCGGAACTGCCGGCTGAGGTGCCCGGCCGACATATGCACGCCGCGCGCCAGCGCTTCCACATCCAGCGGCTGCGTGTACTCCCGATCGATCCGGTCGCGAACGCGGCGCAACCGCGCAAGATCGCGCAGATGCGTGGCGGTGGCGGGCTTGGTGGTCATCGGCCCGATCGTGTCATGGCGTTGCGGATGGCTCAAGCCCGAAAGCTGCTTGGCGTGAAATGGAACATTGCGCGAGCATCTTGTTGCCGGCAGGGCTTCCGAAAAATTTCCCCGCACAGCAGTGCGCAATCGCGGTAGTGACGGCCATGCATAGGCTGGGTTGGCGCAGCGCAACCCAGCGTGTTCGGGCGGCAGTGTTGCCTTGAACCAACCCGCCATGGGCGATTCGTTTTCACCATGCGCCCATGGGATGAGCGGCGCGGAAATCTCAGTGCGACATCAGCACCGGAATGGTCGAGTGCAGCAGCAGGTCCTTCGTTACGCCGCCGAACGCCCATTGCCGGAAGCGGCTGTGACCGTAGGCGCCCACCACGATCAAGTCGACCGCTTGCCGCGTAGCGATGCTGCGCAGTTGCTCCGTCGCATGCTTGTCGATGGCCGGTACGGTCTGGCCATGCGCCGGAACATCGTGGCGATGGAGCCAGTAGGCCAGGTCTTCGACGTTCGCGCCTGCTTCCTTCAGGGCGCCTTGGTTGGCAATCTCCAGCACGGTGACGCGCTCGGCGCGTTTCAGCAGCGGCATGGCGTCTATCACGGCACGGCGTGCTTCGCGGGTGTCTTGCCAGCCGATTAGGATGTGCTTGGGGTGCAGTGTTTCGACCTGTGCCGGTAGAACGATCACGGGGCGCCCAGCTTCCATCACGACGTCGTTGGTGCTGGCATAGCGCAGCTGCTCGAACGCATCGTTGTCGCCGCGCTGATGCATGAGGATGACATCCGCGCAACGGATCTGCTTGAGCACGAACTTCGATGCCCAATCGGTGATGCTTGCCCGCCAGGTCAGGCCGCGTGTGCCGCGTTGTCCCAGGATGCCGAGGAACTGGCGTTCGGCTTCCTCAACATGCAGCTTGATCTCGGCATCGTCCATTTCCACGATGCCGCCGGGCAGATTGCCGGAGGCGTAGACGATTTTCAGCGGCTCGCACGCAGCAACGCCCATGACATCGGTGCCAAGGCGCTCGGCGATATCGCCGGCTACGCCAAGCAGGCGTGCGTTGTCGCGGCCCAGTTCCAGAATGACCATCAAGGTGGAATGCACGATGCCCCCTCAGCCGTGGCGATGTACGAAGCTGGGATGACGCTATGCTGTAGCGCTTGGGCGCGTTTGATTTATATCAATGCGTGCGGCATATGAGGTGAAAATGGCAAGCCCGGCTTGCTTGGGCACCTTGCCGCGGTTTCATTGCAGCCTGCGGGTTATTTGGAATCTCTGCGTTTGCCTGCACCCGCACGATGTCCGCTGCCGGCCGAAGATTCCCGCACCCCCGCGCCCATATAGCCCACCAGCTTCTGCCGCAACTCGTTGACGTCGCCCAGCCGCTCCATCACCTCCTCGCCCCGCTCCTGCACGAACGAGGTGGCGATCAGGCTGAACAGGGTGGTGTAGGCGCTGTAGGTGTGCCACACCCAGCTGGGTTGGATCATCAGCACGTGCGGGGTGAGGTCGCGCGCCCAGTAGCAATCGGTGTCGGTGATCATCACCAAGGGAATGCCGCGGGCGATGACGGCTTCGGCGAGCAGGCGGAATTGCTTGAAGTAGCGGCGCATGTCCAGCAGCACCACGCAGCTGTTGCGGCTGGAGTCGAGCAGCATGTCGATGTAAGCGCCGTCGCCGCCGGCATGGAACGATACGTGCGGGCGCAGTTGTTCCAGCGTCTTGGCGAAACCCTCGCCGAGAAAAGCGGCGTGCTGGAAGCTGGCTACCGAAACGCGGTCGGCCGACATCAGCAGTTTCAGCACGGATTTCCACTCCTTGGTGCCGACCAGTGCATGCACGTCGGTGAGCGCGCGGATTTCCGCTTGCAGGTGCGCGGCGATCGCGTCGGTGTCCTTGGGCTGTTCCGGTTCCTTGTACAGGTGGCGCCAGCTGCCGTCGCCGCGCAGTTCTTCCTTCAGCTCGTTGACGCCGTCATAGCCGAGCGTGCGCAGAAAGCGGCCCACCGTCATCGGGCTGACGCCGACGCGTTTGCTTAGCGATGCCGCGGTCTCGAACGGCAGGTCGCGAATGTTGTGCAGCAGGTAGTGGGCGATCTTCTGCTCGGACGCGGTGAAGCTGTCCCAGCGGTCCTTGAGCTTTTGTTGCAGGTCCTTGGGTGTCGTCATCGGTTTACCGGGAAAGCATGGCGGCCAGGCTCCCATTCTCGCGCTTTTCCACCTGCCCCACGCGCAGGCCGACCACGTACAGCAGCAGCCCGGCCAGGCCGGCCACGCCGCCGATCAGCATGAAAAACCAGCCGTGGGACAGCGGCGTCCACAGCGTGCCCAGCGCACCAGCCAGCAGGTTGCCGAAGAAGCCGGCGAAGAACCACAGCGCAATGCTGGTGGCGCGGAAACCTTCCGGCGCCATGCGGCCGAACAAGCCTAGGCCGACCGGCAGGATGTACAGCTCGCCCAGTGTCATCAACACGAACCAGCCCGTCAGCCAGACCCAATGGGCGCGCGTGCCGTGCGACTCCGCCCAGGCGGATACACCGGCCAGTAACACGTAGGACAGCCCCACTACGGCAGCACCGAACGCCATCTTGTGCAGCCATGGCGTTTCGATGCCGCGCTTGGCCAGGCGCGACCAGCGCGCCAGCAGCAGCGGCGTGGCGGTGATCACCACCAGCGAGTCAAGCGACTGGAACCAGGTCATGGGAATGCTCCAGCCGGCGGCAACGTGGCGATTCACGCCTTCATCCGCCCACAGCGCGATGGTGTTGCCGACCTGTTCGTAGGCGCCGCGAAACACCACTACGATCGCCGCCACGCCCATCAGGAAGCCCAGCCGTCGCCAGGTCGGCCGATCGAGCGGTGTGCGCACCGTTTGGCGGGCAGGCGTGCGCGTGGCTTCCGTCGGCAGATGGCGCTGGCCGCACAGGTAAATCACCAGCGAGGACAGCATGCCGATACCCGCCGCCGCAAAGCCCCAATGCCAGCCATACGCTTCGCCCAGGCTGCCGCAGATCA
>NZ_DATJMN010000231.1:0-10660 GCF_035508675.1 Dyella sp.
AGCCCGTATACCGGCCAGGTCACCAACCTGGATCTGTATTACATCAATATCGCCAACGAGGTCACCGATTCGGTGACGGCCGAAGCCAAATACGTTTTCGACCCCACTCGCCTGGGCACGTTTGCCGTACAGCTGGACTACAACGACATGCTCAAGCATCAGTTCCAGGAGTATCCCGGCACCCTGCCCATCGATCAGCTCACCAACCCGCTATGGAGCACGGAGTTCAAGGACCTGGCGAGCGGCTCGCTCAGCTGGTCATGGCACGATGCGTGGCGCAGCACGCTGTACTGGCATCGCTACAGCCCGACGCCCAATTATTTCGCTTTCACCTACGGTCCCACGTCTGCCGGTGCCGGGCATCTTCCGCCGTGGATTCTCTACAACTGGAGCGTGGGTTATTCGCCGACGAAGCATCTGGACCTGTCGCTGATGATCAACAACGTGTTCAACAAGATGCCGCCGTTCGACCCCGGTTATCGCAGCAGCCGCACGTTTCCGTATTTCAACAACTACAACTACAACATCTATGGGCGGGAGATCATGTTGCAGGCGGATTATCGGTTTGGTGGAACGCGGTAACGCCGCCGGAAGGACACGTAGGCTGGGATGCAATCCCAGCCTACCTGCGCATCGCTACCGCGGCACTACGTCCCTGCCCACCCGCTTGATATGCTGCTCTACATACATCGCCGCCGCATCCGCATCGCCGCAGACGATCGCTTCATAGATCAGGCGATGTTCCGATACATACAGCTGCACACGATGGGCCTCGTAAATGCCGTCGTCCTTCAGGCGCTTCCACAGCGGCTGATCCATGGTGCTGGCCACCACGTCGGCCACCTTCACCAGCAACGGATCGCCGGTCATCACCGCCAGCTGGCGATGGAACAAGCGGTCGCTGTCGTTCCACAGTGCGCATTGCCTGGGATCGTCGATATCGGTGATCGATTCCATCTGCGCCAGGTAATGCTCGGCCAGCCCATCCGGCTTGGCGCGCTGCGCCGCGCGCCTGGCGATGGCCGGCTCCAGGATGCGGCGGAGGTCCAGCGTGGCGCCAGGGCTGACGTCGGGATCCGTCACGCTTGCCATGGCCGACGCAGTCATCGACAAACGTTGCAGCGCATCACTGCTTACATAGGTGCCAGCATTGCGGCGCGTGATGACCAGACCCTGGTTTTGCAGCGCGCCGATCGCCTCGCGCACGGCCGGGCGCCCCACCCGGAACCGCGACGACAATTCCCGTTCCGACGGCAAGCGTTCGTCCGCAACGATGCGACCGCTGCGGATGTCGGTACGGATGCGCTCGGCGACCTGCTCATAGATCTGCTTGGGACGAAACGCCTCGTCGAGGACTGCGTGCGCCTTCGCCATCTCCACCCTCCTCCACTGGTTTCGATACCCAACCAATAATCCGACAAATAATATCTTTGGTTGAATACTGATCCAACGCTGGTCTAGATTTCAACCCAACCGCACACAAGCAGGGACACAGGATGAAACCGGACCGTTTCGTGAGCACGGTGGAGATGCACGCCGCCGGCGAAGCTTTTCGCATTGTTACCGGCGGCTGGCCGAAGCCGCAGGGCGATACCATCGTGGCGCGCCGCGCATGGATGAAAGCGCATAGCGATCACCTGCGCCGCGCGCTGATGCTGGAACCACGCGGCCACGCACACATGTACGGCGGCTACCTCACCGAATCGGTCAGCGATGGCGCCGACTTCGGCATCATCTTCATGCACAACGAAGGCTATAGCGACCACTGCGGCCACGGCGTGATCGCACTGGCTACGGCGGCCGTCGAACTGGGCTGGGTGGAACGCCGCACGCCTGAAACGCGCATCGGCATCGATGCGCCGTGCGGATTCATCGAGGCATTCGTGCAGTGGAATGGCGAGCACGCCGGCAGCGTGCGCTTCGTCAATGTGCCCTCGTTTATCTGGCAACGCGATGCGGTGGTCCAGACACCCACCTACGGCGAAGTGCGGGGCGATATCGCCTTTGGCGGCGCGTTCTATTTTTATGCATCGGGCAAGCCGTTCGGGCTGTCGATTCGCGAAGCGGAGGTCGAGCGGCTGACGCAATTCGGCGATGAAGTAAAACGCGCCGCCAACGCGGCGTACAAGGTCGCGCATCCGCACATTCCCGACATCAACCACATCTATGGCACGATCATCGACAACGCGCCGCGCCACGCCGGTTCCAGCCAGGCCAATTGCTGCGTGTTCGCCGACCGCGAGGTGGATCGCTCGCCGACCGGCTCCGGCACCGCCGGCCGCGTGGCGCAATTGTTCCTGCGCGGTGAATTGCAACGGCACGACACCCTGGTCAACGAGTCCATCATCGGCACCCGCTTCCGCGGACGCGTGCTGGCGGAAACCCGGCTCGACCGCTTCGACGCGGTGATGGTGGAAATCGAAGGCGATGCGCACGTGTGCGGCTTCGCCCAGTGGCTGATCGATGAGCGCGATCCGTTGGCGCATGGGTTTCTTGTGCGTTGAGGTCATGCTGGTTGGGGGCCTCGACAGTTGCGAGGATGCATTCCCTCCCCTGCTTGCAGGGGAGGGTGAGGGTGGGGTGCGAGCGTAGCGAGCGGCGGTAGCCGAACATCGTAGCAACGTCTATATCGCATGCTGTTTCCGACATACGTTATTTGCCGACATTCAGGGGCACGCTAAAGCCCAAGCAACCCCACCCGAACCCCAGTGCTCCGAACTTAAGGGCCATCTATCGCCGGGAACTCTAATTCGTCATTCCGGCGAACGCCGGAATGACGGGATTGGATTTCTGGCGGCTGAAAGATCCTTAAGTTCGGAGCATTGACCCGAACCCTCCCCTACTGTCGCAGGGAAGGGAGCAGATAATCGCGAAGCGGCATTCCATGATGAGAAGTAGTGCGATATTGGGCAGTCGAAGATACACAACCCGCTTTGTGCCGACATCAACCTCCCTCCATCGGAAATTTCCTCAAGACCCCACCCCCGACGGCGATCAAGCTGGATCGTGCCGGTGCCTGGACTGGCAGCCACGATTCACTACGACATCCAGCTTGGGAGGGTAAACCATGGTACGAACCACCGTTCTAGCTAAAGGACTTGCGATGGCCTTGTGCGCCTTGGCAAGTGCCGGCGCAATGGAAACCGTCTTTGCTCAGCCGGCAACACCGAATGACACCGTTACGCTCGCCCGCGGCATCACCCTGCACGCCAGCGATCAAGCGGCGTTGATGAATGCGAACGCGCCGGTGCGCGTGAACGTCGTGTTGAACATGCACCACTCCGCCGAGCTGCAACAGATCGCCGATCAAGTACGCTTGCACACGCGCAGCCCGCTGACGGACAAGGATATGGCGGCGCGTTATCTACCGAGCCGCGCCGATGCCATGCGCGTCTACAATTTTCTACGCGCCAACGGCTTCGGCCAGATCTACGTGTCGAAGGACAACATGATCGTGACGGCCTGGGGCTCGGCGGCCGACGTGCAAGCGGCCTTCAAGACACGCCTGTACCAGCTTCATCGCGGCGAGCAGACCGGCATTGCCAATGCGGATGCGGTGGGCATTCCGTCGGCCTTGAGCGATGCGATTGCCGCCGTGCATGGCTTGCGCTCGTTCCAGGAACGCGGCGTATCGGGCGCGAAGGTTGCGGCTACCGCGCGCGACAACGTCAGCTGGCACGGCAAAGGTGCGCCCGGCACGCAGTCGACTACCGGCGTGGTGGCTTGCCGGGAATGCGTGCACGCGCCGACCGACTTTCCCTCGCTGTACGGCGCCGGCAACCTGGCGCCGGCGAACAATCAAGTGGTGGCGTTGATCGGCGTGGGCGATCAGCGCAACACCAATTACCTGTACCAGACCTGGGCCAGCAATTACGGCTTCCCATTCATCCCGCTCGACGTGATTTATCCCACGGGATACACCCAGGGCGATTACGAGGCGCAGACGGAAGCGGCGCTCGACGTCGATGCCGTCGCCACCATGACGGGCGGCCTGCAAAAAATCGCCTTCTACTCGGCGCCGTCAACAAACCTGGATGACGAACTGGCCGCCGTGACAGCCGCCATCGACGACGACCGGCCGACTATCTCGCTTTCGTTTGCAGCGACCTGCGACGCGGATATCGGCCAGGATCTGCGCAATAGCTGGGACCAGGAACTTGCCGCCGCGGTCGCCAAGGGCATCACCGTGTTCGCCATCACCCAGGATGCCGGCGGCTATCCGGGATGCTCCGACAACGAAAGCTCGACCGGTTTTCCAGGCAGCTCGCCCTACGTGGTATCGGTCGGCGCCTCCACGCTCTACAACACCGTGGACTCCTACTCCACCTACGATCACGAAACGCTGTGGACATGGAGCGAGAGCGGACCGGCCGCCACGGAAGCGCGCCCGTCCTACCAGAACGCGGTCGCCAACATCGTCGGCAACCTGCGCAGCACGCCGGATTTCGTGATGGATGGCGATCCAAATTCAGGACTGTGGATCGTCACCGGCGGCTATGACAGCAGCGGCACTTATCAAACGAACTGGGCGGTTTATGGCGGCACCAGCCTGGCCGCACCGTTGCTGGCAGGCACGTACGCCAGGCTGTTGCAAAGTGGCATTGCACCCAGTTTCTGGCAACAGACTTTTTATGACATCGGCATCGGCCAGGTGAACCAGACCAGCGGCGATTGCCCCAGCTGCTATCACCTGCTGACGGGAGGCAGCAACGGCGCCTATTCGGTCGTGCCGGGACAATTCAACCAAGCCTCCGGCTGGGGCTCCTGGAATGCGGCAGCGCTGGCCACGGGCATGGCGCTGCAGCGTTGACGGTGGTTACGTAGGTTGGCGGCGAGGCGACGCCGAACCCCAACAAAGCGGACATCTCGGTCGTCGCGAGAAACTGTTCCCTCCCCTGCGAAGTAGGGGAGGGTGAGGGTGGGGTGCGAGCGCAGCGAGCGGTCCACGCATTTCCGTAAGAAATTCGGCTGCGCGCTAAAGCACAAGCCACCCCACCCCAGCCCTCCCCTGCTGCCGCAGGGGAGGGAGCGCATGGTGGCGATATCAAGTTGTAGTGTGACCTTCAGCACGTGGCCCTAAAACCGCCACGTCACCCCGCCCTTGAAGCCGCTATCCACCGCACGATGCGCCAGCTGTCCGTCATACGCCACGTTGAAGGAAACGCTCTGCGTCACCTGCAGCAACAAGCCGGCATCGACCACCAGCGCATTGCGTGCGATCGGTACGCCTTGCACCGTAAACGGATCACTGCCGGCAAACGCCATCTCGCTGCGCGGGTCCACGTAGCCGGAGGCATGGCGCCAGCCCAGCGTGCCATAGGCATGGAGCAGATCGCCGTTGAATGCGAAATGCGTATTCGCATGCGCGCCCAGGGTGGTGTAGGTCACCGCATGATCGCTGCCGCGCCCGGACAGTGCGGCGGCACCGCCCCGCTCCTGAAAGCCGTCACTGTTGAGGTTGACATAGGCGGCCTGCGCGAACGGTTCAAGCGTCGCGGTCTTGAAAGCAAACGCATGGCCGGCCTCGCCGAACACCTGCGTCGTATACGCCTTGTTGTGGCTCCAGGTGGCACTCAGGTTCGGCAGCGGAATGCTGCGATTCACGCTCAAGGCATGATCGCCATAAGCAACGCCCGCACGCAAACCAAGGGCACCTAGCTGGGTGCCTGCATACAGGCTCAGATAGGCATCGTCGCTGTTCCCGGTGGCACCTCGTTGCGCGGACTGCAACGAAGTCTGGGTATAGCCGCTGGCCACGCCCACACGGCCATGATCGCCAAGCGGCATGTCGGCGCCGAGCAGAAAACCGCTGATCGTGTCCGACAGCGCAGCGGCATTGCCGTTGCTGTCCAGGCGATCCCACGAGCCTGCGAACTGTCCCCACCAGGTCACGCCGTTGGCATGCGTCTGCGTGGACTGTGCGGCGGGGGCTGCGGCCGAAGCCTGATCATCCGTGAGCGTGGCGAAGCGCAAGCGCTCGGTTACCGCATCGCGCAGCAGGCGGCTGTCGTCGAGGAAGCTGCCCTGCACGCTGGCATGCACATCGCCAGAGAGTACGTCGGCGGCGTGGCGCACCTGCGCCTGCGTCGCCAGGTTGGACACGGTGACGAAGGCCGCGCTCGATGCCGCAAGACTCTGCAACGCAGTGAGTGTCGCTGCCTGATTGGGCGTATCGGCCGCATCGACCAGCGCATGCTGCTGGATCACGTCCAGATAGACATGGTCGGCATCGTAGACCGCGTTGATGCCGAGCGTGGCGCTGACACTGCTGTTTCCCACCAGCGTGTAGCTGCCGCTCAAACCTGCGCCGGCCGTGAGCAAGGTGTAGCGCGCACCGAGGATATACGGCTGCGGCTGGGCCGATGCGAGCACGCCGAGTTGTGCGCCGGGCGCCAGCACCGCCTTGCCGTTCACCACGATCTGGCTCGATGCGCCCGGCTGCGCGGGATTCACCTGGGCAATATACGTGGCGCCGGCGTTCTGCAGGTAATTGCCCGCCACCGTCAGCGCCTGGTACGTACCGACGCCATGGCCCGGCGCAATCCCGCCCGTCACCACCAGGCCACCGCCGATCGAACCGTGCCCCGTCAGCACGCCGGCATCGATCACGCTACCGGCGAGCGAACCGTTGAGCGTCAAACCGCCAGCGGGGCTGATGCCGGTGCTGCCGGTGAAGGTGTTGTTGCCGGTCAAGGTTTCCATGCCTTGCGCAATCACCAGGCTGCCGCCGGTGCCACCGACCAGGCCGCCATCCGCCAGCACGCCGGCAAACGTGCCCGAGGCGTTGGTCAATTCCAGCGTGTTGGCGCCGAGCGCCACGTTGCCTGCGCCGCTGAGCGATTGAATCAACGCCGGCCCCGATACGCGCGAAATATCCAGCGTGCCGTCCGCCTGCACGCCCGAGGAATCGGCGATGGTGCCGGGACCTGCCAATCCCAGCCATCCGCCCTGCTCGATCTGCGTGGCGCCGGTATAGGTATTCGCACCGGTCAGCTGTGCCATGCCGCCCGCGGCCACGATCAACGGCCCATTGCCTGAAATGATGCCAGCAATGCCCTGTGGCGGCATCGCTGCGGAAATGGTGTAGCCGCCGGTCGTTGAAATCGGATCGATCGAGACGAAGAACGGCGTGTATCCCGTTTCCTGGTTCTGCAGGTCATACATCACGGAGTTGTTGAAGAAGAACGAGATGCCGTAGAGCGCCTGGCCGGCATTGGTATACGGATCGCTACCGGGCGTGACGACATTGCTCAGATCGCCGGCGCTGTCGTTGCCCGTGATGATCGATGCCGGTTGCGCACCCGCAGCGCTACCGGTCATGGTCAGCATGACGCCCGGTATTTCGTCGCCGTACGCATTCACGTGACCGGCGGCCGTTTCGCCGGCCAGCAGGCCGGCATCGTTGAGATAGATGGTTGGCGTGCCCGAATCGAGCAGCGTTTGCAAGGTGGCGCTGTATTTGCCGCCATTGAGCGTATAGGCGAACGTGAGGTCGAACTGGTTCGCCGACACCGGCGCGCCCGACAGCGGGAAAGTAGCCTGCGAACCGCCGTTCCACGGCACCAGGCTGATGAACTGCGCGCGCAACGCCGGCGTGAGATTCAAGATCACATGGCCGCAGCCGCTGCAGTTTTGCGGATTACCCCCTTGTGCATTGGCCGCCACGATGTAGCCGCTGGTAGTGAGGTTGCCCAGCACGCTGTCGTTACCGAATTCGCCAGCGCCAAAAATGCCGAACAGCTTGAACGTGCCGCCATCTTCAGGGCCGATACCCTGATTGAGGTTCTGCTGCCAGGTGGCATCCAGGTAGACCGGCACCTCGCCTTGCGTGTTCAGGCCGTACTGCGCGATCTCGGCAAAGGTGAAGCTGTAGCCATAGGTAGGCAGGTAATAGCCGATCTGCGCGCCGGCCTGGTCACCGCCTAGGCTGCTTGCGGTGGCGACAGCGCCCTGGTTGATCAGCACCGGCAGGCCCTGCTGGTTGGTGAAGCTGGCTGCTACCGCATTGGACGAGCTGTTGTAGAACTGCACGCTCGACACCGTGCTAGTCGCACCGAGATTGCCGTAGGTGCCATCGCCGTAAAGCGAGAGCGCCGGCGACGTGGGCGTGATCGGCACGCCCGGCACGATCGGAAACCACGCCTGCCCGTTGCTGCCCGAGCCCACGTCGATATTGAAGGACGTCGAGCCGGTATCGAAAATGTACTCCTCCGGCGCGGCGCCGTTGACGCCAACGTTGATGCCAAGCCGGTCCTCGGAGACGCCGCCGCCGGATTCGACAATCACGTCCAGCGGAATGGTGGTCGGTTGCGACTGCGTCTGCGCATGCGCGCGTTGTGCAAGCCCCAGGATACACGCCAACGCCAATACCGAGCGTGCACATACGATACGACTCATCTTGCTTATCTCCCCCCCGTGGCAAACGCGCCACTGTTCGACAAGTGAAAGACGTTGCGCGGCGGCAAAAGCCTACCTGGAGGCATTCATCTCTCGCGCCGCCGCCAGGCAAGACCGCACGAGATGGCCGCATGTCTGTCGTTAAGGGACAGCGCCTGGACTGCGCAGGAACATTGACCCTATCTGACAGTTAATCGACCCAAGTTGCGATAGCGGCCATATCCCCCAAACGCGATGATGCCTGTACACGCTCGAGCAGCTTCGGGCATCCATTCGCCACAACCCGAATCGCTGGCACGCAGGCTTTTAGGGGAATGCCTGTATCTTCCGCATCGGGAGGAATCATCCATGAAAGTCCACCTCGGCCTCGCCGGTCTCCCCTACGAAGTCGAACTGCGGTTCTGGCTCGCCTGCAAACTGCTGATGTCTTCGTCCACGCCGGTGCAATTGCACAAGTGGGAAGGCAAACCCTGCGACATCCTGGCCGTCGACCTGGATAGCGAACAAGGACAGATCGCCTACGAAATGGCCATCCACGGCGATGCGCGCATCATCTTCATCAGCAGCGATCCCAACACCGAACAGCTTGCCGGCACGCGCATCGACAGACACGCCACCGCATCGGCCATCGCCAAGCTGCTGGAAAACCTCGTGTCGGCCGCACCGCGCAGCAAGCATGCCGTGGTCGACGGTCTGCTCGGCATCTGTTTGCTGCAAGGTGGAAACGGGCATGAGGTGCTGGCCCAGAACGGCATGATCTCCATCATTCTCCGCGATCGTGCCCGGCGTGTTTATGGCAGTTCCAGGGTGGAGTTGGAAAACGCCAAGCAGCATCTGCTCGACGCTGCATGGCGCTGCGTTCCGGTCACTGCGCCTTGCGAACATCAATACGAGGGGCTGGTGTGCGGAAACCTGGACAGCTTCCTGGTTTCCGCCTGCCTGCGTCATCGCGATAACCTCGCCATGATCAGCAATGCAAGCTATCGGCTGAGTGTATGGCCGGATTTCATCAGCTTCCCCGACAACCGCGAAGCCTTGCGCTTGTCGTCGGCGCTTTATCGCAAGAGCTGGCACGTGGCCGATCTGGCCGAACACTGTGGTGTCACCGTGGCCACCGCCAACGCGTTCTGCTGGGCCATGCGGGCCAGCGGCGCATTGCGGCTGGACGATAGCGCCGAAGCCATGCCCACGGCACCGACCAACGAGCCCTTGCCGCTGGTGCAACGCGTGGCGCGTCACCTTGGCCTCAAGGCACGACAGACACCCGCGTGATCAGCAAGTAGGCTTGGATGAAATCCCAGCACGCAGGCGGTAAGCACACGCGAACCCCAACATTCGCCATGCAGATGACGGAGATGGGGTTCGCCCTGAGTCCGAGCTGCGCCAGATTCAACGTGACGTAGAGATGCCGTCCATCGGCGTACCTTCGCTGTCCACCTGTCTGGCCAACGCATCGGCACCCTTGTCGATGCCGACACGCGCCGCCTTCAACGCACCGACACTCGCACCGACATTCATCGCGTTGGGATACTGCTTGGTGATATAGGCGCTGAGCAACTGCCGCGACAACGCATCGTAGATCTCTACCGAATAGATCACCAAACCGCTCATCAAACCTTCCCTGCCGCGAATGGCCTGCACGCCGTTGTACAGGCCGCCGCCGATAACAGCAGACCCTGCGCCGCCATCCAGCGCAGCAGCGCCAATTCCGGATCGTCCGCTTCCGCCTTGATGCGTTCGGCGTGACGCGCGGACGTCTCTCGGCTCATCGCAAGCAGTTCCGGTTCTTCCACCAACGCCGCCACGATCGCATGCGCGATCGAATACGGTTGATGCGACACCTCACGCAGCCTGGCGATCTGCTCCGCCAGGGTGTTCTCCGTGCCGATCTTCGACCCACGCGCAGGCGGTGCATGGTCGAAGTACCGAATCTGATGCTCCAGCAAAGCCCTCCATACATCCACCTTGGCGGGAAACTGATGCATCACCCCGCCCTTGCTCAACCCGCTCTCGCGCGCAATCGCATCGAACGTAAGCTTGCCCGGACCATCGCGGGCGATGATGGCGAGATGGCTTGCCGCGATTTGCTCCCTCCCCTGCGACAGTAGGGGAGGGCTGGGGTGGGGTTGCTTGTGCTTTAGCGTGCAGCCGAATGCCGCTGTGGCTTCTCATAACAAGAAGCAATGTGCCAACGTTAGATTCTTGCCGCTCGCTACGCTCGCACCCCACCCCAACCCTCCCCTACTGCCGCAGGGGAGGGGGA
>NZ_DATJMN010000232.1:0-7238 GCF_035508675.1 Dyella sp.
GGCGCTGCCACGCCCTTCAACGCCCACGCCGCATGGATCGCCGGCAACGATCCATCGCTCGATGCCGACAGCCGTTGGAGCATGCAGGATGCACACCTGGAAGTAACGTTCCGCGCCCCCTACGCCACCGCCGCCATCGACCTGCTCGCCGCCGGCGTGCTGCGCGCGCTGGCATGGCTAAGCGCTCCCGCCGACAGCGACTTGTCGTCGTTCGATGTCTGCGATCCCGGCGAACGCCAGCGCATGCTGGTCGAATGGAACGCCACCGCCATGCCGCGCCGTGACGCCGATACGGTGCATGCGCTGTTCGCGCAACAGGCGCGCCAGCATGCCGATTCGCCTGCGATCGAATCGCTCGACGGCAGCCTTTCCTATGCCGAACTGGATGCGCGCGCCGCGCGCATCGCCGCGGGCCTGATGGCGGCCGGTGTCGGCATCGGCGCCCCGGTCGCGTTATTGCTGGAACGTTCGCCCGAGGCGCTGGTGGCCATACTCGGCATCCTCAAGGCGGGTGCGGCTTATCTACCGCTGGATCCGAGCTATCCCGCAGAACGCCTCGCCTTCGTGATCAACGATGCGCATGCCGCCCTGGTCATTGCCGGCGAAAACCCGCCAGCATTGCCCGATGTCCACGTTCCCGTCGTGCAGCTCGATCAGCTGCAAGGCGATGCGTCGGCGTACCAGCCGCCTGCCGTCGACGCGAGCGCCCTCGCCTACGTGATGTACACCTCCGGTTCCACCGGTACGCCCAAGGGCGTGGAGATCACCCACCGTTCGATCATCCGGCTGGTGCGCGATGTCAGCTATGTCGACCTCAGCGCCAAGCCACGCGTGTTGCACGCGGCGCCGCTGGGCTTCGACGCCTCGACGCTGGAAATCTGGAGTGCGCTGCTCAATGGCGGCACCTGCATCGTGCACGGTGAACGCATTCCCACCGGCTGCGGCCTGGAAGACACCATCGAACGCCACGGCGCGCGCATCGCGTGGCTGACGGCAGCCTTGTTCAACGCGATCGTCGACGAGGATGCGCGCAAGCTGCGCGGCCTCGAGCAACTGCTGATCGGCGGCGAAGCCTTGTCGGTCGCGCATGTGCGCAAGGCCTACGCCGCCCTGCCCGAGATCACCATCCTCAACGGCTACGGCCCGACCGAGTGCACCACCTTTTCGGCTACCTATCGCATACCGCGCGCTATCGATGCCGACAGTCGCTCGATCCCGATCGGCGGCCCGATCGCCGATACCACGCTGTACGTATTGAACAGCCGCGGCGAGCCGGTGCCGGTGGGCGTGATCGGCGAGCTGTACATCGGCGGCGCCGGCCTCGCGCGTGGTTATCTGGCGCGGCCGGAATTGACCACCGAAAAGTTTGTCGCGCATCCGTTCGGCGCCCGCGGCGAACGCCTGTATCGCACCGGCGATCTGGTGCGCTGGTTGCCGGAAGGCGTGATCGAGTTCGTCGGCCGCGCGGATGGCCAGATCAAGATTCGCGGCTATCGCATCGAGATCGGTGAAATCGAAGCGGCCCTGCAGCGTCTGCCCGGCTTGCGCGCATGCGCCGTGCTCGCGCGCGAAGACCGACCCGGACACAAGCGGCTGGTGGTGTATTACGTCGCCGACGATGCGTCGATCAGCGCACGCACATTGCACGACCATCTGGCGCGTGCATTGCCGGATTTCATGGTGCCAGCCATCTATATCGCGATGGACGCCCTGCCCGTCACCGCTAACGGCAAGCTCGACCGCCGTGCGCTGCCCGCGCCGGACAATCGCCGTCCCGATCTGGCCGATCCCTACGTGCCTGCGATCGGGCCCACCGAGCAGCGGCTGTGTGAACTGTTCGCCGACGTGCTGGGGCTGGACCGGGTCGGTCGCAACGATCATTTCTTCGCGCTGGGCGGAAACTCGCTGCTGGCCGTGCGCACGGTGACGCGCATGCATGCCGAACTGGCGACGGACGTGCCCACCATCGCCGCCTTCTTCGGCACGCCCACGCCGGCCGCGCTTGCGGCCATGATCGACAACGGCGGCGTGCGTGCGGCGCTGGCGTCGCGTCTTTCGCAGCATCGCTCGCCAACCGACGCCGAACCCGTCGCCATCATCGCGATGGCCGGGCGCTTCCCTGGTGCGAACGATGTGGAGGCGTTCTGGGAAAACCTCTGCGCCGGGCGCGAATCGATCACTTTCTTCGGCGCCGACCAGCTCGATGCCAGCATTCCGGCCGAACAGCGCAACGATCCGGCGTACGTCGCGGCACGCGGCGTCATCGACGGGGTGGAGAACTTCGACGCCGCCTTTTTCGGCATCTCGCCGCGCGAAGCGGAGCTGATGGATCCGCAGCAGCGAATCTTCCTGGAACTGTGCTGGGAATGCCTGGAGCGCGCCGGCTACGTGCCGGACGAACACGACGTACCGGTGGGCGTGTTCGGCGGCATGCACAACGCCACCTATTTCCAGCGCCACGTCAGCACGCGGCCGGATCTGGTCGAAAAGCTCGGCGCCTTCCAGGTGATGCTGGGCAACGAAAAGGACTATCTCGCTACGCGCGTCGCGCACAAGCTCAACCTTACGGGCCCGGCGATCAGCATGAACACCGCGTGCTCCACGTCGCTGGTCGCACTGTGCCAGGCCTTCGACGCCTTGCGTGCAGGCCACTGCGACATGGCGCTGGCCGGCGGCTCGTCGATCACCTGTCCGCCGCACAGCGGTTACATGGCGCAGGAAGGTTCGATGCTGTCGCCCGATGGGCACACGCGCAGCTTCGATGCCGACGCACAGGGCACGGTATTCAGCGATGGCGCCGCGGTCATTTTGTTGAAACGGCTTGCCGACGCCTTGCGTGATGGCGATCCCATCTGCGCCATCGTGCGCGGCGCCGCGGTGAACAACGATGGCGGCCTCAAGGCGAGCTTCACCGCGCCGAACAGCGCCGGGCAAGCGGCCGTGATCACCATGGCGCTGGAAAACGCCGGGGTGTCGGCCCAGACGATTTCCTACGTGGAAACCCACGGCACGGCCACGCCGCTGGGCGATCCCATCGAGATCGAGGGATTGACGCAGGCATTCCGTCAGAGCACCCACGAACGCGGCGTCTGCGCGATCGGTTCGGTCAAGAGCAATGTCGGCCATCTGGTGATGGCGGCCGGCGCGGCCGGCGTGATCAAGACCGCGCTGGCGCTGGCCGAACGGCGTTTGCCGCCGTCGCTGCACTTCCGCGCCAGCAACCCCAAGCTCGATCTGGGCAACTCGCCGTTCTTCGTCAACGATACCCTGCGCGCATGGACGTCGAACGGCGGTCCGCTGCGTGCCGGGGTCAGTTCGTTCGGCGTCGGCGGCACCAACGCGCATGTGGTGCTGGAAGAGCCGCCGCTGCGCGAGCCTTCCGATGCCGCCAACGGTCCCCAGCTGTTGCTGCTTTCCGCGCGCAGCGAGGCGGCGCTTGGCCATGCGGCGGCGCAATTGGGCGAGCATCTTTCCACGCGGCCGGACACCAACCTCGCCGACGTGGCCTTCACGCTGTGCAAGGGGCGCAAGGTTTTCGCGCAACGCATGCATATGGTTGCCGACAGCGTCGACGATGCCGCAAAACGCTTGCGCGAACTGGCGCAGTCGCCGGCCGCGAAGACTGCGCTGCATCCGGCACCCGGTGTCGTCTTCATGTTCCCCGGCCAAGGTTCGCAATACGCCGGCATGGGACGCGAGCTCCATGCCGCCGAACCGGCCTTCCGCGCCGCGCTGGACGAATGCGCCGAGATACTTCGCGACGAACTTGGCTTCGACCTGCGCGAGCGGCTGTTTGCCGACGATGCCGAGGCACTGCGCGCCACCGGGCTGACCCAGCCGGCGATCTTCGCAATGGAATATGCGTTGGCACGGTTGTGGATGAGCTACGGCGTGATGCCTGCCGCCATGGTCGGCCATAGCGTGGGCGAATTCGTCGCGGCGGTGATTGCCGGCGTGATGAGTCTGGCCGATGGCGCGCGCCTGGTGGCCAAGCGCGGCCGCCTGATGCAGGCGCTGCCGGCCGGTTCGATGCTGTCGGTGCGTATGGACGCCAGGCAATTGTTGGCGCGGCTTCCGGCTACGTTGTCGCTTGCTGCGGAAAACGCACCGAATGCCTGCGTGGTCTCGGGCGAAACGCCACGGGTGCAGGCGTTCCAGGCGGAGCTGGAACAAACCGGCATCGCTTGCCGGATGCTGCATACGTCGCACGCTTTCCATTCTTCCATGATGGATCCCGCGTTGCCCGCGTTCCGGCAGGCGGTCGAACAGATCGCACTGTCACCGCCTTGCATGCCGATTGCCTCGACGTCGACCGGCGGCATGCTGAGCGACGGCGAAGCGACGTCCGTCGATTACTGGACGCAGCACCTGCGCAGCACCGTGCATTTTTCCAGCGCGCTGCAAAGCCTGCTGGCCGATCCGCAGCATGCTTTCCTGGAAGTAGGGCCGCGCACCACGCTCAGCCTGCTGACGCGGCAGCATGCGCAAAGCCGTGGGCGGATCGTGCTGGCCTCGCTGGCTGACCTGCCGTCGAACGAACGCGCCGCCTGGCTCGATGCGGTCGGGCAACTGTGGTCGTGCGGCGTCGACGTGGCCGTCGATCGATTGGATCGGCGGCAGCGCAAGCATCGCGTGCGCCTGCCCACCTACCCCTTCGAACGCAAGCGTCACTGGATCGATGCGCCAGCGGCTGCCGCTTCAGTACCTGTAGCCGCGGCATCCAACGTCGTCACGCTTCCGCTGCGCGCCGATGTCGCTGCGGCGTCCGCCACACCTCTCAACCTCATTCCGGAGGCCACCATGGCCCCAGCCTCACCCGCTACTTCTCAGCGCGCCACGCGCCTGATCGCGCAACTCGTCGCGCTGTTCGAGGACGTTGCCGGCGCCGAGTTCGATGGCGTGGATCCGGCGACGCATTTCGTCGAACTCGGTCTCGATTCGCTGTCGCTGACTCAGGTAGCGCTGCAACTGCAGAAGACCTTCGCGCTGAAGATCACGTTCCGCGAGCTGATGGAATCCTGTTCCTCGTTCGAAAACCTCGCCCAGCATATCGACCGGCTGCTGCCGCCCGAGGCTGCCGCAGTCGCCACGGCGACCGATGCAGTCCCCGCCGCCGCGGCGGCCACTCCCGTCGCGGCAACCAGCCAGGTAACGGTTATGTCCCTCCCGACAAGCGGTGGATTGATCCAGGACGTGATCCAGCAGCAAATGCTGATCATGCAACAGCAACTGGCGCTGCTCGCCCAGGCCGGCAGCGCCGCGACGGCACCCATGGCGGCGCCGCCGGCCGCATCGCCCGCGCCCGTTGCAGCGAAACCGGCAGCGCCTGCCGCCGATGCGCCGGCAGACGAAGAAGCCACGCTGGCGCACACCACCTACGACGTCAAAAAGGCGTTCGGTGCGATCGCGCGCATCCATTCCGGCTCGACCGAGCTGACCGGCCGCCAGCGCGTGCGGCTGGATGCCTTCATGCGCCGCTACATCGAACGCACCAAGCGATCGAAAGCCTATACGCAGGAACATCGCCCGCACCTGGCCGATCCGCGCGTGGTCAACGGCTTCCGGCCGCTGCTGAAGGAAATCATCTACCAGATCGTGGTCGAGC
Source organism: Dyella sp. (assembly GCF_035508675.1). GTDB lineage: Bacteria > Pseudomonadota > Gammaproteobacteria > Xanthomonadales > Rhodanobacteraceae > Dyella_B. Next base: position 5,606 of record NZ_DATJMN010000232.1, read on the forward strand.
GTTCCAAGGGCCCGAAAGTGTGGGACCTGGATGGCAACGAATACGTCGACGCGTTGAACGGCTTCGGCATGAACCTGTTCGGCTGGCAGCCGGATTTCGTGCTGGACGCGGTGCGCAAACAGCTCGATGCCGGCTATGAGATCGGTCCGCAGCATCCGCTGGCCGGCGTCGTCGCCAGGCAGATCTGCGAGCTCACCGGCTTCGATCGCGCCGCGCTGTGCAATACCGGCTCCGAAGCGGTGATGGGCACGGTGCGCGTGGCGCGCACCATCACCGGCCGCGATACGCTGGTGATCTTCACCGGTTCGTACCACGGCATCTTCGATGAAGTGATCGTGCGCGGCACCAAGAAGCTGCGTTCGGTGCCAGCCGCGCCGGGCATCCTGCGCAATACCTCCGAACATGTGCTGGTGCTGGACTACGGCACGCCCGAATCGCTGGCGATCATCCGCGAGCGCGCCGCCACCATCGCCGCCGTGCTGGTCGAGCCGGTGCAAAGCCGCCGCCCCGACTTCCAGCCGCGCGAATTCCTGCAGGAGCTGCGTGCGATCACCAGCGATGCCGGCGCGCTGCTTATCTTCGACGAAGTGGTCACCGGTTTCCGCTCGCACCCGCGCGGTGCGCAAGCGGTACTTGGCATCGATGCGGACCTGGCTTCCTACGGCAAGGTGGTCGGCGGCGGTTTCCCGATCGGCGTCATCGCCGGCAAACGCAAATTCATGGACGCGCTGGACGGCGGCGGCTGGCAATACGGCGACGCGTCGATTCCCACCGTGGGCGTCACTTATTTCGCCGGCACCTTCGTGCGGCATCCGCTGGCCCTGGCCGCCGCGCATGCCGTGCTCGATCACCTGAAGACGGAAGGCGCGGGGCTGCAGGAACGGCTCAATGCGCATACCGCTTCACTGGCCGAGGAACTCAATGCGTTCTGCGCGGGCGTGGGCGCGCCGATCAAGGTGGTTCACTTTGCGTCGGTGTGGAAAACCAGTTTCCTGGAAGACCACCCGCTGCAGGATCTGCTGTTCGCGATGATGCGCAGCCGCGGCATCCATATTCTCGACAACTTCCCCTGCTTCTTTACCACCGCGCATCGCGAGGAAGATTTCGTCGCGATCGCCAAGGCGTTCAAGGAATCGGTGCTGGAATTGCAGGAAGCCGAATTCCTTCCGCGCAACAAGAAAGTCGAAGCGCACGCGCTGGATGCGGACAAGCCGCCGGTCGCCGGTGCGCGGCTGGGCAAGGATGCGGAAGGCAGGCCGACCTGGTTTGTGCCGAATCCGGATGTGCCGGGGAAGTACATGGTGGTGAGTGGCGGCGCTCAGTGACATGAATACTTTTCTTGTCAATCGCGCAGATCTCACGCTCGCCAGAACCTGTCCCCTCCCCTGCTTGCAGGAGAGGGAGCAGTTTGAGCGGAAGGCAAGCCGATCTGATTCGTACCGAATCCGGGTATGCCGGGGAAATACATGCGATCTCGCGCTCGCCAGGATACGTCCCCTCCCCTGCTTGCAGGGGAGGGCTAGGGTGGGGTGCGAGCGAAGCGAGCGGGACGTCACGACGGCATTAGGCGCCCCGCTAAAGCACAAACAACCCCACCCCACCTTGTCCTGCTTGCAGGACGAGAAAAGAAAAA
>NZ_DATJMN010000233.1:0-3675 GCF_035508675.1 Dyella sp.
GTAGAGCGTGTACGTGTCCTCACTGGCGGCCGCGGCAAGGAACAGGTACTTGCCATCATGCGTGGGCAGGAAGCGACCGCTCCAGCGAATGCTTTGCCGGTGCGTGGCGGGCGTGGTCCACAGCTCCGGCTTCCACTGGTCCACCTGCGGATCGACCGTGCTGTTGCTCGGCTTGCCCTGGAACGCGTCGTTGGCGAAGGTTTCCTTGAGCAGGCCAGGCTTGTCGTCCGGCGTGCTGAAACCGCCCTTCTTGAACACTTCCATCGCCGAAGGCAGGCCCCGGCTGTACAGCACGTTGACCTTGTCGCCCACCAGGTGCGTGATGCCGGTGAGCACGCTTTGCGCCTGGAAGGTGTCGATATGCGAACTGCCGCCGGCGCTGCTGACCGCCGGGTCGGCGTTCGGGCCGATCACCGCGACGGTCTTGACGCTGGCATCGAACGGCAACACGTTGTGCTCGTTTTTCAGCAGCACCAGGCCTTCCAGCGCGTCCCTCAGCGCCACCTGGTCGTTCTTGAGGCTATACAGCGGCAGCGATAGATCCTTCTGCGGGCGGTCGAGAAAACCGAAGCGCACGGCGGTGCGCAGAATGCGGCGTACCTTGTCGTCGAGCATGGCCTGCGAAAGCTTGCCGCTGCGCAGGTTGCTCAAGATCAGTTCGGGCTTCATCGCATCCGGCGCGGGCATTTCCAGGTCGAGGCCGGCGTTGAAGGCTTTCAGCCCGTCGTGCGTGGCGCCCCAGTCGGACATGAAGATGCCGTTGAAACCCCAATCCTTCTTGAGGATGTCGTAGCTGATCGTGCGGTTCTCAGCCAGGTAATCGCCGTTGACCAGGTTGTAGCTGCTCATCACCGCGCCGACGTGGCCCTGCTTTACGGCCATCTCGAAGGCAGGCAGATAGATTTCGCGCAGCGTGCGCTCGTCGATATGCGTGTCGAGATGGCGGCGGTCGTATTCGGAGTTGTTGGCGACGAAATGCTTTACCGTCGCCACCACGCCTTGCGATTGCACGCCTTCGATCAAGCCGACCGCCATGCTGCCGGCCAGCAGCGGATCTTCGCCGTAATACTCCATGTTGCGGCCGTTCTGCGGCGCGCGGTACATGTTCACGCCCGGCCCAAGCAGGAAGCCGACACCGCGCGCACGTGCATCGCGGCCCATCGCTGCACCGACGTCCTTGGCCAGGTTCGGATCCCACGATGCAGCCAGCCCTATGCCGGCCATGTAGGCGGTCGATGGGCCCGGTGCGCGCACGCCATAAGGGCCATCGGACATGGTCATCGCAGGCAAGCCGATGTTCGGTTCGGCGTGCGTGGAGAAATTGTCCACGCCGCCGAGCAGTTCGACTTTTTGTTCAAGCGTTAGCTTGGCGAGCATGGCGTTGACATGTTGCTCGACGGCGGGGGTATCGGGCAACGGGGTGGTGTCGGCGGCGTAGGCGGTGCTGCAGACGGCGAGTGCCATGCACAGCGGCAGGGCGAGCTGTTTCAGAATCCGGTGATGCATGGAGCAGAGTTTCCTGAGTTGAAGTGCTCCGAACTTAAGGATGTTCCCGTCGTCATTCCGGCGCATGCCGGAATCCAGTTTCAATACGTCGTGCGAAGCACACAAAACTTTTATGTTGCGTGCTGCGCACGTCATTCTTCACTGGATTCCGGCGTTCGCCGGAATGACGGCTCGCTCTGAATGAGCATTGAAGCTGCCCCTGAGTTCGGACTCTTGAAATGGTAATGATCAATACGTCGCCAACTTCACATGCAACACCTGCGGCCGGTCAGTGAAATTGAGGCCCCAATCCGTCTGATCCCCGTTCCACAAGCGCATGAAGTTCCAGCGCCCCTGGCTGTCGTAATGCCCTTCTTCCACGCGCTCCATCATGAAGTGCTCGTGCTCCCTGCCCTTGCCCGGCATGAAATCGACGCGCGCGAAATAGCCAGTGACGAGGTATTCGTCTTTGCCGAGCTGCGCGATCAGCACACCGCCCTTCGGTGTCGCACTACCCGGCGGCGTGTTGTTGCCGAACTGCGGCAGGCCATAGGAAACGGTCGCGCGCCAATCGCCCATGTCCACCACCTGGCTGTGCGTCTGCTCCGGTTCGGAAACGCCCCATACCTTGCCGGCAAGACTCAAGCGGGCGATCAATTCGCCCATCGGCTGCAGCAGCCGGTTGGTCATCGCAAACGGCTCGAAGGTCGCGTCGTCCGCCGTCTTTGCGCCCAACGGCCAGTTGGAGAAGCCGGTGTAGTCGATGCCGAACACCGAAAAGCCGATACCTTGATGGCCCAGCGTGGCGAAGATGTAGCGCGCATACGGCGGGTCATTGCCAGTCTCGGTCACTACCAGCGGGTTGTCAGGCCGCGCATACAGCCCGAGCGCAGCGGTGTAGCGCGCGTAGTCGTGCCAGTAGAGATCCGGGCCGATCATGTCGATGGCCGGAGCGGCCACCTTCCAGATGAAGAGCACATTCTGCGAAGGACCGCCGCTGGAGTGGCTCGCCGGGGGACTCGGATGCACGGGATCGCTCACGACTGCATTGGCGTACATCGCCAGCGGATACACCGCCTTGCCGGCCGCCGCCACCTGGCCGATGAAACGCGACACCGACCAGGCCTCGAAGTATTCCGCCGCGTCCTTGCCGAACACTTGAGTCCAGGTGCCGGCCGGCTTGTGCGCGGCCTTCAGCACCACCGCCGGCACCTGCTGTGCGAAGGCAGCGTTGGCCGCAGGCGAGTAATCGCGATCGGTGCCGTAGCTGCCCGATTCGTTCTCCACCTGCACCAGGATGACGGTGTGCTGCGTGCCGTCGACGTCACGCAAATGCGTCATCAACTGCACGAACGCCTTGCGATCGGCATCCAGCGTGGCGGCGGCGAGCGGCGACAAGGAGTTGAGCTGCTTGCCGTCCTGCGTGATGACGCGCGGAAAACGCTTGTTGTCCAGTTTCACCCAGCTCGGCGCATAGCTGGGGCTGTTGTTCTTCCAGGTGCCGAACCATAGCAAGGCCAGGCGCACCTTATGTTCGCGCGCTTGCGCCAGCAGCGTATCGAGAAAGCTGAAATCGAAATGTCCTTCCGTGGGCTCGATCTGCTCCCACGCGATCGGCACCATCACGGTGTTGGCCTGCTCGTGGTCGATCGCGGGCCACACTTGATCCAGCATGGCTGGCCAGTTGCTGGAGTTGTTGACTTGTGCGCCGAGCAGCAGGAAGGGCTTGCCGTCGACGATGAAGGCGTGGCGGCCGTTTTCGGTGATGAAGTGGGGGATGTTGTTCGGTGCCTCGGCGGAAGCAGGCTCGGACAGGCCAATGGCGAAAAGCGTGGCGAGGGCCATCCAGGTGCACATGACTCGACAGCGTAACGTGGCTTGCATGCAAAGCTCCAAAATCGCAGGAAACAGTCCCCTCCCCTGCGTGCAGGGGAGGGTTAGGGTGGGGTGCGAGCGCAGCGAGCGGCGAGGGCGTGACATCGCTGCAAAACATCATTTTCGGAAAGGTTTTGCTGCGCGCTAAAGCACAAGCAACCCCACCCCAGCCCTCCCCTACTGTCGCAGGGGAGGGAGTTGATCACGACATGCACACACATCCCGCTGTTCATGGCTTCTGCGAAGGATCGCCATAAAACACCCCTCGCCCGCTTGTCGCGAAATACACCCGCCCGAACACGCGCGGATCGCCGG
>NZ_DATJMN010000234.1:0-14815 GCF_035508675.1 Dyella sp.
GTTACCCGCCAACGCAGCCGGATTGGTGATTTTCTGGCCGGCCTGCGGACCGGTGGCATAAGCGAGGGTGGCGCCCGCGCCGCCGATGCTTTGCGCCAGGCTGGATGCGGTGTCGACCGTTGCCGGATAGGGGCCGGTGAATGCGCCGTAATTTTCGGCCGCACGGAACTGCTCATGCAGGCTCCAGTCGTCGCCGAGCGAGAACTTGCCTTCGCCGCCGATGGCATTCACGCGCGTGTGGTAGCCATCGCGGATATTGGTGTGGATGGGCTGGCCTTGCGCATTGAGCGCGGTATCGCTGGTGAAGTAAGGCGACTGCAATACGCCGCTCTGCAGGTTGAAGCCGGGAATGGAGCTGACGTGTGGATCGCTGTTGCTGCCGGTGATCATTACCGGCACCGGCAGATAGACCGGATCGTAGGTATCCGTGAATTGCAGGTTCAGGCGCAGGAAGCCGCCATCGATATCGTGCGTGATGTTGCCCATCAGCTGGCCACCGGAGGATGACGTGTAATCGGTGTTCTTCTGGCCGTTGCCGCGCTGGACGAAACCGCCGAAGTGATAGCGGGTGGACGCCGAAAGCGGGCCGCCGTAATCGAAATCCAGGCGCTGGTCATCGTATTGGCCCAATCCCACGGTGAGGCCGATATTGCCGCCTTGCGAGCTGCCGTCCTTGGTAATGAAGTTGACGATGGCACCCGGTGCATTACTGGCGAACACCGACGACGAACCGCCACGCACCACTTCCACGTGATCGATGTTGTAGTCGGTGCGCAGGAAGGTATCGGGCGTGGCAAAAGCCGTATCGCCGAATTCCAGCACCGGCATGCCATCCACCTGGAACTGCACGAACTTGCTGCCGCCAGAAGCCACCGGCAATCCGCGCACGGATACGTTCGCATTGCCCGCGCCGCCGGACGATTCGGAACGGATGCCGGGGATGGTGCGCAGTAGATCGGCCGCGTTCTGCACGCCGCTGGTCTGGATCTGTCCGCCGTCGAGCGTGCTGACCGAGATGCTGGAATTCATTTCCGTGGAAGGCAGTGGCGAGGCGGTGACCACCGTCTGCTGCAGGTTCACCACGTTCTTCTTTTTGCCATTGTCCTGGCTGGACGTGTCGTTGCCGGTGGCGGGGGCATTCGACCCGGTAGCCGTGGCTTGCGGCGAACCGGTATCGGCGGTGCCGGCCATGGCCTGGAACGAAGCCGCGCACATCAGTGCAACGGCGACCGTCAGCGTATTCCTGCGGAAGGTGGACAACGGATGCATGGTTTTCTCCCCAAAAGTTTTTTGCGCAAGGAGGCTCGCGCGGCCTTGGAGTGATCTGCGTGGCCACGTTCGGCATCCCCGACCCGTCGGCACGGAGTGGCTCCGTGCGCGCTGCCGCTGGGGCAGTGGGGCTCATTCTTGTGTTTTTGCAATCGATTGCAATTTGCAGTGCAGCATGAAATGCCTTTGATATGTTCAGGCAAGTCAGGTTGACGGTGATAAGTATGAGATCGATTGCATAAGTCTAACGCCATGACAAGTCGGTACAACTGGATACTCGCCACGATGCGCTCCCTCCCCTGCGCCAGTAGGGGAGGGCTGGGGTGGGGTTGCTTGGGCTTTAGCGTATACCGCTGGATTTTCTGGGGAACTGTATGGCAGCGTTGGTGGGCTCCCGCCGCTCGCTGCGCTCGCACCCCACCCTAGCCCTCCCCTACTTCGCAGGGGAGGGAACGGTTTGTCGCAATGATCCAGATGCCCGTTGCGTTTGAGTGCAATTTATAGAAGTGCCTTTGTCATTTGGTTTGCACCCCTACCGGCGCATCAAACCCGCTGACTACTCTCACGAACGATCAACTGCGTCGGCAATTCATGCATAGGCGCACTCGACGCGCGCCCCAGTTGTCCAAGTAACGCATCGACCATCGCTTCCGCACCCAACTGGAACGGCTGGCGCACGGTGGTGAGCGAGGGATGGAAGTGCGCGGCGAAATCGACGTCGTCGTAGCCCACCACCAGCACGTCCTTGGGTACGTCCAGCCCGCGTTCGCGCAAGGCGCCGATGGCGGCCATGGCGAGCAGATCGCTGGCCGCGAACAGGCCGTCCGGCACGATGCCGTGGTCGATCCATTCCAGCACGGCGCGGCGCGCATCGGGAGCGAGAAAGGGAACGTCCTTGCGCAAGGCGGCATCGTGCTTGATGTCTTGTTTGCGCAGCGCGGCGGTAAAACCGCGATAGCGCTGCGCGACTTCGGGCAGGTCGCGATCGCCGAGAAACGCGATGCTGCGGCAGCCTTGCGCCAGCAGGTGCTCGCCGGCCAGGCGTCCGCCCAACGCATTTTGTCCGCCCACGCAGCTATAGCGCTGGTCCGGCAGCTGCGCACCCCACACGACCAGCGGCAGCTTGCGCTCGGCCATCGCATTGAGCTGGTCGTGGTGATGCCACTGGCCGACCAGGATGATGCCGGCCGTGCGGCCGCCGTCGACCAGGGTGCCGAGGGTGTTCAACTGCTCGGCATCCATGCGCACCAGCAACATGTCGTAGTCGCGCTCGGTCAGCACGTCCGCCAGCGCGCCGATCATGCCGTGCAGGAAAGGGTCGGAGAAATTCTGCCGGCGGTTTTTCTCGTACGGCACCACCACCGCGATGGTGCGGTTGGTGCCGGAGCGCAAGTTCATCGCCAGCTGGTTGACAGTGTAGTTGAACTGGCTGGCGATCTGCGCGATGCGTTCCCGCGTCTCGTCGTTCACCAGCGTGCTGCCCTTGAGGGCGCGCGACACGGTCGAGGTGGATACGCCGGCGAGACGGGCGATGTCGGCCATCTGCAGGCGGCCCGGCTGTTCGGTGCCGGATTTGCGAGAGGGTTTGGCGGCCAAGCGAAATACCTTCGTCGCGCGGTCTGTTGTCTTGCGTCAGCGTACAACACGTGTGACGCGGTGGGGGCGGCCTCAGGCCGCTGGCGTCTTGTCCTTGTACCGGCACAGGTCGTGGATCACGCACTGCGGGCAATCCGGCTTGCGCGCCTTGCACACATAGCGTCCATGCAGGATCAGCCAGTGATGCGCATCCTGCTTGAACTCCTTCGGCACCACTTTTTCCAGCTTGTCTTCCACCGCGCGCACATCCTTGCCCGGGGCCAGGCCGGTGCGGTTGGACACGCGGAAGATATGCGTGTCCACGGCGATGGTGTGATGGCCGAAGGCGGTATTGAGCACCACGTTGGCAGTCTTGCGCCCCACGCCGGGCAGCGCTTCGAGCGCTGCGCGGTTGTCCGGCACCTCGCCGCCGTATTGCTCCACCAGGATGCGGCATAGCGCGATAACGTTCTTGGCCTTGGCGTTGTACAGGCCGATGGTGTTGATGTAGCGCTTGAGCTTGTCCTCGCCCAGGTCGAGGATGGCCTGCGGCGTGTGGGCGACCGGGAAGAGCTTGCGCGTGGCCTTGTTGACGCCCACGTCGGTGGCTTGCGCGGATAGCACCACCGCCACCAGCAGTTCGAATGGCGTGGTGTAGAGCAGCTCGGTGGTGGGGTGCGGATTGAGTTCGCGCAGGCGTGAGAACAGTTCGACCACATCCGCTTTCTTCACTGCTTGGGCTCCTGTTTTTTCGCCTTGGCGCGGGCGAGTGCGTCGAGCACGCTCTGGCTGGCGCCGTGTACTTGCGCCTTGCGTGAAGCGAGTTCCGCTTCGCGCTGCGCGTGTTGCGCCGCCAGGCGTGCTTCGCGGCGTTGGAAATGCATGCGGGCGGCGTCGGCGTGGGCGGGATCGTTCGCTTGGGCCAACGGCATCGGTTCCAGCACGATGCAGTCGACCGGGCAGGCCGGTACGCAGCGCTCGCAGCCGGTGCAATCGTCCGCGATTACCGTATGCATCAGCTTGTTGGCGCCGACGATGGCGTCGACCGGGCAGACCTGGATGCATTTGGTGCAGCCGATGCATTCGGCTTCCACGATGCGCGCCAGCGTGCGCGGTTTTTCGACGCCGTTTTCCGGATTCAGCGGCAGTGGCGCGCGGCCGAGCAAGGCGGCAAGCCTGGCGATGCCTTCGCTGCCGCCGGGCGGGCACTGGTTGATCTCGGCTGCGCCGTGGGCGATCGCCTCCGCGTACGGGCGGCAGCCGTGATAGCCGCATTGTTCGCATTGCGTTTGCGGCAGCAGGGCGTCGATGCGGTCGGCGAGGGTGGTCATGGCGACAGGTATGGCTTCTTCCCCGTCATTGCGCAACGACGGGGAAGGGGATGCAAGCGCTTAGCGAACGGTGGCGCCGGGCTTGGCACCCTGGTCCGCGTCCAGCAGGAACAAGTCGCTACCGCCATCGCCCGCCGAAAGAATCATGCCTTCCGACACGCCGAAGCGCATTTTGCGCGGCTCCAGGTTGGCGATGAATACCACATTGCGCCCCACCAGCTTCTCCGGCTCGCCGTAGGCGGCGCGGATGCCGGAGAAGATCTGGCGCTTGCCCAGCGGGCCGGCGTCCAGCTCAAAACGCAGCAGCTTGTCCGAGCCTTCGACGAACTCGCACACCAGCACCTTGCCGATGCGCAGGTCGAGCTTGGCGAAATCGTCGATGCCGATGAAGGGGGAGACTGCAGTGGTGGTGCTTGTTTCAGTCATGGGCTTGCTGTTTTTCTTGGCAGGTTTTTTGGATTCGGGTTCCGGCGCGGAGCCCAGGGATTCCTTCGAGGCTTCGATCATCGCTTCGATCAGCTTGGGATCGATGCGCGACAGCAGCGGTTCGAAGGCACGGATGGTGTGGTTGTGCAAGGTGGCGCAAGCCGCATCGAAGTCGCCGATGGGTGCGGCCAGGAATCTCTCCGCGGCCGCCACGGTGGCAGGCAGCACTGGCTTGAGCAGGCCGCCGAGCAGGCGGAAGGCCGCCAGCGCAAACGAGCACACTTGATGCAATTCGTTGCGCTGGGTTTCGTCTTTCGCCATCACCCACGGGGCCATGGCGGCGATATGGCCGTTGACCAGGTCGGCGATCAGCACGAAGCGGCGCATGGCCTCGGCGAACTCGCCGCTCTCATACAACGCCGGCACGCCTTCGTAGTGCGAGATCAGCACGCGCCACAGTTCGTTCTGTTCCGGCGAGAAGGCCGCCGCCAGGCGCCCGTCGAAGAACTTGTGCACGAAGCCGGCGGTGCGGCTGGCGATGTTGACCCATTTGCCGATCAGGTGCGAATTGACGCGTTCTTCGAAGGCCTTCAGGTCCAGGTCCACGTCCACCGGCGCATCGTTGAGCATGGTGGCGAAGTAATAGCGCAGGAATTCCGGATTCAAGCCGGCATTGAGATAGGTGCGCGCCTGGATGAAAGTGCCGCGCGACTTGGACATCTTTGCGCCGTTCACCGTGAGATAGCCGTTGACGTGCAGCGCCGTGGGCGTGCGGAGCTTCGCGCCGTGCAGCATGGCCGGCCAGAACAGGCCGTGGAAGTTGATGATGTCCTTGCCGATGAAGTGGTGCATCTCCGCACTGCTGTCGGCGGCCAGGAAATCGTCGAACTTCAAGCCGGTGCGCGCGCACAGGTTCTTGAAGCTGGCCAGGTAGCCGACCGGCGCGTCCAGCCACACGTAGAAGAACTTGCCCGGCGCATCGGGAATGGGAAAGCCGAAGTAAGGCGCGTCGCGCGAGATGTCCCAGTCTTTCAGGCCGCCGTCCAGCCATTCCTTGAGCTTGGCCACCACGCCGGGATTGGCCACCGGCTTGCCATCGGTGAGCTTGCCGGCGAACCAGTCGCGCAGCAGGTCTTCGAACTTGCTCAGCTCGAAAAAGTAATGCTCCGAATCGCGCAGCACCGGCGTGGCGCCGGAAACCACCGAATACGGGTTGCGCAGATCGGTCGGCGCATAGGTGGCGCCGCAGTTCTCGCAGTTGTCGCCGTACTGGTCGGGCGTGCCACAGTTGGGGCAGATGCCCTTGATGTAGCGGTCCGGCAGGAACATCTGCTTGTCGGGGTCGAACAACTGCTGGATGTCGCGCTTGACGATGTAGCCGCTGTCGCGCAAGCGCGTGTAGATCAGCGCGGCCAGCTCGCGGTTCTCTTCCGAATGCGTGGTGTAGTAGTTGTCGTAGCTGAAATGGAAATCGGCGAAGTCAGCTTCGTGGCTGGCGCGCATGTCGGCGATGAAGGCTTCCGGCGACACGCCCGCCTTTTCCGCCGCCAGCATGATCGGCGTGCCGTGCGCATCGTCCGCCGCCACGAAGTGCACCTCGCTGCCCATCATCCGCTGTGCGCGAACCCAGATGTCGGTCTGGATGTAGCCCAGCATGTGGCCCAGGTGCAGCGGGCCATTGGCATAGGGCAGGGCGTGGGTGACGAGTAGGCGACGGCTCATGGATGGCGGTGGCTGCAAATGGGCCGTGCATTATGGCATGTGGCGCTGCGTGCGCCGGGCGGCGGGAGCGTGCCTTCGCGGTTTCTGCACCTTTGCACGATATTGCACGTTTGTGTACATTTGTACGCATTGATGCGAGACGGGCACGATGTGAAAACCACTTCCGACATCGCCGTTGCCGGCAGCGGCGCGGCTTCGCTGCCGGATGCGCGGCGGGCAACCCGGCTGATCTTCCTGGTATCGGGCATGGCCGTTTCCGCCTGGGCGCCGATGGTGCCGTACGTCAAGGCGCGGCTGGGGCTGGACGATGCGCAACTGGGCATGGCGCTGCTGGCGTTCGGCGGCGGCTCGATGTTGTCGATGCCGTTCGTCGGCTGGCTGGCGCACCGGCTCGGCAATCGGGTCGTCATTCTCAGCGCAGGCTTGTTGATGTGCCTGGCGCTGCCGGTGCTCGCCGAGGTATCCAGCGTCGCGATGCTGGTCGGTACCTTGCTCTATTTCGGTGTGATGCTGGGTGCGGTGGACGTCGCCATGAACGCCTATGCGGTCGAGGTGGAGCGCCGCAGCGGCGATCGCTTGATGTCCGGCTTTCATGGCCTTTTCAGTGTGGGTGGCCTCACCGGTGCCGCGTTGCTGAGTGCATTGCTGGCGCTTGGACTGCCGTTGTCGGGCGCTGCCGTGGTGATTGCCGCCGCGTTGGCCTTGACGGTGTTGTGGTTGCGCGATGGCTTGCGTGGCGATGCGTCTTCGCCGGGTGTGGATATCGAAGAAAGAACCCGCATCGGCATGCCGCACGCGCGTGCCTGGTTACTGGGCTTGTTGTGTTTCGTCAGCTTCGTCGCCGAGGGCGCCATGCTGGACTGGAGCGCGGTGTTCCTGCGCGACGTGCGTGGCGTGCTGCCGGCCACGGCCGGCTTCGGCTATGCCTGTTTTTCGGTGGCGATGGCGGTGGGTCGGTTTTTCGGCGACCGCTTGATTGCACGCTACGGCCCGGCATGGGCGGTGCGCCTGGGCGCCGGGCTTGCCGCCGCGGGTTTTGTGCTGGTGGCCAGCGTGCCGCTGACGGCGGCGGCGTGGGTCGGCTTTGTGCTGATCGGCCTGGGCGCTTCCAACATCGTGCCGGTGATGTTCAGCGCGGCCGGACGCCTGGCCGGCACGCCTCCTGCGGTGGCTATCGCCACGGCCACCACGCTGGGTTATGTGGGTTTGCTCAGTGGGCCGGCCCTGATCGGTTTCGTGGCGCATGCCAGCAGTCTGTCGACCGCCTTCATGGCGGTGGGCGCCTTGCTGGTGCTGGTGGGTTTGTCGGCGAGGATCGTGCGGTGATGAGTGGACGTATCGAAACGGTGATCTTCGATCTTGGCAACGTGCTGATCGGCTGGGACCCGCGGCGCCTGTACCGCCAGTTGATCGAAGACGAAACACAGATGGAGTGGTTCCTGCGCGAGGTCTGCAGCAGCGCGTGGAACGAACAGCAGGATGCCGGCCGTCCCTGGGCCGAGGGCACCGCCTTGTTGCGCGCGCAGTTTCCCGAGCATGCCGAGCTGATCGACGCGTACCACCTGCGCTGGCAGGAAACGCTGCTCGGCCCCATCGACGGCAGCGTAGCGCTGCTGCAGGCACTGAAGGAACGCGGCGTGCGCTTGCTCGCGCTGACCAACTGGTCGCAGGAGACATTTCCGATCGCGCGGCAGCTTTATCCGTTCCTGCAGTGGTTCGAAGGCATCGTGGTCTCCGGCGAGGAACGCCTGGTCAAGCCCGATCCGCGTATTTACCAACGCCTGCTGCACCGCTACCAGGTCGATCCGGCCACGGCGCTGTACATCGACGACTCGCAACGCAACGTGGCCGCCGCCGAGGCGCTGGGCATGCATGGTTGCTGGTTCCGTGATCCGGCGGGTTTGCGCGAGCGCCTGGTCGAGCTTGGCTTGCTCGAAAGTGCAGCACGAGCGATGCGCCATGGCTAAGCCTGCGCCCTTCGCCGTCGATCGCAACGCGCTGCCGGAAGAGCGCCAGCAGCGCATCCTGGCGCGGCTGCGCAGCGAAGGACGTGTGGTGGCGGCCGAACTGGCCGAGGCGTTCGAGATTTCGGAAGACTCGATCCGCCGCGACCTGCGCGAACTGGCCGCGCAAGGCTTGTGCAAGCGCGTGTACGGCGGCGCCCTGCTGCCTGCGGTCACGGTGACGCCGCTCAAGCAGCGGCGCACGGAACATCCGCTGCGCAAGCAGGTACTGGCCCGCAAGGCCGTGAGCCTGGTAAAACCGGGCCAGACCTTGTTGATCGACGCCGGCACTACCAATGCCGCCATCGCCGCGGCGCTGCCGGTCGGCGCCGGGCTTACCGTGATCACCAATGCACCGCATATCGCCCAACTGCTGCTGGATCGCGAAGGTTTCGACCTGTTGCTGATCGGCGGCCGGGTCGATCCATCGCTCGGCGGCGCGATCGGCGCGCAAGCGGTGGAGCAGGTGAAAAGGATGCGCGCGGACCTGTGCTTCCCCGGTGCCTGTGCGATCGATGCCGCGCATGGCCTGTGGGGGTTCGACAGCGAGGAAACGCTGTTCAAGCGCGCGATGATCGACGCCAGCGACGAAACGGTGGTGGTGGCTACCGACGACAAGCTGGGCGCCGTGGCGGCGCACCAGGTGGCCGAACTCGCACGTGTACAGCACCTGGTGGTAGAGCACTCGGCGGACCGCGCCACGCGTGCAGCTTTTTCCGCGCATGGCGTGATGGTGCATCGGGCGGAAGCGGTTTCCTGAGGGCGCCTTAAGCCTTGCGCATCGCGCGTAGGTTGGTGGTGAGCGTATGCGAACCCCAACGTTGCCATGCCGATGGCGAGGTTGGGGTTCGGCGTTGCCTCACCGCCAACCTACGCGTTTTCGTAACCTTCAAACGGCCTACGGATTGGCCACCGTCAACGACACCGGCCCAGCCAGCACCGTATAACCATTGTTGTAGCAGTACCAGACGTTGTACGTGCCGGGCGACAGGCTGGACGTATCGAATGTCACCGTGCCGCTGCCATTGGGGGCGTATTGCCAACTGGTGGAGGAACCATTGCCCGGGCTGCTGCCCGCCGCGTAGATGCCGATCCAGTTTTCGCCATTGAGCTTGCTTGCCGGCGTGGCGTAATCAAAGTGCACGTACGTGCCCTTGCTGACGCTCGGCATGGAGCTGCTGAGGCTGGCCGTGGTGATCGCTTGCGTGGCGACGAAGGCGTCGTTGATCGGCTGTGCGTACTGGTCGTTGTGGGTGAGCGCGGCAATGCCCAGTGCATTCTCGATGGTGCGGCCGATGCTGTAGTGGTTGTAGCTGGTGTTGCTCACATAGCCCGCCTGCACTGCACCGGGCGAACCCACCAGGATGGTCGCTACGTGGTTGCCGCTGGAAGAGGCCGACTCGTCCCAGGTGAGGATCAGCAATGAACGCTGTTGCGTCCATGCCGGTGAGTTGAAGATCGGTTGCAGCGTCTGCTGCAGCCAGCCGTTCTGCACCTGCAGGCTTTGGGCGGAGCCGTTGCCGGACGATTCGCCATCGTAGTAATCATCCGCGGCGATCCAGGCGAAATTGGGCGTGGTGCCCGCCGATTGCAGGTCGTTGGTCAGCTGCGTGGTGTCGAACAGGTGCTGGGCGCAGCGCGTGGGGTTGGAGGAAATGTCGGTGAAATTGATGAACGGCGCGTCATCCGGTTCGTAGTAGCTGTCATCGTTGTTGCTGGTGTTGCAAGGTGTGCCCATGCCTTGTTCGTAGGCTTTCCAGGTTTTGCCGGCTGCTTCGAGTTCGTCGCCGATATGGGGTGCGGTCACCTTGATGTCGGGGTAATAGACCGCGCCTTGCACAAAAGTGTTGCCACCGGCGATCGCCAGATAATTTTCGTCGCTGGGATGGTAGACCGCGCTGTGGTTGTCCAGCAGCGTGCCCTGGCTGGCGAGACTGTTGATGAAGGGCGCGTCGGTGGTATCGCCGATCACTTCGCTGTAGTTGGTGTTTTCCATCATCACCATGAACACATGATCGAATGCCGGGACTTGCGATACCGGCGCCTTCAGCGTCGGGGCGCTCACTGGCGTGGACAGCGTCAACGAGAGATTGTCGGCGTAGCCGATGTTGTAGGAGGCCGAAGTGTTGTTGAATTGCAGCAACACCGAAATCGTGCGCGTACCGGCCGGCACGTTGCCGTTAGCGGATTCGGCGAGGAAGCCCGTCTTGTTGTTGCGCGCCGATGCATTCACGCCAGCCAATTGCGCGGGCGTGCCCAGCGGCTTGCCGTTGGCGTCGAGGAAGGTGGCCGTTACCACAGCTTGTCCGTTGTACACGGTATAGCCACCCAGCCAACCCGAAAGCGTGTAAGTGATGTTGCCGCCGTCGATGGCGCTGGCTGCGCTGGAAACATCCACGTTCTGGCGCAGCGCGGAATCGCCATACGGACCGTCGGCGATAAAGGCATTGCCGCCGGAGGCATTGCCCGGCGTGCTGAAGCTGGTGATCGTGTAGCAGACGATCGACGGGCTGCCTTGCGTCACCGTCCAGCCCGGCACGGTATTCACGGCAGACCAATCGTTGGTGCAAGTGCCTGCTTCACCATCGCCATCCACCAGCAAATTGGCGCTATTGCCGGCGAATGCCGGCGCTGCGAACAGGCCGCTCAAGCAGGCTGCCGTCAGCAGATTTTTTATGCACGACTTATATAGGTTACGCATACGCAAACACCCTCCCTTCGTGTTGTGGAAAGGGCGAGACAGTGCAGCGGAGTGATTGCGAATGCGAGACGCTGGGATGACAACGCGCAACGTGTTGTTGCGCGATGTGAGCTGCGGCGTGACGGCGTTGTGAAACGACGACTTTTGCAGGCCAGGACGAAATCCCAGCCTGCGCGGCTACCTGAAATTTAAATCGAGTAATAGGCCTGCAGTTATTGCATCCGCTCCCACACCTGGCTTCGGCCCAGCAGGGAAATCCCGATGTATCCGTGCACATCCAGCTTCTGGCCGCCGTCGGTCAGGCTCAGTTTCACGCTGTACACCTTGCCGGTCTTCGGATCGAGGATCTTGCCGCCATCCCATACATCGTCATCCTTGCTGACGTTCCACATGATCACCATGCCTTCGATCGGCTGGTTCTTGCGCTCGCCTTCGCACTTCTTGCAGAGCGGGTGCGGGCCGTCGTCGGAAAGCAGCACCTGCAGCACTTTGCCTTGCAGTTTGCCGTTGTCGTCGGTGATCTGGATGATGGACTTGGGTTTGCCGGTGACGTCGTCGATCTGCCGCCAGGTCCCGACCGGCGTGTCGGTGGCGGCCCAGGCAACGGCCGAACCCAGCAGCAGGCAGGCGGCGACGGCAAAGTGCGACAGGCGTTTCATGGCATGGATCCCTACGTTGGCGTATGGGCGAGCCTGCCGAGCGGCGGCAGGTACGGTCAAGCTGCATTGCGCAAACCTGCGCACGGCGTCGGCTAGCCCGTGCCTGCTGGCATAATGCGACGTCTGACCATAGCCCATTCCCCATGACTCAACAGGTAAACGAAGCCTTGGTTCGCCGGATTCTTGGCGAGCTTGTCGATCCGCATACCGGCGCCCCCATCGCCGAATCGATCCGCGCTGTCGGCGTGGATGGCGCCAGGGTCTCGGTGGATATCCAGCTCGGCTATCCGGCGGCCGGCGCCGCAGAGACACTGGCCGCGCAAGCCAAGCAGGCACTGGACGCGGATGCCGCGATCGAAGCGGCGGTGGTTTCCATCGCCAGCCGCATCCATGCGCACAAGGTGCAAGGCGCGCTGGCGCCGCTGCCGAACGTCAAGAACATCATCGCGGTGGCATCCGGCAAAGGCGGTGTCGGCAAATCCACGGTGGCGGTGAACCTGGCGCTGGCCCTGGCGGCCGAAGGCGCCAAGGTTGGCATTCTGGATGCGGATATCTACGGCCCCAGCCAGCCGCGCATGCTCGGCATCCACGGGCGCCCCGAGTCGCCGGACGGCAAGACCATCGTGCCGATGACCGCGCACGGCCTGCAGGCAATGTCGATCGGTTTCCTGGTCGACGAGGAAACGCCGATGATCTGGCGTGGCCCGATGGTGACCCAGGCGATGATGCAACTGCTTGGCGACACGCGCTGGGACATGCTCGATTACCTGATCATCGACCTGCCGCCGGGTACCGGCGACATCCAGCTCACGCTGTCGCAGAAAGTGCCGGTGGCGGGCGCGGTGATTGTCACCACGCCGCAGGACATTGCGCTGCTCGATGCGCGCAAGGCGCTGAAGATGTTCGAAAAGGTGGAGGTGCCGGTACTCGGCATCGTCGAGAACATGGCCACGCACGTGTGCACGCAGTGCGGCCATGAGGAACACATTTTCGGCGCGGGCGGTGGCGAACGCATGGCGGAGCAGTACCAGGTACCGTACCTGGGCTCGCTGCCGCTGGACATCCGCATTCGCGAGCAGGCCGATGGCGGCCATCCCACCGTGGCGGCGATGCCGGATTCGGAACTGGCGGCACGCTATCGCGAGATTGCCCGCAACACCGCCGGCCGGCTCGCACGCCAGCCGCGCAACAAATCGCTGGGCCTGGGCAAGATCGTGGTGCAGGGACAGCCTGCCTCGTGATTTTCTGCTGTCGCCCTGCCTAGTGTTTAGCGAGGGGAGGGCGCAAGGTGCGCGCTGGCGCAACCGCCCACTCACCATGTATTTTTGCCGCTTTGCGCCTGGGACCTGCCCGGGCGCGGCTGGTAGCACCGGAGACCGCGTGAGCATCAAATCGGACAAGTGGATCCGCCGCATGGCGGAACAGCACGGCATGATCGAGCCGTTCGAGCCAGGGCAGGTCAAGCTGCGCGGCGGCAACAAACTGGTGTCGTACGGCACTTCCAGCTACGGCTACGACGTGCGTTGCGCGCGCGAATTCAAGATCTTCACCAACATCAACTCCACCATCGTCGATCCGAAAGCTTTCGACCCGACCAGTTTCGTGGACGTGGAAGCGGATGTATGCATCATTCCGCCCAACTCCTTCGCACTGGCGCGTACGGTCGAGTATTTCCGCATTCCGCGCCAGGTACTTACGGTGTGCCTGGGCAAGAGCACCTATGCCCGTTGCGGCATCATCGTGAACGTGACGCCGCTGGAACCGGAGTGGGAAGGCCACGTGACGCTGGAGTTCTCCAACACCACACCGCTGCCGGCCAAGGTCTATGCCAACGAAGGCGTGGCGCAGATGCTGTTTTTCGAATCCGACGAGGAATGCGAAACCAGCTACAAGGACCGCGGCGGCAAGTACCAGGGGCAGCAGGGCGTGACCTTGCCGCGCACCTGAACGCGCCGTGTATTGCACCCATCCACCTTTACCCGGCGGCGCTACACTTGCCTGGCTTCGCTGATACTCGCAGGAGATCTAAGCAATGATCCGTCTTTCCACGCTGTCATCCCGCGGCGCTGCCGTCCTCATGATCGGCAGTCTGCTGGTGCTTGGCGGCTGCCATCGCGGCGCATCCAAGGACACGGTGGAAACCGCCCAGACCGAGAGCCAGTTCGACATGACCATGAAGGCTTACAAGAATGGTCAGTTCCTGATCGATGGTGCCGTGGTTTCCGCGCTCGACGCCGGCAGCCATTTTTCGTATCTGAAGGAAACGGGCAAGCTGCCCAAGACCGTGCTGCTGCTGCCCAGCGATGACTCGAAGATCCGCAAGCAGCACTTGCAGTACATGGCGCGGCTGCAGCTCGACTATGGCTTCGTTGCCTACTATGACGACGGTGGCAAGCTGGCGCGCATCAACCCGGTGGATACCAAGGCGCGTGCGCTGGAGGACTACCATGCGCCGGCCAGCGCTCCGAGCAGTGATAGTGGCGAGGGTGGCGGCAAGGGCGACCACGGCGGCGGTGGTCCGCCCGATGCCGGTCACTGATATCGGGTCGGACAACTCGTCTAACGAAAGCGCCCGTCATCGATGGGCGCTTTCGTTTTAGAGGTTTTACGTTTCATGTCAGGCTGGTTGGGGTCAGCCGTTGCTGCAAGCGTTGCACGAGCGACGCAAGCGCGTCGGCTGCATAAGGCGCTGCCGCGCCGCTACCCCACACCGGTCCAGGCCACGCCTGGTCGCCTTGCTTGCGCGCCACGACGTGCACATGCAGTTGCCGCACGATATTGCCCAGTGCACCGATATTGAGCTTGTCGCAAGGAACAACTTCGCGTAGCACGGCCGCGGCATGGTTGATCTCCTGCCACAGCCGTTCGCGTGCGTGTTCGGGCAGGTCGAGTATTTCCGTGCATCCGGTTATGCGCGGCACCAGGATCAGCCAGGGAAAGCGCGCATCCTTCATCAACAGCACGTCGCACAAGGACAGGGCGGCGAGGTGTTGGGTATCCGCCTGCAGGCGCGGATCGAGTTCGAAATCGGCAGTCATGCGCCGGCCAGGTATTTGTCGAAGAAGGTCATCGTACGCTGCCATGCCAATTCGGCGCTTGGCTGGTGATAGTGGCCGGGATCGATGTCGC
>NZ_DATJMN010000235.1:0-5704 GCF_035508675.1 Dyella sp.
TGTTTGCATTGGGCTGCGGTGCGGCACTGGCGCAGGACACAGCCACTATCCACGTTGTCGGCAGCATCAACGGGGCGACCTGTTCGCTCTCCATTTCCGATGCCACCCTTACCATCGGCACCGTGCAGCAAAGCGTCTTCCACGGCATAGGCACTGCCTCGCCTACATCGAACGTCGGCACCATCGCCACGGACCCCAGTTGCACCGCTTCCACGGTCTCGATGACCTTCACTGGTACCGCCGATCCCAACGACACCACTTTGTTCGCCGTCACCGGCGGGGCGGCCGGTGTAGGCATAAAATTGGAGGGTCTTTCCAGTGCAGGATGGCAGCAAGCCATCCCCAACAGCACCGCCTCGCCCATCGTCCATCTCATTGGCGCACAGAGTTTCCGTGCTAGCTACGTACAAAGCGCCACGCCCATAGTCAACGGTGACGCCAACGCCACCATTACGGTGTTGGTCACCTATACCTGAGCATTCGACATGACACACAAGCACGTATTTTCCGCGGTCCGCTCTGCAACCCTGGCAAGCCTGTTGGTCCTTGGCAGCGGTGCGGTGCTCGCGCAAAACAACGGTGCCATCCACGTAGCCGGCGCCATCGCCGCTGGGTCGTGCAGCATCTCCACTTCCCCGGTGAACCTGGGGGAGCATTACAGCGGCGACTTCTCCAGTGGTGCCGGCACACCCACCAATTGGGTCCGCGTGCCGATTACCTCGCAGGGTTGCAGTGCCGATATCGTGACGGTGCATATGGGTTTTGATGGCGCGGCCGATACGGATAACAAAGGCCTGTTTGCCGTGGCGTCGACGCCAGGCAGCGCCCGCGGACTTGGTATCCAGTTGCAGACCGAGGATGGCAGCGTCACGGTGGTTCCCAATAGCACCACCGAGCTCGTGAACTGGACGCCCCTGGCCACCGGCGGCATCTATGCCATGCGCGCGCGTTATGTCTCGACCTTACCCAGTGTCACCCCCGGCGACGCCAACAGCACAGTCACCGTGATGCTGTCGTACAACTGAGATAGGGAGAACGCTGTGTACAGGTATTCGACAAATAGACGTCCACACCAGGCATTCTCATGTTGATCTTTGGAACCGGCATGACCGCTCGACCCTTTTCCAATCTATTGCGTGGGGTAGTGGCCGTATGTCTTGCCAGCTGGCTGTGCGCGCCGGCCCGCGCCGATGTGGTGATCAATACCACGCGCGTGATCTATCCCGCCAAGCAGAGCGAGGTCACGGTCCAACTGAACAATGACGAGAAGACCCAGCCACGCCTGGTACAGGTATGGATCGACGATGGCCACGTGGATAAAAGCCCCGCGCAGATGCAGGTGCCGTTTCAGCTGACGCCGCCGATATTTCGTCTGGACGCCGGCAAGAGCCAGACCTTGCGGATCATGTACACGCATGAGAACTATGCGGGGAAACCGCTGCCCACGGACAAAGAATCGCTGTTCTGGCTCGACGTGCTCTCCGTGCCGCCCAAGCCAGCCAATGCAGAAGGCAGGAATGTCCTGCAGTTTGCCGTTCGCACCCGCATCAAGTTTTTCTTCCGTCCTGATGGGCTTGCCGGTCGACCTGAGCAAGCGCCCTCGCAACTCACCTGGAAACTGATATCCGAAGGCGGCAAACAGGCGCTGGAAGTGCACAATCCCAGCGCTTACCACATCTCCTTTTCTCGCATTGCACTGGTCGTGGATGGCAAGGAAACGCTTAGCGAATCACCCCCCATGCTTGCTCCGGGGAGCACCGAACGCTACGTGCTCAAAGGGCTGAGCAATCCACCGCCGGCCACGGCAACCGTACGCTTTTCTGCTGTCGATGATTTTGGCAGCGCGCAGGACTATACCGCCAAGCTGGCTGCGTCTGGCTCCTGATAATCATTGCTGGTTGGGTTGGCGCCACTGTCACGGACTTCGTAAACGGTTAAGCAAATGAGGGGCGTGCTCTCACACTTCTATCGGCGCTTGACGAGGAAGCCGGTACCTTTATTCAGATCAGAGAATCGCTAATGAAAACACGCCGCCTTGTCCAAGATGCCTTCACGCTGCTTGCCATCAGCTTGGCTTGTCTGCTTGCAGCCCCGCTTCGCGCCGGTGTGTTCCTTGACTCGACGCGGGTGATTTATCCAGCGCAGGAGAGTCAAATCACCGTAAGCGTGACCAATGACGAAAAGACCTTGCCGTTGCTGGTCCAAGCCTGGATCGATGATGGCCGCGAACAGGACACACCCACCCAACTCGATGTCCCGTTTCTGTTGACCCCGCCCATGTTCCGCATGGAGCCGGGCAAGGCGCAGGCGCTGCGTATCAGTTACCTCAAAAACAAACCGCTGCCGGCTGACAAGGAGTCCGTATTCTGGCTCAACGTGCTGGAAGTGCCGCCCAAGCCCAAGGCAGCCAAAGGCGAAGAGCGCAACACCATGCAGTTGGCCTTTCGTACGCGCATCAAGTTATTTTTTCGTCCGAAAGCTCTGAAAGGCGCAGCCGCCGACGCACCGGGAAAGCTGCGCTGGACTTTGGTAACCGAAGGATCGGGGCGAGCGCTGCAAGCGGAAAACCCCAGTCCGTATTACGTATCATTCGAGAGCGTGGCGCTATCAGTCGATGGCGAGAAGATTAAAAGCGACAATCCGGCCATGATCGCGCCTGGCGCCATGCAACGCTTCCCGCTCAAGGATGTGCACCCCGCCGCTGGCTCAAAACTGGAAGTGTATTTCAGCAATATCGACGACTATGGGCGGTTTGTGGCGCATACGGCAGCGTTGATGCCATAGATACCCGGCTGACCTAAAACGGCACTTCCCCCGCCCAGTTCCGGATGATGGCATGCAGAGCATCCAACCCTTCCGTCAATGCAGCAGGCCCCGGCTGGAGAATGATCGGTGATTTGATTTCATACAGCTCACCGTTCTGCACGGCAGGTATCGCATCCCAGCCTGGTCGCGCGGATACCTGTTCCGGGCGAAAGCGCTTGCCACACCACGAGCCAAAGATGATGTCCGGCGCTTGTGCGATGACTTCGGTCGGGTCGCTGAGAATACGATGCTTGGCCAACGGCTCGGCCGCGTGCGCGGGAAAGATGTCGTCGCCGCCGGCGATATGCACCAGCTCCGAAACCCAGCGGATGCCGGTTATTTGCGGCTCGTCCCATTCCTCGAAATAGACGCGCGGCCTGCGCTTGAATGCTGTCGATCGTTGGCTGATGTCGGCGATTCGCTGTTCAAAGCCCTCGGCGAGTTGGTGTGCACGCTCTGCTGCGCCAACCAAGGCGCCCAGGCGGCGGATGTAGTCGAGTATGCCTTCGACACTGCGGTGGTTGGCGATCCACACTTCGACGCCTGCCTTGATCAGTGCTTGTGCAATATCCGCCTGGATATCGGAGAACCCGATGGCGAGATCGGGTTTCAACGCGAGGATTTTTTCCAGCTTTGCGCTGGTGAAGGCGCTGACCTTGGGTTTGTCACGGCGCGCTTCGGGCGGCCGTACGGTGAACCCGCTGATGCCGACGATGCGGTCCTGTTCGCCGAGCAGGTAAAGCGTTTCGGTCGGTTCTTCCGTGAGGCAGACGATGCGACGTGGGCCGATCATGGATCTACATTCGAATGGGCAAGGTGGGATTGTCCGACGAATGAGCGAATGAAAGCCAGGCATGGCTGTGGTGCATGTGCTTTTTCACGTAGGTTGGGGTGAGCGAAGGCGAACCCCAACAGGGCCATGCATCACCGTGACGTTGGGGTTCGGCTACGCCTCACCCCAGCCTACGCGGATTACGCGGTGGATTAGCGACGATGCGGCAGGCACGGCGCAGCGATGCGCTGCAATGCGTGGCTCTGCTTTTCATCCAGCACAAATCGCCCCATCAGCGGCGGTGTTTGCAGGTTGTTGCTGTTCTGGATCCAGGTAAGTGTCAGCCCCGGCTTGCTCAACGCGGCGACTGCGCCGGTTATCGCATTGCGCTGGCCGGGCGTCGTCGCGATACCGAATACGAACATGCCCGGACCATCCCCGCCATACCAGCCCGCTGCCGGCACCGATGCAAAGGATTGTTGCCCGACGCGCAATTCCGCACTGGGCTGATGCGATGCAGGCGCGCCAGGGCCTTCATACGCATCGAAGGGAAAGCCGGGCGCCGTATCGGCGACGAGCGCGAGCTGCAAGGACAGCGCACCGCCGTGGCCTTGCGTGCACATCAAGGTGAACCAGGCCGGATGCTCGCCGCTCGACGTGGTGACCGTGCCGTGCAGGACTACTTGCGGCGGTTCGCTTGCCCCGAGTACGCCGGATACAAGACCCAGGCACAGCAGCAAGCGCCTCTTCACGAGGCTATCCCAGCCGCGCCAGGCTTGCGCCGAAGTCGAACAATGGTGCGGCGATCAACCGCTGCGCCAGCAGCAGCACGATCACCGCCACGGTCGGCGAGAAATCGATGCTCCCGATCACCAGTTTTCCGCGCAACGGGCGCAGCAACGGTTCCACGATGGCGCCGGCCAGGCGGATCAAGGGGTTGTATGGATCGGGCGAAAACATGGTGAGCAGGGACCAGCCGAAGATCACCACGATGTAGAACAGCAGCACGAAGTCGAGCAGGTCGGCGAGCGAGAGTACCAGCAAGCCTGGCCACGCCGGCAGGAAGCCGGCCAGGACGAAAAGCACCAGGCGTTCCAGCACAAAGGTCAGCAGCAGGATCAGCAGGGCGGCGAGGTTGATGCGCCGCCAGTTCGGCAGTACGCGGCGAAGCGGCACCAACACCGGATTGGTGTAGCGATAGACGAATTGGCTGAGTGGATTGTGAAATTCCGCGCGGTTGGCTTCCGCCAGCAGTCGCACCAGGAACAGCGTGGCGATAGCGCCGAATACCACCTGGACGATGAGTGTGAAGGCGCTGAGCAGATATGACACCGATCAATCCTTGTCCAGGGCCGCGGCCAGTTCCGCGCCGCGGCGAGTGGCGGCGGCCACCGCGCGCGCCACGATGCGCGGCAGTTGGTCGGCGCTGAAGCTTTCCAGCGCCGCCTGGGTGGTGCCGTTGGGTGAGGTGACGCGCTGGCGCAGCGTCGCCGGTGCCTCGTTGCTTTCCACCAGCATGCGGCCGGCGCCCAGGCAGGTTTGGGTGGCCAGGATGCGGGCGGTGTCGCGCGGCATGCCTTGCGCCACGGCCGCCTCTTCCAGGGCTTCAACCAGGGCGAAGAAGTAGGCCGGGCCGGAGCCGGAGAGGGCGGTGACGGTGTCCATCAGCGCCTCATTGTCGATCCAGCGCGTGATGCCGACCGCATCCAGGATGTGCTGCGCCTGTTCGCGCTGTTGCGGTGTCACGCGCAGGTTGGCGCACAGGCCGGTGGCGCCGGCGCCGATCAGGGCAGGCGTATTGGGCATGCAGCGCACGATCGGCAGCAGGTTGCCGAACCAGCGTTCCAACTGGTCGATACGCACGCCTGCGGCGATCGAGATCAGCAGCGGGCGATGGCGTTGTAGCAGGTCGCGCAGCTCGGCATGGATGGCCGGCATGACTTGGGGCTTCACCGCCAGCATCAGTACGTCGGCATCCGCCGCGGCCAGCCGGTTCTCGGCCCAGGTGGCCACGCCGAAGTCGCGGCCCAGCCGTTCGCGGGTTTCGGCCTGCGGATCGGCCACGCGGATGTCGGCGGGTGCCAGGCCGGTGGCGATCAGGCCGCCGATCAGGCTGCGGGCCATGTT
>NZ_DATJMN010000236.1:0-11200 GCF_035508675.1 Dyella sp.
CGCTTCAGAAACCACGCCACCGACATCAAAAAGGAGAATCAGAACCTGGCATCCATCCCGAGCTAAGCTAACCTGCAGCACTAAACGGGTGGCTCACTTTTCGATGAAAAACCCGGCTCAGTTTTCGGCGGAAATCAACAGATACGCGGTTCCAAGCATCATTGACACGTGGCGATGATCATTTCATTCCGCTTCGCGAGCGAGTGCGTATCGCTCACCGGCAGGGCGCGGACTTGTTCGTCTCCATTCACGCCGACGCAGCACCCAATGCCGAGGCACAAGGCGCCTCCGTTTACGTACTTTCCAAAGATGGCGCCACGTCAACGATGGCGCGCTGGCTAGCCAAGAGTGAAAACAGCGCCAACCGGTCTGCACCTGCACGCGATAGCGCCTTGTATTCACCCGATCCAACACTCTCGAAGGTGCTGGTCGATATGTCGATGGACGCAACCATCGCTGCAAGTCTCGACCTCGGGAAAATCATGGTCGACAACCTTGGCCAAGTGACGCGGATTCATCAACAAGTGGTCGACCAAGCGGGGTTTGCCGTCCTCAAGTCACTGGACATCCCTTCCATCCTGGTCGAGACCGGCTTCATGAGCAATCGCGATGACTGCATTCGTCTTATGTCCGAGCACCATCAAGACGAGCTTGCCGGCGCTCTTCAACAGGGCGTCACGGACTACTTCCGCCGTCATCCGCTGCTTCAAACATTCCAGGACAAAAGCTAATGCGATGCCAAGTGTCGTTTCCACGTTTAGCGAGGATCACTGCATGAAGGCATCACGTGGAAAAAAAAGACGCTTCATCTCATCTGCATCGGACCAGGAAGGCACCCCTTTGTCAGCGTCTAGAACCGCGTTTGGCCACATTGATCCACAGTCGGCACTGCGGGAGGTCTCAGCAATCTGTCGCGATCATGGGGTGCAATTCACCGAGCTTCGCCAGCGGTTATTGCTGACATTATGGGCGTCATCTGTACCAATGACCGCCTATGAACTATTGCATCGCTTAGAAGAGACTTGGGCGCGTACCCTGGTACCAATGACGGTCTACCGCGCCCTGAGCGGATTACTCAATGTAAATCTCATTGCCAGAATTGAGAGCCACAATGCTTATGTATCTCGTTCGACGAGAAGCCATCCTAATGCCAGCGTGTTCCTAATTTGCACTCAGTGCAAATCGACCATCGAAATCCAAGACGTATTCGTAGAGGAACGAGTAAATGAAAGCGCAGGTCGTGTCGGTTTCCAGGTACAGCGAAGCGCTCTTGAAATTCATGGGAAATGCGCGCGGTGCCTAGGTGGTACGAAGTTAGACCTTGGCGCCCCATAGCAAGGAAATGAGGGCCGTTAACACTGAATCATGACTTCTGGCACAGGCCTTCACGCAAATTTGGTGAAATGTTATAACATTCTAATAACACAACAATTCGCTAAGGATGACCCCGTGAAACGAGCCCCACTTGCCCTGAGTCTAGCGATCGCATTGCTCTCTCCTGCGGCGTTTGCCGCGCAAGGAAGCACGACAGATGCAGCCGGTCCGGCCCAGGCCACCGATACCGCCGGCCAGTCCGCGCAGGGTTCGACTTCCGACAACGGCTTTCGCAACCGAGCCGGCATCAGGCCTACCCAGTTGGGCGCGGTCAACGTGACCGCTGCGCTTGACCAGGCACGCAACGAGCTGTCTCCGGACACGGGAAGCAACCAATATGTGATTGACAGCAAGGCTATCCAGGCGCTGCCGCTGGGCGAGTCAACGCCGCTCAACCAAGTACTGCTGCAAGCACCTGGCGTGGTGCAGGACTCTTTCGGCCAGCTGCATGTGCGTGGCGACCACGCCAACCTGCAGTACCGTATCAACGGCGTGCTCTTGCCCGAATCGATTTCCGGCTTTGGCCAGACCCTGGACGCACGCACGATCCAAAGCATCAAGTTACTCGATGGTTCGCTCCCGGCGCAGTACGGCGAGCGTACGGCTGCCGTGGTGGACATCACCACCAAGGAAGGCGCCGAGTTGGGCAACGGTGGCAGCGTCGGCATTACCGGTGGCTCGTTCGGCACCGTCAATCCCAATGCGTCCATCTGGGGCAACAGCGGAAACTGGAGCTATTTTCTCACTGCCAACTTCATGAAAAACGACGTCGGCATCGAGAATCCCACGTCCAGTCGCGAACCTATCCATGACCACACCGATCAGGTCAAGGCATTCGGCGACGTCTCCTATCTGATCAACAACAACACACGCTTGAGTTTCCTGTTCGGCGTGGCGAACAACCGCTTCCAGATCCCGAACAATCCCGACCAGGCGCCAAGCTTCGGCTATCTGGACACGGTCAACTTCAACTCGGCCGATCTCGATGAGCGCCAGGACGAAATCACTCGCTTCGGCATGCTGGCGTTGCAGGGCAAATTCGGCGACACCGATTATCAGGTATCGATCGGCCAACGCTATAGCGATGTGCAGTTCATTCCCGATGACATTGGCGACCTGATGTTCAATGGCGTGGCCGCCGCCATCGATCAGTCCGATCGCGCCTCGACTGTCCAGGCCGATTTCGCCATGCCCTGGGGAGGCTCGCACACTCTGCGCTACGGTCTCTATGGCAATTTCGACCAGGGTGCGACCAATACCAATTCGCTGGTTTTCCCGGCCAATGCCGATGGCAGCCAAGCCAGCACGGTGCCGTTCAACATCTTCACCGGACAAAACATCACCGCGCGTACCTGGGCCGCCTATGTACAGGATGAATGGAATTTCGCCGATCAATGGACGGTCAACTACGGCGTTCGCGGTGACGAGTACGAAGCCTTCCGCACCGAGCGCCAGTTGAGCCCGCGCGTGGGCCTGGTCTGGCAGGCGACGCCGGACACGACCGTGCACGTCGGCTATTCGCGCTACTTCACCCCGCCGGCTACCGAACTGATCTCGGACAAGGCTATCGCGCTGTTCACCAACACCACCAATGCCGTGCAGAACTATGGCAACAATACGCCTTTGGCAGAGCGTTCCAACTACTACGACCTTGGCATCTCGCAGAACATTGGTCACCTCACGCTAGGCCTGGACGGCTATTACCGTGACGTCAGCCGCCTGCAGGACGAAGGCCAGTTCGGCGCGGCACTGGTCTATTCCACCTTCAACTACGAGTACGGCAAAGTGCGCGGCGCCGAATTTACGGCAAGTTACGAGGATGGCCCTTGGTCCGCCTACTTCAACTATGCCTACAACCGCGCCATGGGCAAAAAGGTTGTAACGAGCCAATACAACTTCGATCCGGACGACCTGATCTACGTGGCAAGCAATTACATCCATCTGGACCACGATCAAAAGATCACCTCCTCGGGCGGCATCAACTATGCGATCACCGACGCCACCAAGGTCGGCGCAGATTACTTGTTCGGCAGCGGTCTACGGCGAGATGGCGACATCCCCAATGGCCTGTCGATGCCCTACTACTTCCAGCTGAACCTCAGTGTTTCGCACGACTTCAATTTCCAAAGCACCGGCACCCTGCATACACAGCTGGCGGTCATCAACGCGTTGGATCGCACATACGAATTGCGCGATGGAACCGGTATCGGCGTAGGCGCTCCACAGTTCGGCCCTCGTCGTGGCGTTTACTTGTCCCTGCAGAAAGACTTCAGCTTCTGAACCTTTTGGGGAGTGCGTGCTGTCGCCGCGCCTCCCCTTTTTTGACAAGGCGGCCAAGCATGTCCCTGTATCAGGAAACAATGGTCGTTCGCGCTCGGCACCGCAACAGCATCAGCTTCCGTTGCGCTCAAGCCGAGGTTGCCAGCAACGTCCGACTGCAGGCCAGGGAAAAACGCCGTGTTACAGCACTTGAGAGCATAATCTAGAACCCGTTTCGTAGCGCCCGAGCTTCTATGCGAAAATATTTCGTCGCCATGCTCTGCCTGCTATCGCTCAGCGTTGCTGCGCAAGGCAAGATGCCGATGACCGCCAGCCCGTCCCACGCCGTGGAGTTAGGGGCGAGCGCATCTTTCGATGCTCATGGCCGCCTGTGGGTAGTCGACGCGGCGGACTAACACGTTCGCGTGCGTTACTCGAACGATCTCGGCGTAACGTTCAGCGCGCCGGTCATGGTCAACGCTCAACCCGAGCCGATCTATGACCGCAGCGAAAATCGGCCCAAGCTCGCCATCGGTACGCATGGCGAGCTTTACGTCAGCTGGTCGCAATCGCTCGCCAGGCCATGGACGGGCTTCGTATGGTTCGCCCGTTCACTGGATGGGGGCGCACACTTTTCCACGCCGATCACCGTGCATGTCGACCGCACCGAGATCGGCCATGCTTTCGATGCGCTGGCGGTCGATGGAAAGGGCCGCGTGGTAGTCGCGTGGATCGACAAGCGCGATGCCGAAGCGGCAAGCGCACGAAAGAAGCCATACCTTGGCGCCGCCTTGTACTACAGCTGGTCGGATGATCAAGGCCGCACATTCGCGCCTGAGCGCAAGCTCATGGACCATAGCTGCGATTGTTGCCGTATTGCACTGGCGCGTACGCCCAGAGGCGATATCGCCGCCTTTTTCCGCGGCATCTTCGGCGACAACATCCGCGACCATGCTTATGCCGTACTTCATGCGGATGCGCAGCCGAACAAGGTCGAACGCGCCACCTTCGATGACTGGCAGATTGCCGCTTGCCCGCGTCACGGTCCGGGTCTCGCCATAGCTTCCGACGGCACGCGTCATGTGGTCTGGTATGTCGCCAAGGACACGCCGACGATATGGTACGGTCAACTCGATCCGGGCCATCGGCCGCGCCATGTGCAAGCCATTGCGGGCACAGGTGCCAGCCATGCCGATGTAGCCGTCGATGGCCACACGGTGTGGGTAGCGTGGAACCAGGTCAATGCGCAAGGCTATACCTTGATGATCCGCCAATCCTTCGACGACGGCGCTCATTTCGACAAGCCCAGGAGCCTTGCCTCGACGGCCCCATCAGCCGGGGCGCCGCAGTTGCTGCTTTGGCGCCATCGCGCCTATGTTGCGTGGAACACGGCCGAGGGTTTTCGTCTGCTGACGGTCGGAGAGCACTGATGCATCGCGTATTCGTGGCGTTGGCAATGCTAGCACCCATGTTGACCCATGCCGCACCTCTCATCGGCCTATCTGCTGCCGACGTTCCCGCCTTGCTCAAACCGCCGAGCCATGGCGAACGCATCATCGAGCTGTGGGCCTTGGACTGTGTGTACTGTGAATTGAACATGCAGGCCGCCGCAGCATTCCAGCGGGCCCATCCGGACGACGTCCAGTTGATAACGGTCGCGACGGATAGCATTGCTCAGAAAGACGCCATACTTGAACGCCTGCATGCAACGGGCCTGGATCGTTATGCGGCGCGCGCCTATACCGATGCGACTCCGGAGCGGATCAATTACCTGCTCGACCCAGGTTGGGGCGGAGAAACACCCCGCACGCTCGTGATTCATGCCAATGGCACGACGCGCGGCATAAGCGGTGCATTGACGCCCCAACGTCTGCCCGCGCTTTAGCGCCTTTGGATTAACGGCGTGTCAGACGGACGACGCGGATGCCCGCAGTCCAATACCTTGCGTCAAGCCTCAAAAAAACCGGGCAAAGCAGCGTCATTCGACAGCAGCAGACGCGCCCAAGGTTCTTCAAAGTCGTTGGGGACGTGATACGGATCACATACGAGAAGTGCACAGGTACGAATAGTCCGGGCGCGTACATGGGACGTACCGGTGAACTGCACATCCTGTGCATTGCACGGCCTCGCAGAAGAAAGAGAGAGCAAGCGTCACGCATCCGGCCACTCGTGACGGAATGGCACAATGGCCGAAGGCTCCATTGTGTTAAAAATGCTCAAAATGCAGCGATGTTATGAGCTGCCATCACGTATTTAATTTACGTTAAATGCAAAAAGCAATGTTATAACAACTCGATCTATTCAACCCGCACCGACAGGGGGATTGCGGATGAAGCGAGTGGCATCGTGTCTTGCGACATTGGCCGCATTGAGTTCAACAGGGGTGCACGCCAAGGTCACGGCCATACGCTGCACATCGCATCGAGAAGTCATCCATAGTGGCGACACCGCCATGAGTCTTGCATCGCGCAGTGGTGTCGGTGCAGGGCATTTCGCGACGTGGCTCAAACGGTCTGATTCCAATACGCGTCAAGCGCTGAAACATATGCGCCCGGGTGATGTGTTCGATGCCTGCACTACCGCTTCAGGTGCGACGGACAATGCCCTTGTCGACGTACGCATCATCCGCGACGACACAGGAAGAAAGCTCGCGCGACAGCAAGATCAACTGAAGCCCTCTTCGCCCTCCTTGTTCGCGGGCGTTACGGGGGAAGTGGTGAGCACCGCTCGCCTGGTCCCTGAAAAGATCGCCGTATCAGCGACTCCTTCAGCCGCCGCCCCGGGAAATGTGATCGCGAACGTAATTGATCCAAAGCTCACCCCGCTGGCGCCCGGCCATCTCTTGAGCATGGAGTTGGAGCGCCTACTTGGCCACCATCCTATCGTTACGGCGGCGATCGCTTACGCACGTGAAAAATGGCATATCGGGGAACGCCTGCCTGAAGATAGCCACTGTACCTTGGCGCTGGTCCCTGGAAACCGGCCCGGCTCTCGAATGCAGCTGGCCTATATCCAGTTCGATTACCAGGGACGTACGGACAGGGTCTATTACTACGTCGACGGCCATGGTCACGAATTCCTTGTCGGCGCGCATGGTCAGGGCTATCGAGTGCTTGATCCTTTGCTTCCAGTATCGGATGCACGCATCTCGTCTGGATGGGGCTGGCGCATCCAGCCGGTACTCGGTGGCAATGAATTCCACCGCGGTGTCGACTACGCCGCGCCAATGGGAACACCAGTACGCGCCACCATGGACGGCGTGGTTGATATATCCGAATGGCGCGGCGAGTACGGGCGCCTGATCGAGGTCAAGCATGGCGCCAATCTGGCGACTCGTTACGGACATCTCAGCGCCTTCGCCTCGCACATTCGTTTGGGCAGCCGTGTCCATCGCGGTGAAATCATCGGCTACGTCGGCAGTACCGGCTTATCGACCGGACCTCATCTTTATTACGAGGTCTGGGATCATGGCGAACGCATCAATCCCTTGACCCGTCGATCATGGACGGTGCTGGCCAGCCTGGACCTGCGTGAACGCGAACGCTTCGGTACTTACGTCAACAGCATCAGGGCCGCGCCATGACGGGGACAGTGCGATTGCTTGACGCTCGGATGGGCCGTTCGCCCTAGACCTGGCCCGCACGCACCATGGCAGCCAAAGCCAGCCATGCTACGTGTCGATGGAATGTTACCCGCCGAATCACCGTTTACCCCTCCGTTTCGAAGACCTGCCTAACCATGAATCTTTCGTCCCCGCGTAAGCGACACCCCGGCTGACGCCTCTGCAAATTCCCGCTCTGGCATTATTTTCGCAATGTTATAACATTGCAATTTTAGGGTTGAAAGGGCGCCATGCCACCAGGATTCGATCTCGCCGGGGCCCTCATGGCCAGCATTGCCGTCGCCACCGCCTCCCTCGCGGCTCGATTCGTGGTGTGGTTGCCCCCGCGCTACCTTCAGGCCTGCTTACCGTGGCTGCAGGCGTCGGCAGCAGGACTGTTATTGGGCGATGCGCTACTGCACATGCTTCCCGAGGCTATCGGGCGTGGCTTGTCGGCCAGTCAGGCAGGCCAACGTCTGGCCATCGGCATCCTGGGATTGTTGTGCATCGAATGCGGTGTACGTGCGATGAGCGCACCCTCTTCCACGGCGGCGTTCGCGCGCATGGACATCGTCGGCGACGCGTTGCATCACGGCGTCGATGGCATTGTGATTGGCGCGAGCTTTGCCATCGATCGCACGCTCGGTGTCGTTGTGGCGCTGGCCATCATGGCGCACGAGTTACCGCGGGAAATGAGTAATGCAGGTGTACTGGTCGCCGGCGGCTATGCGGCGCGTCGTGCTTTCTGGTTGTCGGTAGCAACGACGCTGGCTATTCTGCTTGGCGCGCTGAGTATTGCGTTGGTCGGGCATTCACCGATGTTTCTTGGCACCAGTCTCGCGCTGGCGGCAGGTACCACGATTTATCTGGCTTGTGGCGATGTGCTGCCTGGTTTATGGCCGAACTTGAGTTCGAAGCATCGTTTCACGCCGGCACTGGGCGTGGCCGGGGGCCTGGCATTCATGTGGTTGGCGGCGGTGCTGGATCATGGGCACTGACGTGCAACGCAACGCGCATCCAGGCCGTGTCTTGATACCGATCACGGCGTTTCTGCTGCTGGGCGGCGCGCTTTACTGCCTGATGCTTGCGAGTTTCATGACTGAGCCGGCGTCGGTCGCAACCTGGTCTATCTTCGGCAGCGCATTGTTGTTGGCATCCAGCGGATTTCTCGGCGAAGTGGTACTGAGCCATGTGCGAGCGCGTGCGCAACCGTGGCAGCGTCCTGCCGAAACACCGCTCGAATCATCCACTGGGCCGTGGTCGATCCTGCGTGCGATACGCGAACACTATCAGCGCGTCGGTAGCACGCTGGCTGGAGTCGACTGGGTTGGCGCATGGTCACCGATCGCGATGGCCTTTGTTGGGAGCTTGCTGGCGGCTGGCATCGCGATAGCGATGTGGCCTACCACGGGCCGAATGACCACCGGAAGGTTGCCGGCGCCCTGGATCGGGTGCGCATTGATCGTGATGGCCTTTCCGTTGCTGGTGCTCGATCGGCTGCACGCGCGATTAGATAAAACCGCGTGGGCCGCCGCCCCGTCGTTGGAAAACCTGCTGCGTATTCCGCTGGTCGTCAGCGTCGGTCTGGGTATCGCCAGCATTCTCCATTCGCTTGGTTATGCGTGGCCTTACCTAATCCATCGCGTGCTGATTCTGCTGGTGAGCGTGGTGGCCATCGAAATCATGCTGCGTTCGGTGGCGCGCATCTTCCTCCCGATGCCTCCGGTGGAGGAGCGACGCACATCCGCGGCAAGTGCCATTGCTCGACTCCTTGCACTACGCTGGCCACGACTTGCCGATCTGGGCGCCGGGATACAGCAGCAATTTGGCATCGACTTGTCGCGCAGTTGGGCGATGGCGTTCGTGGCGCGTGCATCGCTGCCCATGTTCGTCGGTTTTTGTGTGTTGGGCTGGCTGCTGACTGGGCTGACCGCCTTGAGTATCAATCAGCGCGCGGTTTACGAGCGCTTTGGTGTGCCAGTGGCGATCGAAGGCCCCGGACTGCACCTCCATCTACCATGGCCGTTCGGGATCATGCGCAAGGTCGAACTGGGCGTCGTGCATGAAATGCCGATTGTGTTCCCGACCACCCCGAATGGCATCGCCGCAGACGCGATCGACGCACCGGCCGATGCCCAGACCTCGCCTGCCGAAGCCATACCCTCGGCCAGCGAGGATCGGCTTTGGGATGACTCGCATCCGTTCGAAGCCAGTTATTTGATTCCCAGTACGGCGAACGGACTGCAGGGTTTTCAGATCGTCAATATCGATTTGCGCATCGTGTATCGCACCAGCCTTTCCGACCAGGGCGCGATGGCGGCCGCCTATCGCGTGACCGATCCCGAGGCGCTGATCCGTGCAGCGGCCGGCCGCATGCTGGTACAACATTTCTCGCGCTATACGCTCGCTGATGTACTGGGCGAAAATCGTGCGCGGTTCGTGAGCAGTTTCCGCGACGAATTGCAGCAACGGCTGGATCAACTGCAAACCGGTACCGACATCATTGCCGTGGTGGTCGAAGCGATTCATCCGCCACCGGAGGCCGCCGCGTCTTACCACAATGTCCAAGCGGCGCAGATCAAGGCGGATGCACTGATATCGCAAAGCCGCGGCACGGCATTTGTGGCGCTTAGCAAAGCACAACAGACCGTCGACAGCACTCTCGATACCGCCAAGGCCGATTCGGCCGAACAGGTGAATCAGGCGCAGGCCGCGCTGACGCTGTTCCATGGCGATCACCAGGCTTATCTGCGTGGCGGCGACGTCTTCCTCACGGAACGATGGTTCAACCACCTCAGCCAGGATTTGCCGAAGTCGCCGCTGGTAATTGTCGATCACCGCATGAACAACACCCTGGAACCTACCGTGGATCTGCGCCGATTCAGCCCATCGGCGACACCTCCGTCGGTTATTCCTGAGCCATGATCGCAGGAAGCACGCTATGACGCATCATCATCACGGCCATTCCCATGCACATCATCATGGACATGGCGATGCCGGAAACACAGGCCGTTTCGGATTCCTGCGCCAATACCGCGTGTGGATCGCCGCTGCCATTGTCTTGATCCTGACGCTGTCCGCCTGCCTGGTGACGGTGGAGCCTGGCGAGGCGATGGTGATCACGCGTATCGGCAATCCTGTTCGCGTGGTAATGACGCCCGGGCTGGCACTGAAATGGCCGGTGCCGATCGAAAACACCATTCCGGTGGACCTGCGGCTACACACCACCTCAAGCGGTTTGCAGGATGTGGGTACGCGCGACGGCTTGCGCATTATTGTGCAGGCCTACGTGGCCTGGCAGGTTCCCAGCGATGCCGAGCATGTGCGTCAGTTTCTGCGCGCGGTGCAAAACCAGCCCGACATCGCGGCGGCGCAATTGCGTAGCTTCGTCGAATCGTCGCTGGAAATCACTGCGGGCAGCTTCGACCTGGCCAGTCTGGTCAATACCGATCCGAGCAAGATCCAGCTCAACCAGCTTGAAGATCGCCTGCGCGCGCGCATCGACGAGCAAGCACTGAAGGTCTACGGCATTACGGTCAAGCAGGTCGGCATAGAGCGTTTGACCTTATCGACCGAAACGCTCGACGCCACCATCGATCGCATGAAGGCCGAGCGCGACACGGTGGCGGCGCAACGCTCGGCGGAGGGGCAACGCGAAGCCGCGGAGATCACTTCGCGTGCGACCAGTGATTCGCGCATCGCCATTGCCAAGGCAAAAGCCGATGCCGCCGACATCGAAGCGAATGCCCGCGTGCAATCGGCCGCTATCTACAAGCAGGCTTACGATACGGACCCGCAGCTCTACAGCATGTTGCGTTCGTTCGACACGCTCGACGCCACGCTGGGCGCCAACACGCGCCTGATCCTGCGTACCGATGCGGCACCGTTCCGCGTGCTCGTCGATGGCCCGGGAGCCTCGACTGCCGACAGCAAGGCGCGGAAACCGCAACCATGACACGCGTTGCC
>NZ_DATJMN010000237.1:0-8084 GCF_035508675.1 Dyella sp.
AGGGGCCGGCACTGGCAGTTTGCTGTAGTACTTCACCACCGCATCGCGTTCGGCGTCGGTCAAGGCACCGACCACCGGCCTCATGGTGGCGTTATCGCGCGAACCATCGGCGAAGTCTTCAAGTTGCTTGCGCAAATAAGCTTCAGGCAGTCCCGCCAGTCGGGGAAAGCCCGCCGCGGGTTGGCCGCCACCGTTGGCGTCGTGGCACGCCATGCATGGCGCGGCGCCATGGCCATTGCCTTGCTGCGCAATCGTGGCGCCGTCAGGTGTGTCGGCCCGTGCGCTACTTACCCAAAGTGCGCACAACATGAACCATGCGATGCAGGCGTACTTCATGGCTGCGGCGGCTGGAAGCCGTATTTGTGATAGATGGCCTGCGCCTGCTCCGATGTCATAAACGCCAGAAAATCTTTTGCGGCTTGTGCATGCGGCGCATCTTTCATGCGTGCCGCGGTGTACGTGGCGGTGACATTCTGGTCGGCAGGAATCGCCACCGTTTCCACCGGCCGGTGCAGCACCTCCTGCTGGAAGTACGCTTCGGTCGACCACACCGGCGCAGCATCCGATTCGCCCTGCAACACGCGCAGCGGTGATTCGCGATGATGGATGCGCGTGAGGTAGGTGCTGCCGGCCTTCACTTTGTCATCCATGATGGTGTGGTCCAAGGCATCGCCACCGGCTTTGCGGTAGCTGGCCTCGATCTGCTTGGCGATACCTTCCCACTTCGGATTGGGCATGCTGACGCGCACGTCGGCGCGGCCGAGATCCTGCAGGCCATGGATCTGCTTGGGGTTGCCCCGCGCCACCATGATCGCCAGCGGGTTGCGCGCATAGTCGACGGTGTCCGCAAACCAGGCATGCTGCTGTTGCAGTTCGGCGATCGAAGCTTTGCCGTTGGTGAAGATATCCGGCTTCAAGGCGATGCGCAGATTGCCCATCACCAGCGAACCGGTTTCGATCTGCCTGGCCAGGATGCCAGGCGGCAAGGTTTCCACGAATACGCGCCGGTACTGCGGATAGCGATGCTTGAACGCTTCCACCAGATCGTGCACCACCATGAACTGGTTGCCGGCGAAGAACACCGTCAACTGCGGATCGACGATGTCGCCATGCAGGTCGGCAATGGCGTCGAATGGCGGTACCGCGAACGAGATACCACCCGCCGGCGGTGGATTCCACGGTGGCAGGTAGTCCGATTGCGAGGCCTGCGCAGCGCTGCAGGCAACAGCCAGCAGTGCTGCCAGCGACAGCTTTGCACAACGCGACATCATGATCGCCACCTCGACTCAGAGCGGCATCAGGGCGTAGCCCTGCTGTTCCAGTTCGGTAATCGTGGTGAGGGCGGAAAGGCTGAGCGTCACGTCCTTCGCTACCCATGCATCCTGGTAATGATGCTCGGCCACGGCCTGGCCACACACGGCCACGTCCACGCCGGCCTTGTGCAATTGCGCAATCACGGCAAGGTTGGGATTGGCCACGCCGAACTGCGCCTTGTAGTGCTCATCGTCGAGCACGGCCGAGGTTGCCGCCCCGGATGCCACGGCAACGAACTTCAAATGGTCCAGCGGTACGCCCGCCGAGGCGTAGAGATTCACCGTGCGCGCCACGCGCTCGAGTGCCGGGTTGATCTCACCGGGTTTTTCACTGCCCTTGGTCATGGCGAACACCACCTTGTAGGTATTGGCCGGATTGGGCTGATAGGCCGCCCTGGGCAAGGGATGATAGTTGCCGGCAGCGGTGATGACCTGGGTTGCCGACCCCTGGGCCGCAGCGGTGGCGCAGCAAACCAGGCTCAGAATGCACAGCAGCGAAATCGAGGGCTTCATTTTTTCCTCCCGTCGTGATGGTCGGCGGGAAGGCTACGCCGGCCGACGCCATCAGGCCACTCCATGTTGCCTATATGACAGATAAGGTCGACTTATCCACACTGCGCCCTTTTTGTGAAGCGCCGATCTCCAGGGGTCTCGCGCAGGCAGATTTTCGCCTGGGCCACTCAAGTCCCGCAGACTCCTAGTACCATGCGCGCATGAGCGAGCAGTCCACCACCCATTTCGGCTTCCGCGACGTCCCGGTCGGGGAAAAACAGAAGCTGGTCGGCCAGGTCTTCACCTCGGTCGCCCGCAACTACGACCTGATGAACGACCTGATGTCGTTCGGCATCCACCGCGTGTGGAAGCGCTATTTCGTCGGCATCAGCGGCATCCGCTCCGGCGACCGCGTATTGGACCTGGCTGGTGGCACCGGCGACATCGCCGCACTGCTCAAGCCGATCGTGGGCGAGCAAGGCGAAGTGATCGTCGGCGACATCAATGCGGCCATGCTCAACGTCGGCCGCGACCGGCTGACCGATCGCGGCGTGGTCGCGGGCCTGCGCTGGGTGCAGTCCAATGCCGAGGCGCTACCCTTTCCCGACAACAGCTTCGACGCGGTGACCATGGCCTTCGGCCTGCGCAATGTCACCGACAAGGACAAGGCGCTGGCCGACATCCACCGCGTGCTCAAGCCCGGTGGCCGCGCGCTGGTGCTGGAATTCTCCAAGGTGCGCAACGAGCTGCTGGGCAAGCTGTACGACTTTCACTCCTTCCAGGTACTGCCTCGGCTTGGCCGCCTGTTCGCGCGCGACGCGGACAGCTACCAATATCTGGCCGAGTCGATCCGCAAGCATCCGGATCAGGGCACGCTCAAGGGCATGATGGAAAACGCAGGCTTCGAGCGTGTGGAAGTGCGCAACCTCAGCCAGGGTATCGTGGCCATCCATCGCGGGTATAAGTTCTGAAGTCGATATCAGAACCTGATGCCGCCCACCAGCGTCAGGCGGCGCGCAGATCTTCCAATAGCACGCCCTGCTGCAGCGTTTCCTGCTCGTGATCCGGATCGCGCCAGGTTTCTTTCAATGCAGCGTCATACCAGCGGCGCATCGAAGGCAGGGCCAACATGCGCTGCACGTAGGCACGGCTCACCTCATCCACGGCTAGCTGATAGCTCTGGATGCGGAAGGTCACCGGCGCGTAGAACGCATCGACGGCGGTAAATGCATCGCCCGCAAGAAACGGGCCGCCGAAGCGCTGCAAGCCTTCGCGCCACAATTCCTGCACACGATCGATATCACGCGACAAGGCAGGCGACATCTCGTGCAAGCGCAAGCGGATACCGCAGTTCATCGGGCAGCGCGAACGCAATTGCTGGAAGCCCGCATGCATCTCGGCCGCCGCACTGCGCGCCCACGCCCTGGCGCGTGGATCGGTCGGCCACACGCTTGGATGGCTTTCCGCGACGTACTCGGCAATGGCTAGCGATTCCCACACCACCGTATCGCCATCGTGCAGGCAAGGTACTTTCCCGGTGGGAGAGAAGCCGCGAAACGCTTGCCAGCTCGA
The DNA here is from genome assembly GCF_035508675.1 of Dyella sp. Classification (GTDB taxonomy): domain Bacteria; phylum Pseudomonadota; class Gammaproteobacteria; order Xanthomonadales; family Rhodanobacteraceae; genus Dyella_B. The sequence continues at coordinate 3,378 of NZ_DATJMN010000237.1, forward strand.
TGAGGTGCCACCCAGGAACGGCGTGAGCTTTTCCTCGAACGGAATGCCCAGCTCGGTCAGCAGTACCCACGGACGCAGCGACCAGGAGGAGTAGTTCTTGTTGGCGATGTGCAGCGTGTACATCCTCTTCTCCTTCAACGTTGACAGTTACACATCATCATCGACAAACCTGCATCAGGGCTCAGCATTCTTTTGCGGCGACCGAATTTACTGCAGGCTCGACCGGCGTCGACGGACGGCGTTTGGCATTCGCCAGCGCGACACCGCCCACGGTAATCACGCCGCCCAGCAAGGTCAGCCAGCCCGGTTGCTCGCCCAGCCAGACCCAGCCGATAAGCACGGCGATCGGCGGCGAGAAATAGATGAAGCTGGTCACCTGTGAAGCCGATGCGCGCTTCAGCGCGGCGTTCCACGAGAGATAGCCCACGAAGGTCGGCGCGATGCCCAGCCAGATCAGCGCAGCAATATGCGACCACGGCGCAGCGGCCAATGCATGCGGCAAACCCAGGCCAAACGGCAGCGCGCCCAGCGTGCCGGCAAGAAACCCGAAGGTGGTGACGCCGACCATGTCGTTGCGCGCGAACAGCGGCTTTTGCCCCACGAAGAACACCGCCGAAGCAAGCACGCTGATCAAGACCAGTGCCGCCATCGGCTGAAAACGCACTTCCCTGCCGCTGGTAAGCACCACCAGCACCACGCCGAACAAGGCCACGCCCAGCCCCAGCATGCTGCGCGCGCTGATGCGCTCGCCGATCCAAAAGGCCGACAGCGCCGCGGTCACCGCCGGCACCAGCGAAATCAGAATGGCCGCGGTGCCGCTGGCAATGCGCGTTTCCGCATAGTTGAGGCAAAGGTGATAGACGGTAAGGCCGAACACGCCGAGCACGGCAAGCTGCAGCCAATCGCTACGGCGCGGCAATGCGGCACGCCGCAGCCACAGCAAGGCCACGAAGCACAGCGAGCCGATGGCAAGGCGCGCCAGCGCCACCTCACCCGGCGTAAACGAGGCCAATGCATACGCAATCGCCGCATAAGCGGACGACCAGGTAATCAGCGCAATGGCGATGTAGCTCAGCGCGCGCCCGTCAAGGCGCTCGGCAGTGTTCATGGGCGGTCCGATGCATGGAAGCAGGAATGGGATAAATCCTAGTCTTGGAGCGGCGGCTGATGAATAATGCATCCGAAGTCAGCCCCCATGTTTCGCCATCGATCGAAATATCTTTTTTGCGCCATGACCTACGAATCGAAACCCGAATGGGACGCCAAGGACTGGCAACTGCTCGAAGCCCTGCAACATGATGCTCGTATGGGCTACGCCGAACTGGGCCGCACGGTGCGGCTGTCTGCGCCCGCCGTCGCCGAGCGCATCAAGCGCATGGAAGAGGCCGGCATCATTACCGGCTATCGCGCCGTGGTCGAACCCAAGCGTATGGGCTTCGGCATCGAAGCGATGGTGCGCGTACGCTGCGATGGCGGTATCTGCGCACGCATGGGCAAGCTCGTCACCGATATTCCGGAAGTGCTCGATTGCCGCCGCCTCGCCGGCGAAGATTCCGCACTGCTGCGCGTGGTGGCGATGTCGATCAATCACCTGGAGTCCGTGCTCGATCGCCTGCTGAAAATCCACGCCAGCATAAGCACTACGACACTGATCGTATTGCAGACATCGCACGCCAACCGGTCCATCACGCGCGGCATGTGGGATGCAGCGCGCGCACTGTCGCAAGAGTAGGTTGCGGTGAGCGCACGCGAACCCCACCATCGCCGCGCCCATCTACGTGATTACATAGCCAAGGACATTCCCATCATGCGCACGATGTATCCCGAGATCGAACCCTACCGCACGCATCGCATCGCCGTGGACAACCGGCATACGCTGTATGTCGAAGAGTGCGGCAATCCGCAGGGTTTGCCGGTGATCTTCCTGCATGGCGGCCCCGGGGCGGGCTTGTCGCCCTATCACCGCCGCTTCTTCGATCCGCAACGCTATCGCATCGTGCTGTTCGACCAGCGCGGCGCGGGACGTTCCACGCCGTTCGCCGATCTCACCGACAACACCACCTGGCACCTGGTCGCGGACATCGAAGCCATACGCGAGCAAATGGGCATCGAACGCTGGGTGGTGTTCGGCGGTTCCTGGGGTTCCACGCTGGCACTCGCTTATGCGCAGACATACCCGGAGCGCGTGCTGGGCCTGGTCTTGCGCGGCATTTTCCTGTGCCGTCCGGAAGAAGTCCGCTGGTATTACGAAGAAGGCGGCGCGTCCTGGATTCTTCCGGATAAATGGCAGCGCTATGCGGCAGCGATACCCGCAGAAGAACGTAGCCACATGCTGGAAGCTTATTGGCGACGACTGACCAGCCAGGATGAAAGCACACGATTGGAGGCCGCCAAGGCCTGGGGTGCGTGGGAAGGCGGCGGCATTACCTTGGAAGAAAGCCCGGAAACCGAAGCAAGTTTCGCCGCGCCGGAAGTTGCGCTCAGCCTCGCCCGCATCGAGGCGCATTATTTCCGCAACGAGGCTTTCCTGGAGCCCGGGCAACTGCTGCGCGACGTGGCCAAGCTGCGCCACATTCCCACCACCATCGTGCATGGCCGCTACGACATTATCTGTCCGGTGAAAAATGCTTTCGATCTCGCGGCAACCTGGCCGGAAGCGGCGTTCCATGTCGTGCTGGCCGGACATGCCGCGTCGGAGCCGGCGATCGTGGACGTATTGATCCAGGCCACCGACTCGCTTGCCGATCGTTACTGCTGACCAACCTCCGCCATGGGCGGCGATGGCATACTCGCCGCTCCCGATGTCCCATGGAAGCCGCACGATGTCCCCGCTTCGTACCCTGGCCCTAGGCGCGCTGGTCCTGCCCGCGGCCGCCTATGCCAATGATCCCTATTCCTATGCGCAGCCGGATGACGTGCGCGTCACCCATCTCGACCTGAAGCTCAACGTCGACTTCCCGCAACGCAAGCTGGATGGCCAGGCCACGCTGACGCTGGACTGGAAGAACCCCAAGGCCGCCGCATTGGTGCTGGATACGCGCGATCTGAACATTGCCGATGTCGAATCCGTGGACGCAAGCGGCAAGACCGCGCCGCTGAAGTACGCGCTGGCGCCGCGCGACCAACAGCTCGGCAGCAAGCTCACCATCCAGACGCCGCAGCATCCGCACGAAGTGCGCATCGTCTACAGCACATCGCCGAACGCCAGCGGCCTGCAATGGCTGCCGCCTGCACAGACGGCGGACAAGAAGCTGCCTTTCATGTTCTCGCAATCGGAATCCATCCACGCACGCTCCTGGGTGCCGCTGCAGGATTCGCCAGCGATTCGCTTTACCTACGATGCACAGGTGACCGCACCGAAAGACATGCGCGTGGCGATGAGCGCGCCGAACGATCCCAACCATCCGCTGGATGGCACTTTCACGTTCAAGCAGACGCACCCGATCCCTTCCTACCTGCTGGCCATTGCCGCCGGCGATCTGGCGGTGAAGGAAACCGGTCCGCGCTCGGCGGTGTATGCGGAGCCTTCCGTGGTCGGCAAGGCCGCGCATGAATTCGAAGACACCGAAAAGATGATCGCCACGGCCGAGCAGTTGTACGGACCGTATCGCTGGGGCCGTTATGACTTGCTGGTATTGCCGCCGAGCTTCCCTTACGGCGGCATGGAAAACCCCAACATGACCTTCGCCACGCCGACCGTGCTGGTGGGCGACAAGAGCCTGGTCTCGCTGGTGGCGCATGAACTGGCGCACTCCTGGTCGGGCAACCTGGTGACGGCGGCATCGTGGCGCGACATCTGGCTCAACGAAGGCGTCACCACGTACGTGCAAGGCCGTATCACCGAGGCGCTGTATGGCAAGCGCCAGGCCGACGAGGAAGACTTGCTGAGCATCCATGGCCTGCAACGCGAACTCGGCGAGCTGCCGCAGAATGCGCAGCGCCTGGCGCCGAAGCCGGGCAACATCGATGCGGACGATACGCTTTCGGATGTGGCATACAGCAAGGGCTCGTGGTTCCTGCGCGCGCTGGAACAGCGCTTCGGCCGCGACACCTTCGACCATTACCTCAAGGGCTACTTCAATCACTTCGCCTTCCAGAGCATCACCACCGAGCAGATGCTCGCTTATCTGAAGCCGAACCTGATCGACAAATACCCCGGCAAGATGAGCTGGAACGAAGTGCAGGCATGGGTGTACGGCACCGGCATACCCAAGCAGGCGCCGATTCCCGATTCGCCGCGTTTCGACACCATCGACAAGGAGCGCACCGCCTTCCTCGCCGGCACGCTCGACGCCGACCAGCTCGACGCCAAGGACTGGAATACGCAGGAGTGGATGTACTTCCTGGACGGCCTGCCGGATGCGCCGCCGCTGGCCAGGATGCAGCAACTCGACGCTGCCTGGCATCTCACCGGCACGCCCAATGCCGAGATCGGCATGCGCTGGTACGTGCACGCCATCGCTGCCGGCGACAAGGCTGCGTGGCCGGCCGCGGCGGAACATATGACGCGCATCGGCCGCCTGTATCTCACCCTGCCGGTTTACCGCGCCTTGACCAAGACACCGGACGGGCTGGCGTTTGCCGAGCAGGTGTATGCGAAGGCAAAGAGCGGTTATCACCCGCTGACGCAGCAGGCGGTGGAAGCGTTGTTTGCGAAAGCTGGCAAGCACTGACAGTGCTTACTTCTTCATTATTCGCCACGATCTG
>NZ_DATJMN010000238.1:0-5709 GCF_035508675.1 Dyella sp.
AAGCTTGGGCTCACCGAGGAAATTCCCTGGTTGAAAAGCCAGCAACGCCTTACCTTCGCGCGCGTGGGCATCGTCGATCCGCGCAGCCTGGACGATTATCTGGCCCACGACGGTTACCGCGGACTCGCCGCAGCACTGAAGATGGAACCTGCAGCCATCGTGCAGGCGGTCACCGACTCCGGCTTGCGCGGCCGCGGCGGCGCGGCCTTCCCGGCCGGCATCAAGTGGAAAACCTGCCTGGACGCCGCAGCCGATCAGAAATACATCGTCTGCAACGCAGACGAAGGCGATTCGGGCACCTTCTCCGACCGCATGATCATGGAAGGCGATCCATTCGTGCTGATCGAAGGCATGACCATCGCCGGGCTGGCGGTGGGCGCTACGCGCGGCTACATCTACCTGCGCATCGAATACCCGCATGCGCAGCGGGCGCTGCTGGCGGCGATCGAGGCGGCCAAGGCGCGTGGTTATCTGGGCGACAACCTCTGCGGCAGCGGCAAAGCCTTCCATCTGGACGTGCGCATGGGCGCCGGCGCCTACATCTGCGGCGAGGAAACCTCGTTGCTGGAAAGTCTGGAAGGCAAGCGCGGCCAGGTGCGCTTCAAGCCGCCGCTGCCGGCGATCCGGGGCTTGTTCGGCAAGCCGACGGTGATCAACAACGTGATCACGCTGGCGACAGTGCCGATCGTTCTCGATCGAGGCGCGGCGTTCTACCGTGACTACGGCGTGGGCAAATCACGCGGCACGCTGCCGTTGCAACTGGCCGGCAATGTGAAGCGGCCGGGGTTGGTGGAGCGCGCGTTCGGCCTGAGCTTGCGCGCATTGATCGAGGAATATGGCGGCGGCACCGCCAGCGAACGCCCCGTGCGCGCCGTGCAGGTGGGCGGTCCGCTGGGCGCGTACATTCCCGTATCGCAGTTGGATACGCCGATCGATTACGAAGCCTTTGCCGCCATCGGCGGCATGGTCGGGCATGGTGGCGTGGTGGTGTTCGACGACACGGTCGACATGGCGGCGCAGGCGCGTTTCGCGATGGAGTTCTGCGCGATCGAATCGTGCGGCAAGTGCACGCCATGCCGTATCGGTTCCTCGCGTGGGGTGGAGGTGATCGATCGCATCGTTGCCGGCGATACGGCGGAGAAGGCGCGCAACGAACTGTTGCTGCGCGATCTGTGCCAGACGATGGTGGCCGGTTCACTGTGTGCGCTGGGCGGCATGGCGCCGTTTCCGGTGCTGAGTGCGCTGGATCATTTTCATGAGGATTTTGAGGTCGCGAAGCAGCAGTCTGTTTTATGAGCGCATTGCCATGCCACCTTGCCGTCATTCCCGCGAAAGCGGGAATCCATTTTGCTCTTAGGCAAAAACGAAGATGGATTCCCGCTTTCGCGGGAATGACGTCCGTCCACGTTGGGCACGCAGGCTGTTTGGAAAGCTCGCGGTGACCGGATTTTTTGAGGAGGTAGCTTCATCATGCTGTCCATTGTTGAAATCGACCGCGGCACGCCCGCCGTCAAAACGGACAAGCACGTCACGCTGGACATCGACGGCCGCAGCATCCGCGTGCCGGAAGGCACCTCCGTGATGCGCGCCGCTGCGCAGGCCGGCATCAATATTCCCAAGCTGTGCGCCACCGACATGCTGGAAGCCTTCGGCTCCTGCCGCCTGTGCCTGGTCGAGATCGAAGGGCGCAAGGGCTATCCCGCCTCGTGCACTACGCCGGTCACGGAAGGCATGAAGGTCAGCACGCAAACGCAAAAACTGGCCGAGATCCGCCGCGGCGTGATGGAGCTGTACATTTCCGACCATCCGCTGGACTGCCTGACCTGTCCGGCCAATGGCCATTGCGAGCTGCAGGACATGGCGGGCGTGGTGGGCTTGCGCGAAGTGCGTTATGGCTACGACGGCGCCAACCATGTGTTCGCCAAGTCGAAAGAGGGCGACATCAACCCGCACTTCGCCGCGAAGGACGAATCCAATCCCTACTTCACCTTCGATCCCTCCAAGTGCATCGTCTGCTCACGCTGCGTGCGCGCCTGCGACGAAGTGCAGGGCACGTTCGCGCTGACCATCCAGGGGCGCGGTTTCGACTCGAAGGTTTCGGCCAGCCAGGACAATGCTTTCCTCGATTCCGAGTGCGTATCCTGCGGCGCCTGCGTGCAGGCTTGCCCCACCGCCACGCTGTCGGAGAACACGCTGATCGAACGCGGCCAGGCCGAACACAGCGTGATCACTACCTGCGCCTATTGCGGCGTCGGCTGCAGCTTCCGCGCCGAAATGAAAGGCGAGGAAATCGTGCGCATGGTGCCGAACAAGGACGGCCAGGCCAATCACGGCCATTCCTGCGTGAAAGGCCGTTTCGCGATCGGCTACGCCACGCATCCGGATCGCATCCACACACCGATGATCCGCCACAAGATCAGCGATCCATGGCGCATCGTCAGCTGGGAGGAAGCGATTGCGCACGTCGCCAGGGAGTTCAAGCGGCTGCAGGCGACATACGGCAAGTTCTCGGTTGGCGGCATCACCTCTTCGCGTTGCACCAACGAGGAAACCTACCTGGTGCAGAAGCTGGTGCGCGCAGGCTTCGGCAACAACAACGTGGATACGTGCGCACGCGTCTGCCATTCGCCCACCGGCTATGGTTTGAAAGCGACAATGGGCGAATCGGCCGGCACGCAGGATTTCGACTCGATCGAATGCACCGACGTAGTGCTGGTGATCGGTGCCAATCCCACTGATGCGCATCCGGTATTCGGCTCGCAGATGAAGCAGCGCCTGCGTGCGGGCGCCAAGCTGATCGTGGTCGACCCGCGCCGCATCGACCTGGTGCGTACCCCGCATATCAAGGCGGACTATCACCTGAAGCTGCGGCCCGGCACCAACGTGGCGGTGCTCAACGCACTGGCCCATGTGATCGTCACCGAAGGCCTGGTCGACGAGGCCTTCGTCGCTGCGCGTTGCGAAAAACCTGCCTTCGAAAAATGGCGCGCGTTCGCAGCACAGGAAAAGCACAGTCCTGAAGCGACGGAAGCCGAAACCGGCGTGCCCGCGGCGATGATCCGCAGCGCGGCGCGCCTGTACGCCACCGGCGGCAACGCGGCGATCTATTACGGCCTGGGTGTCACTGAGCATTCGCAAGGCTCCACCGCAGTGATGGGCATTGCCAACCTCGCCATGGCGACCGGCAATATCGGCCGCGAAGGCGTGGGCGTGAATCCGCTGCGCGGACAGAACAACGTGCAGGGGTCGTGCGACATGGGTTCGTTCCCGCACGAATTTCCCGGTTATCGCCATGTCGGCGATGCCGCGGTACGCGCATCGTTCGAGCAAGCCTGGGGTGTGCACCTGCACGACGAGCCCGGCCTGCGTATTCCCAACATGTTCGAAGCCGCCATCGACGGCAGCTTCAAAGGACTGTACATCGAAGGCGAAGACATCGCCCAATCCGACCCGAATACGCAGCACGTCACCGCCGCGCTGGAAGCGATGGAGTGCGTGGTAGTGCAGGATCTGTTCCTCAACGAAACCGCCAAGTACGCGCACGTGTTCCTGCCCGGCTGCTCGTTCCTGGAAAAGGATGGCACCTTCACCAACGCCGAGCGTCGTATTTCGCGCGTGCGCAAAGTGATGGAACCCAAGAGTGGCTATGCGGATTGGGAAGTGACCCAGCTGCTGGCCAATGCCATGGGCTATCCCATGCACTACGCGCATCCTTCCGAGATCATGGATGAGATCGCGCGCCTCACGCCAACCTTCCACGCAGTGAGCTTCGAGAAGATCGACCGCCTCGGCTCGATCCAATGGCCATGCAATGAGCAGCATCCTGAAGGCACGCCAGTCATGCACATGGATAAATTCGTGCGCGGCAAGGGCCGCTTCATGCTGACGGAATACGTGCCGACATCGGAGAAGGTCAATGCGACCTATCCATTGATTCTCACCACCGGCCGCATACTCAGCCAGTACAACGTCGGTGCACAGACGCGCCGCACCGCCAACGTGACATGGCACGACGAAGACCGACTGGAAATCCATCCGCACGACGCCGAGGAACGTGGTGTCGCCGAAGGTGATTGGGTCGGCATCGAAAGCCGCGCCGGCCAGACGGTGCTGCGTGCGCGCATTTCCGAGCGCATGCAGCCGGGTGTGGTGTACACCACCTTCCATTTCCCCGGTTCCGGCGCCAACGTCATCACCACCGAGAATTCGGACTGGGCGACCAACTGCCCCGAGTACAAGGTGACGGCCGTGCAGGTGACGCGCGTCAATCAGCCTTCCGAATGGCAGAAACGTTACCAGGCGTTTTCTCAAACGCAGCAGGCGTTGCTGGATGCAGCCGAATCATCCTGATTACCCCAGTCCTGATTACCCCGGCCCTGATCAAAGCCGCGGCTACGTGACGCGCCGGGTGGATCGCTACCGCCACGGCGAACACGAACAGGTGAGCGATGCCGTTACGGAAGAACTACCCGTGGCCATGCTCTACAACGACGTGCCATTTGCCGTGATGATGGTGACGCCGCTGGATCTGGAAGATTTCGCGCTGGGCTTTTCCTTGAGCGAAGGCCTGGTGGCGAAGCCGGAAGAATTGCTGTCCATCGACGTGCGTCCGCGCCTGGAAGGTGTGGAATTGGCGATGCGCGTGGCCTCCGATACGGTCGACCGGCGTGCAGGCGAAGCGGGTGAACGCTTGCTGCCCGGACGCAGCGGCTGTGGCCTGTGCGGGGCGCGCATGCTGGAAGACGCCGTGCGCCACCCCGCGCCGGTTGGCGATGGTCCACGCATCGAGGCCCGGGCGCTGGAGCGTGCGCTCGAAGCGCTGCAGGCCATGCAGCCAGTAAACAGCGTCACGGGTTCCATCCATGCTGCAGCGTGGGTCGACGTTGAGGGCAAGATCGCGCTTGTGCGCGAGGATGTCGGCCGCCATAACGCGCTGGACAAGCTGATCGGTGCGATGGTGAAAGCACGCATCGACCCTCAGCGGGGTTTTGCGCTCGTCACCAGCCGCGCCAGCTACGAGATGGTCACCAAGGCCGCCAGCGCCGGTATCACCTTGATGGCGGCGATCTCCGCGCCTACCGCGCTGGCCATCCATCTGGCCGAAAGCACCCACATGACCCTGGTCGGTTTTGCGCGGCCGGGCAGCTACGTCGTCTACACACATCCGCAGCGCTTGCTGCACGCTGCAGGGGCAACAGCATGAATATCGAACGCCTGGTTGCGATGGTCAACGACATCGGTCATTACTTCGCCGCCGAGCCGGACCAGACCTTGGGCGCCGCGGGCATCGCCGATCACCTGAAGCGATTCTGGGAGCCTGGCATGCGCAAGCAGATCGTGGCGCACCTGGCAGCGGGCGGCGAAGGTTTGGAGCCGCTGGCGAAGAAGGGCGTTGCGCGGCTGGCGGAGATTGATAACACGTTGCATGCGTGAATGAGCATAGCTTGCCGCCATGCGTCGTTTTACCCTGCCGTCATTACGAATCACCACGTAGGCTGAAATAAAATCCCAGCATAATACGGCCTGGAAAAGCTGGGATTTCATCCCAGCCTACAAAAACTGCCATCGCCACCTACCTCCCGCCATAAGCAAACATCGCCAGATTTAGAATGCGGGATTAGGCGGTAAAAAGAACGGCAAGCCTTTGATTTGGTTAAGCGCCGGTTGCGGCTGCTCGGTCCTGTGCACGAAATAGGCTGGCGGATTACA
>NZ_DATJMN010000239.1:0-17384 GCF_035508675.1 Dyella sp.
TAGGTGCCGCACCATCCTGTGCGGCACCTACAGCGATGATCCATGCTTAGAACAAGCCGACAGCCTTCGTGCTGTAGCTCACCGGCATGTTCTTCGTCTGCTGGTAGTGGTCCAAGATCATCTTGTGCGTTTCGCGGCCGAAGCCCGAATGCTTGTAACCGCCGAATGCCGCGTGCGCGGGATACATGTGATAGCAGTTCGTCCACACGCGGCCGGCCTGGATTTCCCGTCCGACGCGATAGAGATTGTTGGCGTTGCGGGACCACACGCCCGCGCCAAGCCCATAAGGCGTGTCGTTGCCGATCTCGATCGCATCGTTCAGATCCTTGAAGCGCGCCACCGACAGCACCGGCCCGAAGATCTCCTCCTGGAAAATCCGCATCTTGTTGTGGCCGACGAAAACGGTTGGCTTGAGGAAAAAACCCTTGTCCAGATCGCCGCCCGGATAGGCGCGCTCGCCGCCCGTCACCAGGTGCGCACCCTCCTGCTTGCCGATATCGACGTAGTTGAGGATCTTCTCCAACTGCCCGTGCGAACACTGCGGCCCCATCTGGGTCGCCTGATCGAGCGGATTGCCCACCTTGATCCTGGCGACGCGGGCCACCGCCTTCTCCATGAATTTGTCGAAGATGGATTCATGAACCAGCGCGCGCGACGGACAGGTGCAGACTTCGCCCTTGTTGAAGGCAAACAGCGCAAAACCTTCCAAGGCCTTGTCCAGGAAGTCGTCGTCCTCGTCCATCACATCGCCGAAGAAGATGTTCGGCGACTTGCCGCCCAGCTCCATGGTCTGCGGAATGATCGTTTCCGAGGCGTACTGCATGATCTGCCGGCCGGTGGTGGTTTCGCCGGTGAACGAGATCTTGGCGATACGCGGATTGCGCGCCAACGGCGTGCCGACTTCGGAGCCATGGCCGAACACCACATTGAGAACGCCCGGCGGCAACAGATCGCCGATCAGCTCCATCAGCTTGGCGAGGCTGAGCGGCGTATCGGAAGCCGGCTTGATCACCACGCAATTGCCCGCGACCAAGGCAGGTGCGAGTTTCCATGCCGCCATCAGCAACGGAAAATTCCACGGGATGATCTGCCCGACGACGCCCATCGGCTCGCGAAAGTGGTAGGCCACGGTGTCGTTGTCGAGCTCGGCCAGCGAACCTTCCTCGGCACGGATGCAGCCGGCGAAATAACGGAAATGATCGGCCGCCAGCGGCACGTCGGCGGCCAGCGTTTCGCGGATCGGCTTGCCGTTGTCCACGGTTTCGATATTCGCAAGGATGTGGAGATTTTCCTCGATCCTGTCCGCGATCTTGTTGAGAATCCTGGCACGCTCTGCCGGCGCGGTTCGACGCCATCCATCCTTGGCCTTGTGCGCGGCATCGAGCGCAAGCTCGACATCCTCCGCGCTTGAACGCGCCACTTGCGCAAGCTCGCTCTGGTCGAGCGGGCTGGTATCGGTGAAGTAGCGACCCTTCACGGGCGCCACCCATTTACCACCAATGTAGTTGTCGTATTGCTTGCGCAGGGTCGACGGATGACGCTCGAAGATTTGGATCGGTTTGGTCATTGCTGTATCTCCTGATCGCGATGGCTGAGTCCGCCGAAGTGCACGCTTGGCGGAGTCAGGTTGCTCGCCATAGAGTGCGGAGCAGGAGCAGATTGGGTATTGATCAAGATCAATATCCGCAGCGATGCCTCTCGGATGTTGGGGTTCGGCGTCGCCTCACCGCCAAACTACGAGGATTCGCGCCAATGTCGTAGGCTGGGATGTCATCCCGGCCCACGGAATCAACGCCGCGTTGCGCGGGGCGTTACGGAGTTGGCGCTGCGCTTGGCAAGTTCCGCCAATTGCGCAACATCCCCTGGCCGGCCAAGCCAATGGCCCTGCATTTCATGGCAGCCCAAAGCAGCCAGCTGCGAGGCCTGCTGCATGGTTTCCACGCCTTCGGCCACCACGCGTTTGCCCAGGCTGATGGCCAAGGCGATGATGGCGTGGATGACTGAAGCATCCTCGGGGTCGTCCGTCATGTGCATGACGAAGCTGCGATCGATCTTCAGCGTATCGATGGCAAACCTGCGCAAGTAGGCCAGGCTCGAAAACCCGGTGCCGAAATCGTCGATGGAAAGCTTCACGCCGAGCGCACTGAGACCGGCGATACGCTGCTGGATGGCTTCGCTCGGTTCCATCAACATGCTTTCGGTCAATTCCAGTTCGAGCAGGTGCGGCGGCAAGCCGGTTTCGCGCAGCGATTCCATGATGAAGCTGAGGAAATTGTCGCGCACGAACTGCACCTGCGAGATGTTGACGCTCACGCTCACGCCTTTCAGCGGCCCATGTTGCCACGCCTTGCACGCGCGGCAGGCTTCTTTCAGCGCCCACTTGCCCATCGTGAGAATCAGGCCGCTGGCTTCGGCGATAGGAATGAACTCGTCCGGCAGGCAGATCTCGCCATCGGCGCGGCGCCAGCGCATCAAGGCCTCGGTAGAGATGATCTTGTGCGAACCGGTATCGACGCGCGGCTGAAAATCCAGGAACAGCTCCGAGCGCATGATGGCAAAGCGCAAGGCGTTTTCCAGGTCGAATTCCTTCTGCGCGTTCGCCTCCATCGCCGCTGCATAGAAGTGATAGTCGTTGCGGCCGTGGCGTTTGGCCGAGTACATGGCGATATCGGCGTGGCGAATCAGCAGGTCGGCGTCGTCGCCATCATCCGGGAAGACGCTGACGCCGACGCTCGCCGAAAGCTGCAATTCCCGGCGCCCTACCCGGATGGGCTGGCTCAGGATGTCCAAAGCCTTGGTCGCTGCAATGGCGGCGTCGGCTTTGCCGGGCAACTCCGGCAGCAGCACCACGAATTCGTCGCCACCGAGGCGCGCCACGGTATCGCCGCTTTTCACCACTGACAGCAAACGGTCGGCAACCTGCTGCAGCAGTTCGTCGCCCGGCCCATGGCCAAGCGTATCGTTGATTTGCTTGAAGCGATCCAGGTCGATGAACAATACCGCCAGGTGATGCGCCGTCTGTTTGGCACGGGCCAAGGCCATATCCAGTCTTTCGAGCAGCAGCGAGCGGTTGGGCAAGCCGGTCAAGGCGTCGAAGTGCGCAAGATGCGTCATCCGCTCGGACAGCTCCAGCACGGCGCTGACATCGCGCAATACCAATACGGCGCCCATCATTTCCCCGGCGTTGGAGCGGATCGGCGTGGCCGAGCACTCGATCGCGTGGCGCGTTTCGTCTTTCAATTCCAATGCACACAGGAATGGGCCTTCGGGCATGCCGCTCTGCAGCACCATGCTTGCCGGATGGGTTTGCGTCAGCCGCGCGCCTTCTTGCCACAACGGAAGCTGCTGCTCCAGCGTCGCCTCGTCCGGCGCGACGGAACGATCGAGCAACGCCCTGCCGGCCGGGTTGGTGAATTCGAGCCTGCCATCGCGATCCAACGTGAACACTGCGTCGCCGATCACTTGCAAGGTTACATCTGTCATCAGGCGTTCCTGGCGCAAGGCATCCTCCGCGGCAACGCGTGCGCTGACGTCGCGCAGGGTAAGCACGACGCGGTCGGGTTCCTCATCGATGACGCCGCCAGTGGCTTCCACCATGCGAAACGTTCCGTCCGCGTGCCGCATGTGCAGCAGCGCCGTCGTCGGGGGCCGGTCTTGCAGCAGTTGCGTCCAAAGCTCACGGGCAACGGGCTGGCTCTTCTCATCGATCAGGCTCTCCAGCGAGCTTTCGAACATCTTTGTCGCCGGATAGCCCAGCATGTCGTGGATGGCCGGCGACACGTATTTGCAGTAACCGTCCGCGTCGAGCAGCAACACGATGTCGTGCGAGTGCTCCGCCAGCATGCGGTAGCGCGCCTCGCTCCCCCGCAAGGTGCGGCCGAGCTTGCGGCGCTGCTCCTGGGATGCGGTCAATGGCAGCACCACCGCCATGCACGACAGCACGCACAACTGCAGCAGCAGTGCGCTCCAGGCCGGAAACGGCGCCTGATGGTGGATCGGCCCGTAACCTGCCAGCGTCGCCAACGCGCCCACCGCGGCCACGGCAACAATGCCGGCGATCACCCAGCGGCGGTTTCCCGTCATGGCCAGCAGCACGAGCGGCGGAAAAACAATGAACAGCATCGGGAGCGTGGGTTGGAAGAAGGCAATCGCTGCGGCGCCGATCAACCCCAGCAGAGCTTGCGCACAGCGGCGTGTGCGGCGTATGGATAAACCCGGCTCGCGCTGCCAGCGCAGCACTTCTATCGTGAGGGGAACGGCAAGCGCGGTGCCCAGTGCATGCGAAACGAACCGGAGGATGCCGAACTCCAAGCCATGCGGATGCCCCGTCAGGATCAGCCAGGGGGTTATCGCAAGTGTCGAGACCAGCGGTGCGACCAGTAGCGCCCAGATGATGAAACGCTTGGTGCCGAAAGGTGTTTCCAGGTAGGTCGCGCGGCCCTTTTTTGACAGCGCCCAAAGCGCGATACCCATTTCCAGCGCGTTGCCCATGGCGCCGACGAAACCCTCGCCAACCGATAGCCCCATCGCCATGCTGGTGAGCCAGATGGTGCAGCAGGCGCCGGCCACCAGCGCCACCGCGCCATGCCGCCCACGATGCATCAGCACGGCCAGGCAGATGCCGTTGGTCAGCCACACGGACGGCAAGGACTTGCCATCCTCGATCCGATACAGCCACAGCGACAGCAGCGTCACCGCGACCACCGCTGCCAACGGCGGCAGCAAGCTGCGGATCTGGCGCGTGATGGTGTTCATGGCTTGGATGTGGGTCCCCTGTGCAAGTCTTGCGCCGGATCACCGGTTTCCGCGCCATCGCAGTTGTCGGAAACCAACGGCGAACGGCCGATCAAAAAAAGAGCCCCGTCACGGCGGGGCTTCCATTCCTCCCAATCCAATCGCTTAGGGATCGAGCGGCACTCGAAACGATTGGCCGGTCGGCAAAAACGTTGGTCATCCTCGGGGACCCGCGGCATGGCCTCGCGCCCCTTGTCTGAAGAAGTAGCAATCCGCGTGCCAAGTGCTGGAGAGCGTCTGCGGCGCGCATCTGTTTGTGAAGGCGCGACAAGGTGCCCTTCCTGGGTAGATGTGGGCCTATTAGGGCCTGTTTACACTATCGGCGTGTGTGCCGGGATGGCATCCCGGCCACGAACTTGCTCCCGTCTCGACGCCAGCGCGTCATCCTGCGAGCAACCGCAACGTCGCCATGCGCATCCCCATGTTGGGGTTCGGCTTGCGCCTCACCGCCAACCTACAAGAGCCGATCGTGTGGCCACCGTTGGGCCGCTGCTTTCGCCTCGGCACGCTCGCTGCGCCTGACCGGCAGCGTGACGATAAACGTCGTGCCGTGGCCAGGGCGGCTCTCGACATCGATTCGCCCGCGGTGGTGTTCGATGATGCGGTGCGAAATCGACAAACCCAGCCCGGTACCCTGGCCGATCGGCTTGGTAGTGAAAAAGGGATCGAAGATGCGTCCGAGCACGTTGCCGGGGATGCCGCCGCCGGTATCGGTGATGACAATGGACACGCTGTCGCCGTGGCATAGGGTGCGAAGGGTGATGGTGCCTTGCGTGCTGATCGCCTGCGCCGCATTCACCAGCAGATTCATGAAAACCTGGTTCAACTGCGCCGCATTGCACTCGACCAGCGGAAGATCGCCGTATTCCCGCACTACCTCGGCTTTGTATTTGATCTCGTTGTGCACCACGTTCAACGTGCTCTCCAGGCCGGCATGCAGATCGGCCAGCGTCCACTCGTCGCCGCTCGGGCGGGAGAAGTCGCGCAGGTCGCGCACGATCTGGCGCACACGCATGGCCCCTTCGAGCGATTCCTCGATCAGCATCATGATGTCGTTGCGCACGTAGTCGAGATCGAGGTCCCCCGCCATCGACGAAACCGGTGCAAGCATGCCGGCGGCGGGCGCGCCGGTGACCGCTTCCTGCGCCACGATCACTGCGAGCAGCTGCCTGACCCAGCTTTTCAAGGTGTTGAGATTGGCGTGGACGAAGCTGATGGGGTTGTTGATTTCATGCGCCACGCCCGCGGCGAGCTGGCCGATCGAAGCGAGCTTTTCGCTTTGCAGCAGTTGGAGATGGGTTTCCTCCAGTTCGTGAATCAGCCGGCGTTGTTGTTCTTTCTCGATCTCGAGCCGTTGCTGCGCCGTTTTGCGCTGCTCGATCTCCTCCCCCATCATTTCACGCGCCTGTTCGAGCGCGAGCACCGTGCGTTCGTATTGGCGCAGCACGCCTTCGAGCTCCCCGGTACGCCGTTTCACTTGCGCCTCGAGCGCGTCGTTCCTTCCGCGCAGGAAGGTGGTACGCGCGTCGAAGCGCGAAATCACCAGCGTGGCGGCAAGAATGGTGATGGTAAAAAGCGCGATCGTACCGCCCAGCCATGGCCCATTGATGCCATTGACGGTGGTGCAAACCGCATGCAGCGAAAAATGGGCGGCAGCCATGCCGGTGTAGTGCATGCCGGTTACCGCGACACCCATGACGATGGCCGCACCGGCCCGCTTCACCATCAGGCCGGACGTATTCTCGATGCTGAGCCGGTGGGCCAGCCACAGCGCCGCCGTCGATACGGCCACGGCGATCGCGATCGACGCCACGAACAGCGTAGGGTCGTAAACGATCGGTGGATCCATCCGCAACGCGGCCATGCCCACATAGTGCATGCCCGCAATGCCCAGTCCCATCAACACGCCACCCACGATGAACCCTTGGCGTTTCAGCGCGGGACGGGTAATCGCGTTCAAGGCAAAGTACGAGACGATCATGGCCATCGCCAGCGACAGGAACGTGAGACGGAAGTCGTAGCCGACCGGAATGGGCAAGGAAAACGCGAGCATGCCGATGAAATGCATCGCCCAGATACCGGTCCCCATGGCGGCAGCCCCTGCCGCCAGCCACCCGAACCGCAAGCGCCGATCGAGCAGTGAAATAAGCCCGCTCAAATCCAGCGCGGTGTAGGAAGCGAGCGTCGCGATGGCAAGCGACAGCGCAACCAGCCAAAGATCGTAGGTTCCGTGCATCGCAGCGCCACCTCGCGCGGGCAATCGGCTAGGCAGCGTCCTGCTGGGTAGCGCCTGTGTCGGCGGCCTCGACGAGAACGGCAAGCGGCGCACCCTCCTGCGATTCGTAGCGCCGCACGACCGACACCTGATAATCCGAAACCACGCTCCCCTTCGTCATCAGCAGCACGCCGCGGCCGGTACGCAGATCGTCGGCAAGACGCATGCCTGCCATCAGTTCGCCGGTGGTGACCTGCTTGTAAGGCGTGGAACCGCCCAGCAGCGACGGATCCTTCAACAGCTCCAGGAATTGCTCCACTACGTGCGGGTCGTAACGCAGCCCCGCCTGCATCTTGATCAATTCAGCAGCCTGCTCAGGCAGCAGCCGCTCCCGCGTGATCGCGCCGCTTTGCAGCCCTTCGTAGTCCCGCGCCAGCGCCAGGATTCTCGATCCAAGCGGGATATTCCCATCGGCCAGGCCATCCGGCGTGCCGCGTCCGTTGAAGCGTTCGTACTGGTGCCGGATGATGTGCGCAACCTGGTTGAGCTGCGCCACCGGCGTAAGCAGCATTTGCGCGCGCAGCGGGTGCCGGTAATACGTGTGAGCTTCCGTGGACGTCATGCGGTCGATCGACTTGTGCAGGATCTCGTCCGGCAGTGACAGCTTGCCGATGCCATGCAGCAGTCCTGCAAAGTAGAGATCCTGTGCATCCAGGCCGTCCATGCCGAGCAGCAGTCCCAAGCGCTTGGCCAGCTGGCCCACGCGATGCGATTCACCGCCCATGGCGCCGCAGCGCAGTTCGATCATGCTGGCGCCGACCTGCACCATCGTCATGAAGCCGCGCTTCAAATCGCGCTGGGCGTCTTCGAGAAACATCACGGTTTGCCGGATTTCCTCAGTCCTGGATTTCACGGTCGCTTCCAGCGCGGCGTTGAACGCCGCCAGCTGATCGTTCTGTTGCTGCGTCAGCGCCAACAGCCTGGCGGTTTCCTTGCGCAAGTGCTGTTGTTCGAGTGCCTGCTTGATGGTGAGCAGCAGATCGTGCTCGTCCCAGGGCTTGTTCAGATAGCGGTAGATGCCGCCTTCGTTGACCGCGCGCGCCACCGCTTCGACTTCCGAATAACCGGTCAGCAGGATGCGCATGGTGTCCGGATACAGTGTCTGCGCACGCGACAACAGATCGGCGCCGGACATGCCTGGCATGCGCATATCCGAAATGATCAGGTCCACATCATGCGCGGCGAGCACGTCCAGCGCGGCGACGCCGCTATCGGCGGTCAATAATTGATAGGGCGCAGCGTGCAGCACGCGACGGAGTGCGGAAAGCACGCCGGGCTCATCGTCGACGATAAGAATCGCCGGTCTTTTCTGCGTTCCCTTGCTCCCATCGGAGACCCGCGCCGCAACGCGTGCCTCCATCACCGGGCAAAGACTCATATCGTCGGGCGCGTTCACCAAGACTGCCTCCTGCGTGGGCTCGATGAGGTTATCGACGACCGTTTGATGATCCTTTAGCGCCTGCACTCCTTCACGTTTTCGTCACGCACTGCGTCACGGTTACGGTGCCGGGCGGTGCGCGCGCTCTGCACGGAAAAAGGCGTCCAGCTCCGTGTTGGAGATGGATTCCCATGCATCTTTGTTTCGTCGCAACGACGCCTGCTTCCTGCCGCTCGCACCCCACCCTGGCTCCAATGCGCCGAACTTAAGCCAACATCGGAGCGCGTTGGCGGTGAGCGCATGCGAACCCCAACGTTGCCATGCAAAATGCCACGTTGGGGTTCGGCGTCGCCTCACCGCCCACCTACGAGGGTCCGCGCGACGGCCTCAAGGCGGGAGCATTGACCCTGGCCCTCAAGGCGCCTTGCCGGCCTGCAATTGCTGCACGATCGCCAGCGATTTCTTGACATGGTCTTGCGGATGCAGGTGATCTGCCGCGGAGGACAGCGTGGCGATGATCTTGCCGTCGCGGCCAATCACGAAGGTGGTGCGTTCGATGAAGCCATGGTCGATGGCGACGCCGCGCACGTCGGTCAGGCCGGGTTGGGCGGCTTGGGTCTTGAGCTCGTACGAAGCGGCGATCTTGCCGCTCGCGTCGGAGGCGACCGGGAACTTGCCGGCGCAGTATTTCGGATCGGACGAAAAGCTGTTGAGGCGGGCGATGCTGTCGGCCGATACGCCGATGATGGTGGCGCCGGCCGCATCGAACTTGGCCTTGTCGGTGGCGAAGGTGTGCGCTTCGATATCGCAACCGCCGGTATAGGCCGAGGGGTAGAAATACACCACCACCGGCCCTTTCTTCAGCGCGTCCTTGAGCGAGAAAGAGAAATCCTTGCCGGCCAGGCTGGCTTCGGCGGTGAAGTCGGGCGCGGTGGCGCCCGGTGCGAGCGCGGCAAAGGCCGGCATGGCGAACAACAGGGTAACCATCGCGCCGACGGCGACAGATGCGGGGAGCTGCTTTTTCATTCCTGCCTTCCTCTCTGATCGAAAATGCGGGTTCTGCAATACGCGGCATCCTACTCCGCCATGCGGCGGTACGCTGGTGTGAGTGCGCCTGGGCGCTTAAAAGGTTTTGTTCAAGGCATGTAGGCGCGTAGGCTGGGATGAAATCCCAGCACCGCCATACCCATCGACGCCGGGATTTTCATCCCAGCCTACGTCTCTTACGACACGACGCTGCACGCCCGCATCAGCGTATCGCTGGGATGCTCATCGAACGCCCGCCGGTAATTGGCCGCAAACCGCGACAGGTTCCAGATGCCGCAGCTCATCGCCACCGATTTCACTGACTGCCGCTCCACGCCGCGCGTGGACAATTGGCGGCTCGCCTCGTGCAACCTCAGCAAGGTCAGGTAACGGGTAGGCGAAACGCCCAGCAGGTCGTCGAAGGTCATGCGCAGGCTGCGGTCGCTGATCTGCGCCACCGCGGCGACTTCGTCCATGTAGATGTCATGTTGCAGGTGATCGCGCATGTATTGCACCGCCTTGCGAAAGGCAGGATACGACGCGCGATAGTTGGCCGAATACGGCGAAAACAACCCCACCTGGTCGGACAGTGCCAGGATGCCGCGCTCATCGGCCAGGAAATCCGTGGCGCCGGTTTCGGCAAGACGCAGCAGTTGCGGGCTGCACCCATCTACCAGACCCTGGTACAGCATGTCGTACAAGGCGCGCAGCGGTGTGCCGCGGTGGCATTCCGGCTTGAACAAGGCGAACTGCCGGCCGGGCAACCCGAAGAAATCCGCATGCGCATCGATCGCCCGCCTTGCGCTGCCATGCAGCGGCACCAATGCCATGCTTACGCGCGATCCAGGCCCCAGCATCAGTTCGCAGGCATTGCCTGGCAGCACCAGCAGCATCGTATCGGCCGCCAGCGACATGCCGACGCACCAGCTTTCCGGCGCCACCTCGTGCAGATAGCACACCAGGTAATAGCCTTGCGGCAGCACAAAGCGCCCATGCAGCGCGAAGTCGGTCGCGAAGCTGCAAAAGCTGGCATGGCCCTGCCGGTAGCTGCCGAAGGCGCCGCTCAGTCCGCCTTCCTGCAGCGAGACCGCCTCCAGCCGGCAGGTTTCCAGCAGCCGGTGGAGAATGGCCAGGCCAGGCAATGAGAACTTGCGTTCCACCACGCATTCCGAGGGTTCCATGCGACGTTTCCATGCAAAGATCGATGGCCACGACACCTGTGCCGAAGCGTGATGCGTCGTGGAAAAAAGAAGCACGGCGCAACGCGCCGCGCTTCATCACCGCATGATCGTTGGAGGTTTGTGCCGCACGTGCCCGATGGCACCTGACCTTGCACCGCAAAGGTATGCGTAAAGCATGAATGACGCCCCCTGTAGCCTTGAGTCATCGCAATGACCATGGCAGCCGTTCGTCCATAACGGATGCCCCCTGTATGCGTTTCCATCACCACGAACCTTCCATGCAAGGCATGTGCGGATCGGATGGAATACCTACGCCGTTAAAGGCTCGTTCGAAGCATAGGCGGCAATTGGATCGAACGAAATAAGACGAATCTCATTGTGCGTCAACGCGGCGTGATGACGGCGTGATCTTGCAGTGCCGTCGTCAGCCCGCCAGGCCATGCGTCCGCGCGTACTCGAACAGCTGCCCGTCGCTGCTCAGTCCCAGCTTCTCCATCGCACTGCGCTTCTGCCGGCTGATGGTCTTGACGCTGCGATGCGTGAGCGCGGCGATGTCGGTAATGCTGCGCCCCTGTGCAAACATGCGCACCACTTCCGCTTCGCGCACGGACAATGCAGGCGCGAGCTTGCCGCCCTGGCCGCGTGTGGCGTGGCCCTCCGCCAGATGCTCGCCGAGCCGTTTGCTGACGTAAGTGCGCCCGGCGCGCACCGTGCGCAGCGCCACCAGCAATTCTTCGACCACGCGTACCTTTTCCACCACGGCGTCCACGCCTTCCTGGTACATGGTGCGGAAGATCGCCGAGTTGCGCATCATCGTCAGCACGACGATCGGCAGCTTGGGATGCTGCTTGCGCAATTCACGCAGCATGGCGACGCCGTCGAGCACGGGCGCGGCTTCATCTGCCTCCGGCATCAGGAAATCGATGAGGGCCAGGTCGCACGGCGTGTCGGCCAACAGCTTCAACAACTCCCGGCCGGTCGACGCTTCGCCGACAACCTTATAACCCTCGCCACTGTGTTCCAGTATGGTGCGCAAACCAATGCGCACTACTTCATGGTCATCCGCTATAACGACCCGCACGCCTCACCCTATGATTGTCCCTGGCCTTGCGCGTGACACCACGCCGCAAAGCGTTACTACCCGGTACTACCGCAGCATGTGCTGCCTGTGTCGCTTGCTTGTTTGCCAGGATCAGGGTTGTTGCCACCACGCATTGACTGGACACCAGTTCTCCCTCATGCCAATGCCTGTCATCAAAAGCACAAGCGTGGACGAAAAAGACTGACGTGTTCCGATAAAGCCACAACTTATCCCAAGGGACCAGTCGTATTCGTCTTACTATACTGTCTTAACAAGCCATGCCGCAAAGGCGTGATCTGCGTCACATCATGCAGCAAGAAAGCGCAAGACCTGTACGCACGAGACGATTGCCTCAAACAAGCCGCAATGCCGTCGCACACATGAAGAGGTCACCGCTGCACTTGATCACCGGATAAAGGATTTGCCTGATCCTGCAGCGCTCCCCGATTTTGTGACGCCTGATACGCCGGCAGCCCATCCATTGGACTAGCGTTGCTATCACCAACGCATGCGCTCACCCCGAAAGCGCGCGCCCGATGGGCCAGGAGGGTTTTATGCACGCCGACGTGCGCACCGCCGCCTTGGTTGCCTTCGCCCTACCCGCCAGCATCATGGCGCAAACCGCGCATGAGGTTTCCCGGGTCGGCGGCTCCATCTACCCCACCGTCATCCAGCCGGCGCCGCTGTCGGCTCCCCTGCCGGCCATCCGCGCATATCCACGCGTGGCGGCGCAACGCATCAACGCGGTATGCCTTACTTCGCAGGCGCATGCCGATCGGTGCAACGCCCGGGCGGACATGGCGATTTGCGATGTGGACCGCGTAGGCTTGTCGCATTGCCTGTCGCATTACGCGAACGCGTTGGTGAAGCAGCCCATCGCGGCGACGCGTAGCTTGAGTTTCATGCTGCGCGATGCGCACGGCGCGTTGAGCACGGTGACGGTATTGGCAACGTCCGCGCAAAGCGACGAAGCGATCGCCAAGGCCGCAGTACAGGGAATGCCTGGCGCGACGATCGTTGCGCCGCGGATGCCCGCGGGCGATGCACCTTATGTCGCAACATCGCGCGCACCGTGGTCGACCCCATGGGTCACGGCATATCCACCAGGTGCCCTCGCTGCAGGCCAAACCGCCGCACCTTCGTCACCGTAGGCGGCGCATGCATGGGCTGATCGCTGGAACGGCCCAGATAGGTCACCACGATCCTGTTCTTGTCGATGACAATGCTCTTGGGCACGATGCGATCGCCGATCAGCGCAGCCGGATAACTACGCCCATCCGGCGGCACCGCCGCCACATAGATAAACGAACCGCTGCCGCCCGGATCGTCGCTGAGCAAGGTCGCCACCACCGGCTTGCCGTCGAAGCTGCCGCAAACCTGCGCACCGGCAATCAGCCTGGTTTCGTGCATGGAATGCGACCCGGGCGCAGCGAGTTGCCTGCGCAAACCATGGATTAGCGTAACGGCATCGCCCTCGATGATGTACGTGGCGCTCGCCGGATCGGCGTGCTGGACGGCGTTGCAGTCGACATTGGCCTGCGCATGGATGGCAAAGGCAGGCAGGAGAAGGGCTGCGATCCACCAAGGGGTCGGCTTCATGGGTGGCACCTCCGTTGTCGGTGCGGAGTGTGTCACGAGTGCCGGCTGATGGCGTAGTCCGCCCGGCGGCGGCCCTTGATTCGTTGCCCCGGCGACCGCGGTTAGTACGTAGCTTGGCGGTGAGCCCCGGATTTGATCCGGGGCGAACCCCAACAGCGTGATGTGCATGGCAACGTTGGGCTTCGCCCCGGAGCGAGTCCGGGGCTCACCTTCAACCTGCGCCAGCTCGCGCCATGCCCTTGAGTTCGGAGGAACTGCTTCCGATACCCCGCGCAACCGTCAATAAAACCCCTTCTGCACCTGCACCCAGAACCTCGGCGCCGTACCCACATGCGGCCCCGCCAACTCCGGCTGGTTGCCGATCGGCTTGGCCACGCTGGTGCCGATCACCCAGTCATGCGGCGCCGTCCAGTGCAGGCCGACACCGACGCTGCTCAAGCGACCGCTGTTCTGCCCGGGGATGAAGGGCTGTTTGTAGGCCTGCACGCGCCCGCTATCGACGAAGGCCAAGGCCTGCCACGGTCCCGGCAATGCCGTGATGGTGAAATCGTGGCGGTATTCGAAGCTGGCCAGGTTGCCCTGCGCGCCGGACAGCACGCCTACATCATAACCGCGCACGGTGCTGGGGCCGCCGAGGTAGAACTGCTCGGAGGTGTCCAGATTCTTGTTGGCGTGTTGGCCGGAAAAGCCGAAGTACAGCGCATTGGTGTCGTTCAACTGTTGCAGGCGCGATACAGAGTAATTCCACTTCACGTAACTGCCGGCGGTGCGCGCACCGAAATAATCCTCGAACAGCGTCTGGAAGTTGTCCAGGTACAGGCGTCCATGCGTGCCGCTGATGTTGAAGTTGGTAATGCCGCTGCTATCGCGCTGGTCGCCCGCCACGGTCAGCACCCAGCTGTTGGAGTGGCGATGCGTTTCGATGTCGGCGATGTCGATGTCGTCGTACAGGCGCTTGTGGTCGTATTCGATCTGGGCGTACAGATTGCCGGCAACATTGCGGATGATCGGCTGCGACAGGATCACGCTCTGCGTGGTCGCCGTGCCATGCGCATGCAGATCCGACAGTCCGTTGCCCAGCTTGTATTGCAGTCCCGATGCGGCCACACCCAGCGTGGTGCCCTGCCCGGTCAGCAGATAGCGGTATCCGACGTGCCCGTAGCTCATGCCGCCGCCGGAACTGACGCCGTTGAAATCCAGCAGGTCGCCCTGATGGAACAGGCCGTTGACGTCGAACGTACCGCCCAGGCGCACGCGGTCGGTATACGCATTGCCGTAATCGTCCATGCTCAGCGTGCCGGTGTAGCGCGGCGCGTTGGTCACGTTCACCAGCAGGTCCGAGGTGCCTTCCGCTTCACCCGGGCGCATCACCGAATTGACAATGGCGCCGGGTACGTCCGACAGCAGCAGCAGGCTGCGTTCCAGTCCGTACTCGCTCACCGGTTGGCCCGGTTGCAGCGGCGACAGGGTAGCGCTGAGCGGGTAGTGGCCGACCGAGCTCTGGTTCTGCAATGCCACTTTGCCATAGCGCGCTTCCACCACCGCAATGCGCACCTTTCCATCGCGCAGTGTCTGCGCAGGCACATAGGCCGTGGCCAGCGGATAACCGTGATCATGGTAGTAATCGCTGATCTTGCCGGCCAGGTCGTTCAGATCGTTGAGGCTCAGCTCATGCCCTTCGCCGGAGACCACCAGCGGATGCAGGGCATCGGTCTTGATCAGCGTGTTGCCGGTGATCTCGATCGAGCGCACGTAGAACTTGGTGGTGTCTTGCGAACGCTGCGGCTTCTGCTTCTGGATGTTGAGATCCAGGTTGGACGACGGCGCCTGCGTCGGCGGCGGTTGCATCTGCTGCAGCAGCTGGCCGCTGTTGGTCTGCGGCGGCGTCACGTGCTGTGCGTGCACCACCGGCGTGCACAGCGCGGCGGCCAGCGAAAGACCGATCAGGGTAAGGCGTGGTGTCGCCGAATGCGGCACGTGGTTCATGGATTCACCGGGGAAGTTGGACCGCTTGGAATGTTTTTTCATCATCATCATCATGGCGAGGCGTCCGAGGGCAGGCGCACGCCGCCGTTCTGGAACTGCAGCGAGAGGCCGCTACGGAAATCCGAGCGTGCGCGGTTGCGCTCGATCGGCTTGTGCTTCATCTGTTGGTTGCCGGTAAACACGCCCACCGCATCCGAATCGCTGGAGCCATACGGCGTGGCGATGGCAGCCGGCTGCAGACCGCCTTGCAGCTGGGCGATCCAGCTGCCCTGCACACCGGTGCCATCGAAACCGGCGCTAGTGATGTTGGCGGTGGTGGTCGTCACCGGATCGGCGATGACGTAATTGCCTGCATCCGTACCGGACGCCGTGATGCCACTGACGGTCACCGTCTTGCCGTTGCCCACATACGGATCGGCGAAGGTGGCCGAGCCGTCGGCAAGGCTTACCTGATCACCCGCCAGCACGCCGTTGGTGCTGAGCACCACCACGTCGCTCGACTGGCCGTTGTACATGCGATTGGTGCCGGTGGCCGTGACCGTGATCGACAGCGGCGTGACGTTGGCGGTCAAGCCGATGGGCTGCAGCAGGATGTAGTTGCCGGCATCGCCGCCGCTGATGGTCATGGCCGTGGTGACGGCCTTGCCATTGCCCACGTTCTTGTTGCCGAACAAGCCGGTGCTGTCGTTGCCAAGCACCACGTTGTCGTTGCCGAACACGCCACTCAGCGTCGCGCCGTTCAAGGCATCGACGGTGGTGCCGTCGTAGACGCGATTGGTCGTGGTGGTGTCGATCACGGTGAGCGTGGCCGGCGTGATGCTCACCCAATCGGTACCGCCCGCCAGCGTGTAGTTGCTGGCCAGGCCTGTGCCGTTGCCCAGCACCAGCGAACCGAGGTTGGCGAAGGCGCGCTGCGAGCCCACGTTCTTGCTGGTGAGCACGCCGGCGCCGCTAAGGTCCACGGTTTCGCCATTCACCCCGGCGCTGATCACGCCGTTGTTGCCGAACAGGCTGGCGTCGGCGCCGGTGGTGCCGTCGTAGACGCGCGTGCTGGTGAGGCTGAGCACGTAGGGGTTGATGGTGGCGTTGGTGGTGGCCGTGTTGTTGAAGCTGTAGTCGCCAGCATCGGCACCCGTGGCGGTAATGCCGGTAACCGTGATCGCGACGTTGTTGCCGGCGTTGGGCGAGCTGAAGTTGGCGGCGCCGTCGTGGAAGTTCACCGTGTCGCCCGCGAGCACGCCATTGCTGGCAAGCGTGACGCCGGCGGTGGTGTTGCCATCGTAGGTCTTGCCCTGGCCGCTGGCGCCGACCGTGATGGCGAGCGGCGTGACGATTACCTGATCCGTGCCGCCCATCAACGTGTAGTTGCTGGCCAAGCCGGTGCCGTTGCTCAGCACCAGCGTGCCGAGGTTGGCGAATGACTGTGTGCCCACGTGCTTGCTGGCAAGCACGCCCACGCCGCTGACGTCGACGGTTTCGCCGTTCACGCCGGTGAGCACGCCGCTCGTGCCGAACAGGTTGGCGTTGGCGTCCGTCATGCCGTCGTACACACGCGTGCCGATCAGGTCGAGCACGACCGGCGTGATCGTGCCGGCGAGGCCGGTGGGCTGCACTAATGTGTAGTCACCCGCGTCGCCACCGCCGATCGTCATCGTGCCTGCGGTCACGCCGATGTTCGTGCCTGCGTTCGGTGTGGCGAACGTGCCGCTGGTGTCGTTGCCCAGCGTCACCTGGTCGTGGCCCAGCACGCCGCTCAGCGCTGCATGGCTCAGGGTCGCCGCGGTGGTGCCGTCGTAGGTCTTGGTGTTGACCGTGGTGCCGACCACGGTCAGCGTGGCCGGCGTCAGCGTGTACGCGTCCGTGCCACCCACCAGCGTGTAGTTACCGGCGATGGCGCTGCCGACGCCAACCAGCCCCAGCGTGCCCAGGTTGAAACCCTGCGTCGTGCTCGTCGTCGAGCCGGTGCCCGTATACGCCGTACCGCCGTTCACGTCCTTGCCCGACATCGACCCTTCACCGCTCAGCGTGAAGGTGTCGCCGTTCAAGCCGGTGATGGCGGCGAAG
>NZ_DATJMN010000240.1:0-12182 GCF_035508675.1 Dyella sp.
TACGAGACCACGCTCAACGACCACCCGCAGATCGGCTCGATCTGTTCCGGCGGCCGCTACGAGAACCTGGCCGGCCAGTACACCAAGTCGCACTTGCCGGGCGTGGGCATTTCCATCGGGCTGACGCGCCTTTACTGGCAGTTGCGCGAGGCCGGGCTCATCAACACGGCGCGCAGCACGGTGGACGTGCTGGTGACGCAGATGGATGCCACGCAACTGCCCGCGTACCTGGCGCTGGCGAACGAGTTGCGCACGGCCGGCATCGCCACCGAGGTGGTGCTGGAGGGCGGCAAGCTCGGCAAGCAGTTCAAGTATGCCGATCGCGCCGGTATCCGCTTCGTGATCGTGCTGGGCGAGGATGAGCTGGCCAAGGGCGTGGTGACGGTGAAGGATTTGCGGCGCGAAGATCAATTCGAAGTGGCGCGCACCGAGCTGGTGAAGACGCTGCGGGTGGAGCTGGAACAGGCGGCGGTGATGGGCTGAGGCTTCACGCGCCTCGGCTTCTCCTTTCGCCTCCGTCCCGATGCTGGGATGGCCATCCCAGCCTACGCAACTGCGCGAGTAACTCATTCGACAACATGTTGGAGCCCTTGTGAACCAAACCATCCTTCTCGACGGCAACAGCCTCAGCCGCCAGCAACTCGTTGCCGTGGCGCGCCATGGTTATGGCGTGCGGCTCGACGCCGGACAACTGGTGCGCGTAAAACGCACGGCGGATTTTCTATCGGAGAAGGTGAGCTGCGGCGAGCCGATCTACGGTGTCACGACCGGCTTCGGCAGCAATGCGGATAAGTTGCTGGGTGCCTATCGTTTGCGCGACGAGTTGCCGGGCGGCAATCCGCACAAGCCCGAAGGCACGCTGCTGGAGGAGTTGCAGCACAACCTCATCACCACCCATGCGGTGTGCGTGGGCAAGCCGTTCTCGGCCGAGGTGGTGCGTGCCTTGCTGGTGATCCGCATCAACACGCTGATGCGCGGCCACTCCGGCATCCGCGTCGAGACGCTGGAAGCGTTGACCGAACTGCTCAACCGCGACGTGATTCCGGTGGTGCCGGAGAAAGGTTCCGTGGGCGCCAGTGGCGACCTGGCGCCGCTGTCGCATCTGGCCATCGTGCTGCTGGGCGGCGGTGAAGCGTTCTACCAGGGCGAGCGTTTGCCGGGCGCCGAGGCGCTGCAGCGTGCCGGCCTGAAACCGATCCGCCTTTCCTTCAAGGAAGGCCTGGCGCTCAACAACGGCACGGCGCAGATGCTGGCTACCGCCGCACTGGCGCTGGATGCGCTGGAATACCTGCTCAACGTGGCCGATCTGGCCGCGTCGATGACGCTGGATGCCTTTGCCGGTCGCAGTGGCGCCTTGCGCCCGGAAGTGCATGCATTGCGTCCGCATCCGGGGCAGGTGCAGGCGGCCGAGCACGTGCGCGGCCTGCTCACCGGTTCCACCCTGGTCGACATTCCGTATCACCTGGTGCCGCGCTTCCGCCCTTGGAGCGCCGAGGCGTGGAGCACGCCGGAAGACCAGGCCTTGAGCTTCGACATCGGCTGGGATTGGGTGCCGGCCAACCAGCGTCACGGCCGCGAGGCGTTCTACAGCCGTTTCCTGCCGTTCAAGGGCGGCAAGAAGCATCAGCCGCAGGATGCGTATTGCCTGCGCTGCATGCCGCAGGTGCACGGTGCGGTGCGCGATGCCTGGGCCCAGGCTTGCCGCGTCATCGATATCGAATTGAACGCGGTCACCGACAATCCGCTGATCTTCCCCGACAACACCGAAGCCCAGCACATCGAAGAGCAGGTGATTTCAGCGGGCCACTTCCACGGCATGCCGCTGGCGCTGGCGATGAGCTACGTGAAGGCGGCGATTCCGGTGCTGGCCTCGATCTCCGAGCGGCGCCTCAACAAGCTGGTCGATCCGGCCACCAACGACGGCTTGCCGGCCTTCCTCACCGGCAATGAAGATGGCACCGATTCGGGTTTCATGATCGTGCAGTACACCGCGGCGGCGCTGGTAAACGATCTGGCGACGCGTGCGCATCCGGCCAGCGTGTATTCGGTGCCGACCAGCGCGAATGCCGAAGATCACGTTTCCATGGGCGCCAATGAAGCGCGTCACGTGCTGGAAATGACCGAAGACCTCAGCCACGTGCTGGCGCTGGAGCTGTATACCGCGGCGCAGGCGCTGGATTACCGCCAGGAAATGCTCAACGCGGCGCGGCGCCTTGCCGCCCGCGGCGATTGGCAGGCGCTGGCTTCCAAGGTCATCAACGCGCCGCGCGAAGAACACGCGCACTACGCGCAGTTCGTCGAGGAAGTGAAGCGGCTGACCGCGCAGTTGGCCGAGGTAGGCGAATTCCACGCCGGCGAAGCCGTGCGCAAGGCGTACGAAACCTTGCGCGAAAAGATCGGCTTCATGCACCGCGATCGTGCGATGGACGGCGATGTGCGCACGGTGTGCGAGCTGGTGCAGAAGCGGGCGTTTGCAAACGCTTAAAGGGCAGCCCGTTACGCGTCTAATAGCGTGACAAGCCGGTGCAACTTGATACTCGCCGCGATGCGTTCCCTCCCCTGCGGAGTAGGGGAGGGAACCGTTTGTCGCGATGATCCAGATGCCCACTTCGCTTGAATGCAATTTATAGAAGTGCCCTTAAAGACTTGCGTAGCGGGAGCGGGCTGCGCGCAGCATTTGGCGTGCAGCCCACGCTAGCCACAGCAGAATCAGCACGATCAGCAGCTTCTGCATCAAGCCATGCGGAAGCGTGCGCATGAAGGTCTGCAGCCAGAGCACGCCCGTAGCCAGCCATGCGAGTGATAGGCCCAGGTAGCGGCCTGCATGCAACCGCGGATCACGGCGCCAGCGGCTGGAAAGCAACAGCATGCCGAAACTCAGCATCAGAAAGGTCGCCTGCGCGCACAGGCCGTGAACCAGGCCGGCCACGCTCTCGTGCGGCGTGCCTTTGAACAGTTCGGTAGCCGCCACGATCGGTAGCAACACGCCCGATGCGGCGAACAGCACCAGCGCCAGGCCACTGCGCTGCGACCGGTGGGTGGCGCGATAGGCGCCCGCGGCGAAGAAGATCAGCGCAACGCCCATCAGGTAATACGTCATGCGCACATACGCGCCGCCTGGGCCGGTGAGATAGATGCTGAGCGGAACGTCGATGGGGTTCAGATCGGTGCGCCAGAACTGCGCGGCGCCGCATACGGCAGCGAATGCGATGACTGCGATGGTCATCATGTAGGCAGCGGGGCGTATGGCGGGGGAAGTGCCGTAATTCATAACGTCTCCTTGTCGAGGCAGGGCCGCATGATACAGGTGCCGGATCAAGGCAGGCCGGGATCGTCATCCGGGCCATGAGCTTGCATCGGCCGGAAGGGATCACTACAATGCGCTCCACTGTATTAACGCGTTAGTACATTATGAAGCGCCGATCGATCGACCCCGAAACCCCCGAAGAATCCGCCAGGCTGAGCCTGTGCCGCGCCTTGCTGTCGCTGAAGAACGCGGAAGAAATGAACGCCTTCCTCAACGACCTGTGCACGCCGGCCGAGTTGGAGGTGCTGGTGGATCGCTGGCGGGTGGTGCCGTACTTGCTGGAAGGCGTGTCCTACCGCGAGATCCATGAACGCACCGCGGTGAGCATCACCACCATCGGGCGCGTGGCGCGCTATCTCAACCAGGGCAGTGGTGGTTATCTCGCCGCGGCGGCGCGTGCGACGCGCGCCCGTGCGGCGGCAAAAAGGGCGCGCGCATGAAACCACGGGATCGTTTGCGCATCGCCATGCAGAAGTCCGGCCGCCTGACCGAGCCGGCGCTGGACCTGCTCAATCGCTGCGGCCTCACGTTCCGCCAGAGCCGCGACAAGCTGTTCTGTTTTGGCGAAGGCGAGCCGGTGGATCTTCTGCTGGTGCGCGACGACGACATTCCCGGGCTGATCGCACAAGGCGTGTGCGATCTGGGCATCGTCGGACGCAACGTGCTCAGCGAGTTCAAGGGCACTGCCGGCGATGGTGCCGCCACGCTCACTGAATGGCGTTCGCTGGGCTTTGGCCGTTGCCGGCTTTCCATTGCCGTGCCGCAGGACGTGGACTACGCGGGGCCGAGTGATCTTGCCGGCTTGCGCATCGCCACCTCGTATCCGGGCCTGCTTGGCGGCTGGCTACGGGAACAAGGTGTGGACGCCAGCATCATTACGCTGGCCGGTTCGGTGGAAATCGCGCCCAAGCTGGGCACCGCCGATGTGATCTGCGATCTGGTGCAAAGCGGTGGCACCCTGGTCGCCAACCAATTGCGCGAAACGGACGTGCTGCTGCAAAGCGAAGCGGTATTGGCCGGCCCCGAGGTGCTGCCCATCGATGAGCGCGGCGACATGATCGAACTCCTGCTCAAGCGCCTGGATGGCGTGATCCAGGTGCGCGAATCGCGCCTGCTGCTGCTGCAGACCTCGCGCCATACGCTCGAAGCGGTCACCCGCTTGTTGCCCGGCGGCCCGCAACCGACCTTGCTGCCGGTGGCAGGCCAGCCCGATCAGCTGATGTTGCAGGCCTTGTGCGCCGGCGAGGTGAGCTGGCGCCAATTGGAAGAAATCAAGAAGGCCGGTGCGCGCGAGATGTTCGTGCTGCCGGTCGAGAAGATGCTTGCTTAAGAGCCCGACATGAAGCGAATCGACTGGAACACCTTGAGCGAGGCCGAGCGTAACGACGCCTTGGCGCGGCCCACCCAATCACGCGCGGAAGAGCTCCGCCATGGCGTGGAACGCATCGTCGCCGAGGTGCGCGCCAAGGGCGATGTGGCGCTGCGCGAGCTTTCGGCGCGTTACGACCGCTGCACGCTGGATGTCATCGAGGTGGGCGAAGCGGAATTCGCCGCCGCCGAGGCCAAGCTGGCGCCGGAACTGAAAGCCGCCATCCGTGAAGCCGCCGAGCGTATCGAAACTTTTCACCGCGCCACCGCGCCGCAACCGGTCGGCGTGAATACCGCCGTTGGCGTGCGCGTCGAGCGCATTCTTCGTCCCATCAGTCGTGTGGGCCTGTATGTGCCGGCCGGCAGTGCGCCGTTGCCTTCCACCGCGCTGATGCTGGGCGTACCTGCGCGCATTGCGGGTTGCCGCGAAGTGGTGCTGTGCTCTCCTGCACGCGCCGACGGTACCTGCGATGAAGCCGTCTTGTTCGCGGCGCGTACGGTAGGTGTGCATCGCGTGTTCAAGCTTGGTGGTGCGCAGGCGATTGCCGCGATGGCGTATGGCACGCACAGCGTGCCACGTTGCGACAAACTGTTCGGCCCCGGCAATGCCTGGGTTACGGAGGCGAAGCTGCAGGTGTCGTCCGACCCGAACGGCGCCGCCATCGACATGCCCGCCGGGCCGTCCGAGGTACTGGTGATTGCCGACGCGCAGGCCAATCCGGTGTTCGTGGCGGCCGACCTGCTGTCGCAAGCCGAGCACGGGCCGGATTCGCAGGTGGTGCTGGTCAGTCCATCCGCCGCCCTGCTGGACAAGGTGGCGACGGAAGTGGATCGCCAATGCGCGCAATTGCCGCGCGGCGCGATTGCAGAAAAGGCTTTGGAGCAGAGTCGCCTGATTGAAGTGCAATCTCTCGCACAGGCCGTCGAAGTCAGCAATCGCTATGCGCCGGAGCATCTGATTTTGCAGGTGAGTGGCGCGCGTGAGCTGGTGGCCAGCGTCGAAAGCGCCGGCTCCGTTTTCGTGGGGGCGTGGACGCCCGAATCCGTCGGCGATTACTGCAGCGGCAGCAACCACGTGTTGCCCACCTATGGCTATGCACGCAGCTACAGTGGCGTGTCGGTGGCCAGTTACCTCAAGCAGATCACCGTGCAGGAACTCGATCCCAACGGCTTGCGCGCGATCGGTCCGTGCACGGCCACGCTGGCGGCGGCCGAGCAGCTGGAAGCGCATCGGCGCGCCGTTACGCTGCGCCTGGCGACGTTGGGGGCGCGCGTATGAGCGTGCTGGATCTCGCGCGGCCGGAGCTTCGCACGCTGCAGCCGTATTCCTCGGCGCGCATGGAAGCGAGCGGCGGCCAAATCATGCTCAATGCCAATGAATCGGCGTGGGAGCCGACGGGCGAGGCCGGCGCCGGCTGCAACCGTTATCCCGATCCGCAGCCGCAACCTTTGTTGCAGGCGTTGGCGAACCTCTATGGCGTGCAAGCCGAGCAATTGTTCGTGGGACGCGGCAGCGACGAAGCGATCGATCTGCTGGTGCGCGCGTTTTGCCGTGCCGGCCAGGATGCCATCGTGATCCAGCCGCCGACCTTCGGCATGTATGCGGTCTGCGCGCGCATTCAAAATGCGGCGGTGATCGAAGCGCCGCTGGCGGAGGATTTCAGCCTGGATATTCCGGCCTTGCTGGCGGCGGTCACGCCGGCGGTGAAGCTGGTGTTTCTGTGCACGCCGAACAACCCCAGCGGCAGGTCGATATCGTGTGCGGACATCGAGCAGGTGGCGCAGGCCTTGGCCGACAAGGCGTTGCTGGTGGTGGACGAGGCGTATATCGAATTTTCCGACCAGCCCAGCGCGATCGGCTTGATCGCGCGTTACGAACACATCGCCGTGTTGCGCACCTTGTCCAAGGCATGGGCGCTGGCCGGTGCGCGCATCGGCAGCCTGGTGGCCAACTCGGAAGTGATCGCGCTGATCCGGCGGATCATGCCGCCGTACCCGCTGCCATTGCCGTGCGTGGCGGCAGCGTTGGCCGCGCTGTCGCTGCCGGGACAGGCGGCGGCGCGTGCGCATATTGCGATCGTGCGCGAGCAACGCGCCTTCATGCGCCGCTCGCTGGTCGCCTTGCCTGGCGTGCGGGCGGTGCTGCCTTCGGATGCCAATTTCCTTGCCGTGCGCTTCGACGACGCGGCGGCGGTATATCAGCGCCTGCTGCAAGCCGGCATCGTGGTGCGCGATGTACGGCGCTATCCCAAGCTGCAGGATGCATTGCGCATCACCATCGGCACCCCGGACGAAAATGCCAAGGTGTTGGCCATCCTGGAGCACATGACAGCGGATGATCGGCGTGCTGCCGATGGATCGGTATAGGTAACGATATGAGCCGCAAGATTCTTTTTGTTGACCGCGATGGCTGCCTGATCGAGGAGCCGGCCGACGAGCAGATCGACAGCTACGAAAAGCTCGCCCTGCTGCCCGGCGTGATCGCCGCCCTGCAGCGCCTGGTGGCGGCCGGTTACGAACTGGTGATGGTGACCAACCAGGACGGCCTGGGTACCGACAGTTTTCCGCAAGCGCATTTCGATGGCCCGCACGAGCTTTTGATGCGCATTCTCGCCTCGCAAGGCGTGCGCTTTCGCGAAGTGCTGATCGATCGCAGTTTTCCGCACGAAGGTCTGGACACGCGCAAGCCGGGCATCGGCATGATGTGCGATTACCTGGCGGACGATGGCTGGACGCGGGCCGAGTCGGCGATGGTGGGCGATCGCGAAACGGATCTGCTGTTTGCCGCCAACATGGGCGTGCGCGGCTTCCGCGTCGGGCCCAACGGCATCAGCTGGGAGGCGGTGGCGCATCAGCTGCTCGACCGGCCGCGCATGGCGGAGGTGGTGCGCAACACCAAGGAAACGCGCATCAAGGTGCGCGTGGACCTGGATGCGCAGTCCGAGCCGGTCGCCCATACGGGCCTGGGCTTTTTCGATCACATGCTGGAACAGATCGGCAAGCACGGCGGTTTTGCGCTCCAGCTGCAATGCGATGGCGATACCACGGTGGACGAGCACCACACCATCGAGGATTGCGCGCTCGCCCTCGGGCTGGCCTTGCGACAGGCCTTGGGCGACAAGCGCGGCATCGGCCGTTACGGCTTTACGCTGCCGATGGACGAGTCGCTGGCCAGCGCCGCGCTGGATCTTTCCGGACGCCCGTACTTCGTGTTCGAAGGCCAGTTTCCGCGCGAGCGCGTGGGCGACGTGCCGACCGAACTGGTGCCGCACTTCTTCCGTTCGCTGTGCGACACGCTGGGGGCCAACCTGCACCTGCGCGTGCAGGGCGACAACGCGCATCACATGGTGGAAGCGTGTTTCAAGGTGACCGCGCGCGCCTTGCGCCAGGCGATCCGCCGCGAAGGCGATGAATTGCCGAGCACGAAGGGAACCTTGTGATGAGCGTGGTCCTGGTCGATGCCGGCGGCACCAATATCGGTTCGGTGCGCTACGCCTTGCAGCGGCTGGGCGTGGATGCCGCGTTGACGGCGGATGCCGAAAGCATCCGCGCAGCGGACAAGGTGATCCTGCCTGGCGTGGGTGCGGCGCAGCCCGGCATGGCGCGCCTGCGCGAACTGGGCCTGGTGGAGGTGATCCGATCGCTGACCCAGCCGGTACTGGGCGTGTGCCTGGGCATGCAACTGCTGTGCGAGCACTCCGAGGAAAGCGATACCCCGTGCCTGGGCGTGATTCCCGCCGCCGTGCGCAAATTCCAGGAAACACCGGAACTGTGCGTGCCGCACATGGGCTGGAATCGCCTTTCGCGGGTGGCCGACCACCCCTTGCTGAAAGATCTGCAAGAGGGCGACTGGGCCTACTTCGTGCACAGCTATGCGGTGCCGCTGGGTGACTACAGTTTGGCGAGCAGCGATTACGGCGGCGGGTTCTCCGCGGTGATCGCG
This sequence comes from Dyella sp., assembly GCF_035508675.1. Taxonomy (GTDB): domain Bacteria; phylum Pseudomonadota; class Gammaproteobacteria; order Xanthomonadales; family Rhodanobacteraceae; genus Dyella_B. Next base: position 8,619 of record NZ_DATJMN010000240.1, read on the forward strand.
CGCGGGAATTTTCATGGGATGCAGTTTCATCCGGAACGCTCCGCGCAGGTGGGGGCGAAGCTGTTGAAGAATTTTCTGGAACTTTAATGTCCCTAACGACCGTCATTCCCGCGAAAGCGGGAATCCATCTCAAGAATAATGGCACTCACTTAAGCGTCATTGCTCCATGGCTTGCCGGGATGTGCCCCCTCCCCTGCGATAGTAGGGGAGGGCTGGGGTGGGGTTGCTTGTCCTTTAGCGTGCAGCCGGATGTCGCCATGGCTTCTGATAACAAGAAGCCATGTGGCAACGTCAGGCTCTTGCCGCTCGCTGCGCTCGCACCCCACCCCAACCCTCCCCTACTTCGCAGGGGAGGGTGCACATCACTACAAGCGTCGGGATACACGCTTAAGTTAGTGCCATTAATCTTTCGCGGGAATGACGGCCGGATGGGATGGAGAATGTATGCACCACGCCAGCACATCAGAAATAAGAGCTGAAGAGAATGAACGTTGAGGTCATCCCAGCCATCGATCTGCGCAACGGCCAAGTGGTCCGCCTGCGGCAGGGCGATTACGCGCAGGAAACGCAATACACATATGCGCCAAGCGAGTTGGCGATGCGTTATGCACACGCCGGCGCACGCTGGCTGCACGTGGTGGACCTGGACGGTGCACGTGGCGGCAACCTCGCCAACCTTTCGACTATCGAAGCGCTCGCCAAGGCGGGCATGCAGGTGCAGGCCGGTGGCGGCGTGCGCGCGGAGGAAGACGTACAGCGGCTGTTCGATGCCGGGGTAAGCCGCGTGGTGGTAGGCAGCGTGGCGATCCGCGAGCCGGAGCGCGTGGCGCAGTGGTTGGACAAGCATGGCGCGGCGCGTTTCACCATTGCGCTGGACACGCGCCGCCGCGAAAACCGCTGGACCTTGCCCAGCGCCGGCTGGACGGAAGACGAAGCGCGCACGCTGGACGAACTGGCACCGTGGTACGCCGCACGCGGTGCACATCATCTGCTGTGCACGGATATCGAGCGCGACGGCATGCTGGCCGGCTTCAACCTGGAACTTTACCGTCACCTGGCGCAGGTGGTGCCGCAACTGGCGGTGCAGGCTTCCGGCGGCGTGCGTTCGCTGGACGACATCCGCGCGGCCCGCGAGGCCGGCGCGCGCGGCGTGATTCTTGGGCGCGCCTTACTGGAAGGGCGCTTTACGCTGGAGGACGCCCTGGCATGCTAAGAGTCTGTTTACGATCCCTGCGCAGCCCGCGCTCGGCCCAAAGGGTTGCGTCGGAGCGGTCGCCATGCGATGGCGCGCGGCTTGACCAGACGGCCAGTCTGGCGCTGCGCCACGCACCACCGCCTGACGACCGCTCAGACGCAACAGGGACTACGCATGGATCGTAAACAGACTCTAAGCCGCCGCATCATTCCCTGCCTGGACGTGCGCGACGGCAAGGTCGTCAAGGGTGTACGGTTTCGCGATCACGTGGTGATGGGCGAGATCGTCGAGCTGGCGCTGCGCTACCGCGACGAGGGCGCCGACGAGCTGGTGTTCTACGACATCACCGCCAGCCCGGAAGGGCGCCGCGTGGATCGCGGCTGGGTGGAACGCGTGGCGCGCGTGATCGATATTCCCTTTTGCGTGGCGGGCGGTATCCGCTCGGTGACGGATGCGCGCGAGGTTTTGCATGCCGGTGCGGACAAGGTGTCGATCAACTCGCCGGCCCTGGAGCGTCCTGAACTGATCGACGAGTTGGCCGCCGCGTTCGGCGTGCAGTGCGTGGTGGTGGGCATCGATTCGATGCGCGATACGGATGGCGAGTGGCGCGTGCGCCAGTACACCGGCGATCCGTCCAAGACGCGTTCGTTGGCGCGGCGCACGCTGGACTGGATGGTGGAGGCGCAGCGCCGCGGCGCGGGTGAGATCGTGCTCAATTGCATGGATACCGACGGCGTGCGCCAGGGCTACGACCTGCTGCAGCTGACCGCCGCGCGAAGCCTGTGCACGGTGCCGCTGATTGCCTCCGGCGGCGCCGGGGATCCGCAGCATTTTCGCGATGTTTTCACGCAGGCTCGTGTTGATGGTGCTTTGGCGGCCAGCGTTTTCCACAGCGGCGCCATCGCCATTCCTGCGCTCAAGCGTTACCTGCAGCAGGAAGGCATCGTTATTCGCTTGCAAGAGACAGCCGGCCATGCATGACCTCACCAGCAATTTCGATTCACTTGATCTGGAACAGATCGACTGGAAGAAGGCGGACGGCCTGGTACCCGCCATCGTCCAGCATTGGCTGACCGGCGAGGTGCTGATGCTCGGCTACATGGACCAGAAAGCGCTGGCGCTCACGCAGACCAGCAGCAAGGTGACGTTCTACAGCCGCAGCAAGCAGCGTCTGTGGACCAAGGGCGAAAGCTCGGGACATGTCCTGCATTTGAAGTCGATCCGCGTGGATTGCGATGGCGACACCTTGCTGGTGCTGGCCGATCCGCATGGCCCCACCTGCCATCTTGGTACCCGCAGTTGCTTCGGCAATGAAGTACGGCCGCCGCTGGGTTTTCTGGCGCAGTTGGATGCGCTGGTGGAAAGCCGCAAAAGGGAATTGCCGGAAGGCAGTTACACCACGAAATTGTTCGACGGCGGCACGCGGCGGATTGCGCAGAAGGTGGGCGAGGAAGGCGTGGAAACGGCGCTGGCCGCCGTGGCGCAGGGCGATGAGGAATTGCTAGGCGAAGCCGCCGACCTGGTGTTTCATCTCACCGTCTTGCTGCGCGCGCGCGGCTTCGGGCTCGCCGATGTGGCGCAGGTGTTGGTGGAGCGGCACGGCTAGGTCGTTGGTGGTGAGCGCATGCGAACCCCAACGGCGGGATGCGCATGGCAACGTTGGGGTTCACCGTGAACCTGCAGCCGCCGTCGCATTCCCCGTTGAGGGCGGCGGCGGCACGAACGGCACCGACGGCCCCGGTGTCACTTCCTTGCGCCACGCAGCCAGTTGCTGCGCGATCCCCGCGCCGACATCGATCTGCGGTTCGGATGGCGTGAGCTTGTCCTGTTGCTCCCAGCCGGAAATATCGCGCTTGGCAAGCTGGAAGGCGTCGACGAAGTTGTCGGTCTTGTTCAGCGCATCCACCAGCCAGGCTTTGCCGAAGTAGGTGATGTCCGAATCGCTGCCGCAGCCGAACGAGCTGCGATCGGTGCGTGCTGCGGTCAGCACCAGCGTGCCCGGGCCGCGCAGGTCGGGCACGAAACCGCCGGAGTAGCAGGCGTTCACCACCACCACTTTCCATTTGAACGGGCGCTTTTTCAGAATGCCGGCCAGGTCGGGCGCGCCAATTTGGTCCAGTGGCAACGGGTCCATGTCGACCAGCAGGTTATGGTCTTCATCCCCATGCGAGGTCATGTACAGCACCAGGATGTCCTGCTCCGGGTTCATTACGGCGGCGAGCTGGTCGAGGGTGGTTTCGAGGTTGCTCCAACTGGCCAGCGGATGCGTTTGCAAGGTGGTGGGGTTGTTTTCCAGCACCAGTGCGTGTGCGGTCGCGCCGAAGCGATGGGTAAACAGCTGCGCCGCGTATTCGGCTTCATTGCGGAAC
>NZ_DATJMN010000241.1:0-10933 GCF_035508675.1 Dyella sp.
GTTGGCGGTAAGGCTGTCGTTTTCGTCGATCGTCCACACCGACTTGGCCTGGATGCGGTCGATATGGTTGTAGCCGTCGCCGCGCCATTTGTCGTCCGAGTTGCGCGATATGGAAATCCAGCTGCGGACCGGGCCGATCGCGCCGGTGTTGATGCGCAGGTAGGTGCTGCGTGCATCGTCGCTGCCGAAGGTCTGGCCGGCGTAGACGTTGAAGTTCTCCGTCGGCGTGCGGGTGATGAAGCTGATGTGGCCGCCGACCGCGCCCAGGTCCGGCATGTCGAGGTCGGCCGAGCCTTGCGTCACGTTGATCGATTCGTAATTGCGCGCTTCGCCGTATTCCGAGGCATACGGCACATAGTTGCCGGCATCGTTGACCGGCACGCCGTCGAGCGTGACGCCGATTTCGCTCGCATTGAAGCCACGGATCGTATAGCTGCTGGCATCGGTAAGGCCGAAGCCGTCGCTGGAGGCGGAGTTCACGCCCGGCGCGCTGTTGATGATCTGCGTGTAATCGGCGGTGATCGGCACTTCGGCAATCGCCTGCGCGGTAATCGTCGATACCTGCTTGGGCTGATCCTGTACCGCCATCAGGCCGCCGGCCAGCGATTGCGCGTTGACGTTGACGCTGGAGAGCGTGGTGCTCTTGTGCGTCTTGTCATTCGCGGTGCCGTTGCCGGCATCCGACGCGGGCGCGTTGTTGTCGGCATGCGCGATACCGGTGGCGCCCAGTATCAGGGCCGCAGCCACGGCAAGCCAAAGCGGTTTGTGACGACGAACTGCGGATGTGTGCATGCCTGGTTTTCCCCGGAACGAAATGTGCCGGCCAACAACGCGTGCCCAGTCCCTGCCGGCACCCGCATGGCCCGTGATGACAAATGAAGCACCGCAGAAGCCGGTCTACCCGCCGGCTCCCTCCCAATGCTGCGATGTAACAATTTGTTTATCGTAAGGACGCGATCTTGTCTAGATCGCATGCTTGGCCCTGCGCGCGCTGGGTCGAGATGTGCAAGGAAAGCGATTGAATTTTCGGCAATAAATATTTTGGAAGATTTTTCATCCGGCCGCGCCATGCGAAAACATGAAAATGGACTTACGGTGTGCTTACGCAACAAATTGCGAACGGCTCGTTTGAAACGCCGGCCGCCGCAGACGAAGGCCTTCGGTTGCTAAGGCGCCTGCCAGTCATGAATACTCGGGGCAGGATGCACCGGTCTGGACGTCCAAACGCTTCGAAGGGGAAGGCATGAAGATCCATCGTTCGCTGCTCGCCGCGGTGCTCGCGTTGCAGCTTGCCGCTTGCGCCACCACGCCGGCACCGGCCGTTTCCTCCACCTTGCAGGGCGATGCGGCGCATCCGGCGCAGACGCAAAACTGGGTGGACACCAAGCTGTACTTCGGCTTGGGTCCCGCCGATCACCCGGAGCAGGGCATCAGCGAAGCGCAATGGCGCGCGTTTCTCGACAAGGAAGTCACGCCGCGTTTTCCCGACGGCCTGACCGTGATCGACGTGTACGGGCAGTGGCAGGGCAAGCAGGAATCCACCCCCGAACGCCTGCATTCCAAACTCCTGGTGATCTATTACCTGGATAGCGCGGACAACCGCGGCAAGGTCGAAGCCATTCGTGCGGCGTGGAAGCAGCGCACGGGGGATCAGTCGGTGTTGCGGGTGACGCAGCCGGCGGATGTGTCGTTCTAGCGGAAAGTTTGTTGTTTACCTTGATCGAACTTCCTTCTGCGGTGGTGTCATTTGATATCAAATGCTCGTCATTCCGGCGAACGCCGGAATCCAGTGAAATGCCGTGCACAGCACACGAAATAAAGGGTTTGTGTGCTTCGCACGACGTATTAACTGGATTCCGGCGAACGCCGGAATGACGAATCGCTTCGGAACAGCATTCGTGTGATGCCCGACTTCGCTCACACGCAGCAAGAAAAATGCAGGGATATGCCAACGCCCGTATCCCTAACCACATGAGACAACCCGTGACCCCAACCGCCAGCAAACTCCCCCACGTGGTCAGCGCCGATTTCAACGGCTTCCTCGGCCTGCTGGTGGACAACCTTTCCGTGATGGCCTTCCTCGCCACCGCGCTGATCGGCATCTTCGGCTTTCCCGCCGACCTGGTTTACACGCGCATGTTCCCCGGCACCACGCTGGGCATCCTGCTCGGCAATCTGGCGTACACGGTGATGGCGCGGCGCGTGGCCCGGCGCACCGGTAACGCAAACACCACCGCCATGCCCCTGGGCGTCGACGCGCCCACCACCATCGGTATGGCGCTGCTCGTGCTGGGGCCGGCCTTTCTCAGCTACAAGCAGGCGGGCATGGATGAGCACGCGGCGGCGATCGCCACCTGGCAGCTCGGCATGGCTTCGCTGGTGGTGATGGGCGTGCTGAAGACGGTGCTGTCGATTTTCGGGCCGATGGTGCAGCGGCATGTGCCGCGTGCGGGCCTGCTGGGTTCCATCGCCGGCATCGCGCTGGTGCTGATGGGCTTTCTGCCGCTGGTGGAAATCATGAAGGTGCCGGTGGTCGGTTTCGCCGGCCTCGGCGTGGTGTTGTATGCGCTGGTGGCGCGCGGCCATATGCCGTGGAACCTGCCCGGCGTGCTGGTGGCCTTCGTGGTGGGGGTGCTGTTGTATGAAGTGCTGGGGCCGCTGGGCTGGCTGGGGCATGGCTATCACCCGATGGCTGCGTGGCAATGGCGCTTTGCCTTGCCATGGCCAACCTTGCAATGGGTGCATGGCTTGCCGCTGACGACTCCGTACCTGTCGCTGATCCTGCCGTTCGGCCTGCTGATGGTGGTGGGCGGCATCAACGTCACCGAGAGTGCCCGCGCGGCTGGCGACGACTACAACACGCGCGACATCCTGCTGGTGGAAGCGCTGGCCACGCTGGCCGCCGGATTCTGCGGCGGCGTGGCGCAAACCACGCCCTACATCGGCCAGCCGGCGTTTCGCGCAATGGGCGCGCGCACCGGCTACACCTTGATCACCGGCATCGTGGTCGGCCTGGGCGGCATCTTCGGTTACCTGTCCAACCTGGTGGAAATGCTGCCGTTGGCGGTGCTTGCGCCGATCCTGGTGTTCATCGCCATCAGCATCACTACGCAGGCGTTCGAGGCCACGCCCTTACGTTATGCGGCAGCAGTGGTATTCAGTTTCTTTCCGGCGATTGCGCGCATGGTCGCGATCAAGCTGGGCGATCCGACCTACGTCGCGCCCGATCATTTCGCGGCGCTATACCACGATACCTCGCAAGGCATTTCGGAGCTGGCGGTGATCAACGTGCTCGGCAACGGCTTCATCATCACCTCGATGATCTGGGCCAGCTTTGTGGTCGCCATGATCGACCACAAGCCGCGCCGCGCGGCGTGGATCGCTTTGCTGGGTGGTGTGCTGAGCGTGTTCGGCATCATCCATTCGGTGATGCCGGCCGGCAATTTGTATCTGCCGTGGACGCTCGATCCGGCGATGCGCGCGATTGCCTTCCAATTTGCCGGTGCCTATCTCGCCCTGGCCGGCGTGCTGCTGGTGTTTTCATTCTGGCGCGGCGAGCCGGGTGCGGCTCACGCGTAGCAAAAAAACGGCGCCGTCAGTCGTCAAAACGCGCGAATTGGCCTGAAGAGATAGCTTTTGCTGCAATGCGTACCGAATGCGTGCATGCTGTTGCATGTCATTTGCGACACATCACGGTAATCATGGGCGAAACCATTCATGCTTCTCGCCTTTCATGCACCACCAGCATCGAACACAGGGGGGCCTAATGATCGAGCTGGAAATACAGGCACTCGCGCTTGCGCGCGAGGGGTTGCTCATTGACGTGGGACGATGCGCTGCCGCGTGCGGCTTTGCATTGGTGCGGCAGCGTTTGGCGGATGATCGCAACGGTGTGCTGCTCACCATGGTGGTGCGCGGGCTTGCACGCAAACAGCGTGCGCTGGAAGCGGCGCTGGATAAACTCGAGCGCATTATCAGCTTCGAGATTTCGCCGGTGCTGGAGGGGCATTCGAAGCCGCATTTCGCCGCGTCGCGCTCGGTCGCTGCCAACTACGTGCCGCCACCGCCGCCTGCCGAAACATCCAAGCCGGCCGAAGCCAAGCCTTCGACCAAGGCGCCCGATGCCGTGCCGCCAGTGAGTCCGCCGTCGGCTGTGGACGCCTCGCAGGCCTTCGTAAAGCCGCAGCCATTGTTGCTGTCCGAGCCGGCGCTTGAAGCGGAACCCGAGTTCGTCTTCATGCGCACGCCGGCTCCAGCGCCAGCCGTGGCCGCGCCACCGGCGGAACCGTTCAAGGAATTGGTCCAGCTCGATGCCGACCAGGCTGCGGTGGAAAAACTGCTGCCAAAAATGATCGGCGATTACCCGCAGGTATTCCCGTGGCTGAAAAAGCTGGAGCAAGCGGTGGAAGAGGGGGCGCGTGAATCGTCGCTGGCGCTGGCCGGCCAACGCATCGGCGCCTGGCTGTTCGAGCGCAACCATGCCACGAGCTCGAAGATCGCCCTGGACGAGGCGATGGGACGCATCGGCATCCCGGCTTTGCGCACGCTGGCGGAGGTGGATTATTCCGGCAATCAGCTGCATATCCGCAACAGCCCGTTGTGCACGGAAGAAGGCCGCTCGAGCTGCAAGTTCTTCAGCGGTTACCTGGAAGGCTTGATCGGGCCGGCGGTGGCATCGCAAGGCCTGTCGATCTTTGCCGTGTGCTGCCGCAGTTGCGGCGCGGACGAGTGCGTGTTGGCAGTGATGGATTGAAGCAGGCTGGGATGAAATCCCAGCCTGGCGTCTCAGGAATGTTGCTGCGTGGCCTGGGTGCAGGCGCTATAGAAATCGTTGAGCACCTTTTTCACGCCCGTCACTTCGAAGGCGAAGCCGTAGCGGATACCTTGGCGATCGCGCACCCACGCGCCCATTGCCTGCGCCGAAGCCAGCTGCTGCAACTGGTTCAACGGATAGACGCGTTGCATCACCACCGATTCGTCCACCACGGAGACCCCGCCGCGATCTTCCGGCAGTGTCTCTTTTTGGTTGAGTTCGAAATAGGAGTGCTGTTCGCGTGTCACGATGCCGCGAGCACGCACGGCGCCAATCGTGTCATAGGTGGTGAGTTCGGCGCCGCCAGGCTTGCACAAAAAACTGATCTTGTGTTCGCCGTTGCGATCCTGTTGCTTGAGTTCGAGATAAGGTGCGCCTTGCAGATACTTGTAGGTGGCGATCAGATCCTGCCGCCCGTTGTTGGCCAGGCCCTTGGCGATCATCTGCTCGCCGTTGGGCCATAGCGTTGGATCCTGTGCCGGCCCGGTAGGCGCAGGTCCGGTAGAGGAAGCGGTGAGCGCGTCGAGATCGATACCCATCTCTTTCAGATAGGCCGTGACGTCTGCCGGCGTCTGCTGCGCAGGGTAGGTCGGAAAACCGATGCGATCAGTGCCGCTTACCGCCCATCGGTACACGCCGCCGAGATAGGCATAGGCACAGGCGCTTTCGCATATCGCCGAGCGGTTGAAGTAGCTGGCGCTTGTCTGCCGCGGAAGCCGCGGCACGCCCAGGTGCGTCACGATCGAGCCTTGCCGGAACAAGCGGCCCAACGCCATGCCGGCCTCGACGCTGCCGCCGGGCGAATTCAAATAGACGTCCGAACCCGACTTGATGCGGCCCGACCGCATCAACGATTCGAAGCGTCGCGGTGCATCGGGATCGATCGGGCCGTACAGGTAGATCTGCGGTACCCGGGCCACGCTCAGCGTCATGCGGTCATCGTTCACCTGCATGTTGAGCTGGTGGGCGGTTTGCGCGGGCGTCGCTCTTTTTTGCGCCTGCGCCGCAGGAATCAGGCCCAGGCAGGAGGCCGACAGCAGCAGGCAAGCCAAGGGGTGAAAAGAGCGTCGAAAGGTCTTGCGGTACGGCACGAGCATTCCCTGTTTTTAAAGCTGGAAGGACATTGGAGAGCGTGAAGTGTCGCCGGTTTCCAATGTCCCATGGGTGAACAGGGGCCGCGTGCCCGCCAAGGAAGCGGGTGGGCGTGTGCTGTGGTTGAAGCGGAGCATGTATCTCGCGCTCGTCATGATGCGTCTCCTCCCCTACTGCCGCAGGGGAGGGAGCTTTTCGCCTTTGCGGCTTACTTACCCACCACCAGCAGCGTAAATCCGCTCACCGGCTTGCCTTTCTCCGCCACTTTGGCGCCCACCAGATAAACCTGGTTCGCGGCCGTATCCAGCGCCATGGTGCGTGCACTCTTCATGGTCGGCACATCCGCCACCGTGGAGTACTGATCCGCCGAATCCTGGTGATACACGTTCAGCACACCCTCGCGGCTGGAGGCGAACACCTCATGTAATTGCGGATCGTAAGCCGCGGCATCGGGCTTCTTGCCGATCGGCAGCTTGGCCACCTGATGGCCGTCGGTCGCGTCGGTCACGATCAGCCAGCCATTCGCGCAAGCGGAAAATACGCGCTTGTTCGCCACATCCAGCGCCAGGCCGGTGGGACCTTCGCACGGCGCCAGCGACCAGGTGTTCAACACCTTGCCGGTCTTGGTATCGATATGTGCCAGCTCGGCCTTGTCCTCGATGTTGTTGTAGACATTGCCCTGGCCGTCGGCTGCCGCGAACTCGGGGTTGCCATCCAGCGCGATCGTGGAGAGCTCCTTGCCGCTGGCCGGATCGATCACGCTGATATTGTTGCTGTCGCCATTCATGGTCAGCACGTGCGACGTGGCCGGATCGTAGAGGATGGCATCGGGGTCCTTGCCGCTGACGGCGATATGGCCGATCACCTTGAGCGTGTTCAGGTCGATCACGCTGACATTGTCGCCGTGGCCGTTGCTGGCGTAGGCGCGATGCAGGCTGGGCACCAGCGCTACGCCGTGCACATGCTTCATGCCGGGAATCTCCTTTACTAGCTTGCCGTTGGCCGGATCGACCACCATGATCCGGTCATCGCGCGCAATGAACAGGCGATGCGCGGCCTGGTCCAGCGACAGGTAGTCCCAGCCGCCGGTGCCGCCGAGCGCATATTGATGCGTGACCTTGTAGGTATCTGCGCTTTGCGCGGCAGCCCATAGCGGCGTGCAGAGCAGGCCCGCCAGGGCGAGTGCCTGGGCGATTTGCTTTTTCATGTGACGACTCCCGTGGTGGTGTTCCGGCGGAACGTGAATTTCCGCCAATGATGCCTTGCCCAAGCTTATGGAAAGCTTCAAACCTCGGGCCGGCGGCGCCCACCGCCAGGGTTTGCCGTTGCTGCGTGATGACGCGCAGTCCGCAGGCTGGGTGAAATCGGGTGTCGGAAAACCTAGTAAAGCCGGGGCTGTATCCTGGCCTCTGCGCGCCGGCGATACACCCCATAGTTGAGCCCTGCGCACAATACCAACAACGAACCCGTTGCAAAAAACACCTCGGACAGTCCAAACCTTGCACCCATCTGGCCGCCGATCAGCGGCCCGATCACCTGTCCGGCAAACTGTGCCGACTGCAAGTAACCAAGTGTCTTGCCGATGCTGTGCTCATGCACAATGTGCCGCACCAGCTTGCTGATCGCCGGTAACAACCCGGCGATGGTCATTCCCATCAGCGCGCGCAGCAGCGCCAGCTGCCACCATTGCGCCACGAAGGCTTGCGGCACCATCACCAGTCCGGTTGCCAGCAGGCAGCCGACGATTACTTTCCAGCTTCCTACCCGATCGGCGAGTGCGCCGAGGCGCGCGGCGGTCAGCATGCTCCCGAATGCGGAGGCGGCCATGATGATGCCGGCGGTGCGGGCAAGGCGATTGGCGGCGACACCCAATTGCGCCACGTAGACCGTAATGATCGGCTCGATCGACATGTTGGCCAGCAGCACCATCATCGCCGTGACCAGCAGTGCGGCAATAAGCATGCGTTGCCGAGGCGCAGCCGCTTCGCTCCTTGCATTGACCCGGGTTTTGACATCCCGCGCGCGATCGAAATCTTCCCGCACCAGCAACACCGTCGCGGCTGCCGCGACAGCAATCAAGGCGCCGCCGACGAAGAACGTGCCGCGTATACCCACCCATCCCGGCAAAAAACCACCGACCAGCGGCCCAACCAGGTTGCCGGTCAATGCGCCGGTCGACAGGATGCCGAGCGCCCAGCCGGCGCGCTCGCGCGGCGCTTGCGTACCGACCATCACGATCGAGGCCGAGGCGTAGCCGCCGGCCAAGCCGGCAACCAGCCGCAACGCCACCAGTTCGATCACGCTGTGCGCCATGCCGATCAGCGACATCATGATGGCCATGCCGATGGCCGCGCGCACCAGCATCGGCTTGCGGCCGTAGCGATCGGCCAGGTGACCCCATAGCGGTGCCGTAAGGGCAGTGCCCAGAAACGTTGCACCGAACGCGACGCCAGACCACTGCATCACCGCAGCAGACGAGGTTACGCCCAGTTGCTGCACGTATAGCGGCAGAAACGGCAGCAGCATGCTGAGACTGACCAGCGTGGTAAAGGAACCGAACACGCACACCAGCAAGTTGCGTTTCCAGTACCTTGCATTGCGTTCTGCATAACTGGCTGGCGCGCTGGCGCCACCGACGCCGTAAGCACCTGTATCTGCCTGCGCTGACATAGGGGTTGCCTGGTTAGTCGTGTGCAATGGAATCGGTCATTGGTGTTTTGACTGTTGCTGTTTTCGGTACTCGGGCACGGGCAATCCACCCCAGCCCCAGTTTTCCGGCGGCACTTCCTCGATCACCACGAACGTGGATTCGAGCGGCTTGTTCAGCACGTCCAGCAACAGCTGGCTCGTTCCCTTGATCAATGCAGCCTTTTCTTCCGCGGTCAGCGCATGGCGACTTGGGCCTGAACCTTCGCGGGTGACTTTGATAGTGACGATAGGCATGACGATGCTCCTCGGTAGCCGGGCGAGCGTTGCGCTCGCCCGGAGGCTGTCAATGACCGGCGCTCTGGCCGCCGTCGACGTGCAGGATTTCGCCCGTGACAAAACCGGCGGATTCCAGATACAGCACGGCGTCCGTAACGTCGCCGATCTCGCCCATGCGGCCGACCGGATGCAGCGAGGCCAGCGCAGCGTGGGTTTCAGGTGCATGCATCGGCGTCTTGATTACGCCGGGCGCTACCGCGTTGACGCGTACGCCGCGCTTGGCGTATTCGATCGCTAGCGACTTGGTTGCTGCATTCAGGCCACCCTTGGTCAGCGAAGCGAGCACCGACGGCACGCCATCGATGGCGTATTCCGCCAGCGTGGTAGTGATGTTCACGATGTGCCCGCTGCGCTGCTTCTCCATCTCGGCGACGGCCAGCTGCGTGATGTGGAAGAAACCATTGAGGTTGGTGGCGAGGACATTGGCGTAGTCCTCAGCGGTATAGGCGGTAAACGGCTTGGCCACGAACACGCCTGCGTTGTTCACCAAGCTGTCGATGCGGCCGAACCGGTCCAGCGCTTCCTTGATAATGCGTTCGGCCACCGCGCGATCGGCAATATCGCCGGAAATGGCCAGCACGTCTGGGTCGCCGGACGGTTTGATGGAGCGCGAATTGGCGACGACGCGGTAATCGCGATCGCGGAACGCCTTGACCAGGGCTGCGCCGATGCCTTGCGATGCGCCGGTAACGATGGCGACTTTGCGTGAGTTGCTCATGATGACGATCTCTTATAGGAAGGAAGGGAAGCCAGCGCTAGCGCCGACACCTTCAATCTAGGCTCGTCATGCGTGTTATCGAATCCCTGCTATCCGGCAGACACTCTTCCGCGGCGCGGTGGAATCGGCGTGTCGGGCTTGGTTTCCGCATCCCGCGCCAGGCTCGCAAACTGCTTGCGCAGGCGCGGCAGCGCAAAGTCCACGAAAGCGCGTACCTTCGGCACGGAAAGACGTCCATACGGTGAAACGAGATGGACGGGAATCGGTGCGGGTTCCGCATCGGCCAGCACGATGCGCAACAAGTCTTGCTTGATTTCCGATGCTACGTGATACGACAGAAGGCGCGTCACACCGTGCCCATCCACGGTCGATGCAATGGCGGCACGCACGTTGTTCACCACCAGGCGAGGCATGATGGGGACGGATTGCGGTACGGCCGAACCCTCCAGCGGCGGAAACGTCCACGAATCCGTGCCGCTGTGCTGCAAGGCGATCACGGGATGCTTGGACAGATGCACCGGCTCGTCGATGCGCGGATGCGTGGCCAGGTAACGCGGCGAGGCCACGACAACCCTGCGCACGTCCCCGACACGCTGTGCCACCAGTGTCGAATCGGGGAGATGCGTAATGCGCAAGGCCAGGTCCATGCCTTCATCGATCAGGTTGACCGGCCGTTCCAGCAGATACATGCGCACGTTGACGGTCGGATGTTGCTCCATGAAAGCGTCGACGATCGGTCGCAGCAATTCCACGCCGGAATACACGGTGGCGGTGATGGTCAAGGTGCCGCGCGGCACCGACTTCTCCCCGGCGGCCTGGCGATCCGCTTCCTCCAGATCCGCCAGCACCTTCCGGCAGGCCATGGCATAGCGTTCGCCGGCTTCGCTCAGCTTGATGGAGCGTGTGGTCCGGTGCAGCAGCGGTACACCGACATGCGCTTCGAGAAAGGCAATCGCCCGGCTCACCGCGGCTGCAGATCGCCCGGTTTTGCGGCTTGCGCCGGCAAGGCTGCCTTCATTCAGCGCCGAAACGAACACTTTCATGGCGTCGATGCGGTCCATGGGGCATGCCTCGCAGTGATGGAATGGAGCAATGGCTGCGCGGAGTTTGCTACAGGTTTTGTGGCGCGCATAGCAGCGTTGCCGCGCGCGTAGGCTGGGATGAAATCCCAGCAGCGGAGACCTCAATAGAGCTGGGATTTCATGCCAGCGTACTGGCCAATTCGCTTTCCAGCGTCTGCATCAGGGCTGCGGTGGACAACGCTCGCGCCAACGGTGCGCCTTGCCCCGCCCAATGCGCACCATAACCGCTCAAGCCTGCCGCCT
>NZ_DATJMN010000242.1:0-6186 GCF_035508675.1 Dyella sp.
AACATGCTTTGCTTGTCGCGTTGCGCAAGCTACCGGTACCGATGGTCGTTAGGCCTGCCATCGGCGTAGGCCAGGGTTGGCGCGAACCCAGTTTTTTCGTGGTCGGGCCGACGCTCGCCGAGACCGACGCACTGGCGCAGCAATTCCAGCAAAAAGCCTATGTTCATGGGCTTGGCAATGGCTATGCGCGCCTGCGGTTGTGCAGCGATAGTCCGCCGCATGGACAAGCCGGTTAAGCATTACTCACAATGCCGGCGATGACCGATACCCCACCCACCGCCACCTTGCTCGAAGCCCGTGCCCTGGGCTTCCACCGTCAGGACGAATCCGTCTTCGGTCCGCTGGATTTTCGCCTTGCCACGGGCGAGCTGATGCTGATCGAAGGCGACAACGGCAGCGGCAAAACCACCTTGATGCGCATCCTCACCGGTTTGTTGCGTCCAGAGGAAGGCGAACTGCTTTGGCGCGGCGAACCGCTGACCTGGGATCGTTGCAGCGGCGAAGTGGTTTTCCTCGGCCACCAGCTCGGCCTGAAGGCAGAGTTGAGCCCGCGCGAAAACCTGCGCTTCACCATCGGCTTGCACGGCCACCGCAACCACAGCCATATCGATGAGGCACTCACGCGAGTCGGTTTGACCGGATACGAAGATGAGCCCGTACGCAAACTCTCCGCAGGCCAAAAGAAACGCGTGGCGCTGGCGCGCTTGTTGTTGATTCCCGCAACGTTGTGGCTGCTGGATGAACCCTACGCCAACCTGGATCGCTCCGGCATCGAACTGGTCGACGCCCTGCTCGAGGCCCATATCGCGCATGGCGGCGCCGCGTTGGTTACCAGCCATGGCGCCGTGCAATTCCATGGCGGCGAGCCGCAGCGGGTTCGCCTGCATGACTGATCTGCGCCGCCCCGGTTTGATGCACGCATGTGCGGCCGTCCTGCATCGGGATCTGACATTGGCGTGGCGCCAGCGCGGCGACATGGTGTTGCCGGTGCTGTATGCGCTCATCGTTACGTCGCTGTTTCCGTTCGCGCTCGGCCCGGAGAGCGCCTTGCTGCGGCGAATCGCCGCTGGGGCGGTGCTGGTCACGGTGCTGCTGGCCATGTTGTTGGCGTTGGATGCCATGTTCCGCAGCGACATCGAAGATGGCTCGCTGGAACAACTGATGCTCGCGCCGCAGCCGCTGGCGCTGATGCTGGGGATGAAGATTCTCGCGCACTGGCTTGCGACGGCGCTGCCGTTGATCGTGGTCGCCCCGTTGCTCGCCGGCATGTTGCACCTGCCCGCTTCGGTCATGCCCGTCCTGCTGCTGGCACTGTTGCTCGCCACACCCCTGCTCAGCCTGCTGGGCGGCATCCTGGTGGCGCTGACGGCGGGCACGCGGCGCTCTGGTATGCTCCTGGCACTGATGCTGCTGCCGCTATGCGTGCCGGTGGTGATCTTCGCCGCCGGGGCGCTGGCAGCCGCCCAGGAGGGGCTGCCCTGGATCGCTCCCATCGCATGGTTGGGTGCGGCGCTCGTCCTGGCCGTGGTGCTGGCTCCGCTGGCTTGCGCGGCTGCACTTCGCATTGCGCTGGATTCGTAGCATGGCCAACTGGATTCCTCTGTGGTTGCACAAGCTCAGTTCGCCGCCGGTGTTCTACCGTTTTGCCGGCGCGGTGCGGCCGTGGGCCATCGCGCTGGCCTTGGTGCTCGGCATCGTCGCGCTATACGGCGGCCTGGTATTGGCGCCGCCCGATTACCAGCAAGGCGATGATTACCGCATCATCTTCATCCACGTGCCGTGCGCCTGGATGAGCCTTTTCATCTATGCGGTGATGGGCATTTCGGCGTTCATGGCGCTGGTGTGGCGCATCAAGCTGGCCGAAGTGGTCGCGATGGCGTCCGCACCGATCGGCGCTGCGTTTACGTTCATCACGCTGGTCACCGGCTCGCTTTGGGGCGAACGCATGTGGGGCACCTGGTGGACGTGGGATGCGCGCCTCACGTCCGAGTTGGTGCTGCTGTTTTTGTATCTGGGCGTGATCGCCTTGTATCACTCGTTCGAAGATCGCCGGCAAGGTGCACGCACCGCCGGATTTCTCGCGTTGATCGGCATCGTCAACGTGCCTATCGTGCATTTCTCGGTGGTGTGGTGGAACACCTTGCACCAAGGTTCCACCATCCGACTGCTCGGGCCGTCCACCATGGCGCCGTCGATGATCTGGCCGCTGCTCACCATGATGGCCGCCACCAAGCTTTATTACATCGCCAGTTTATGCGGCCGTACGCGTGCCGATCTGCTAGCGCTGGAAAGCGGCAAAGATTGGGTACGCCAGATTGCCGAGCGTGAGGCACGAGCATGAATGCCTCTTCGCTCTCATCCTTTCTCGCCATGGGCGGTTATGCCGCCTATGTATGGCCTGCTTATGGCGTGTTTTTTGTCGTGCTTCTGATCGATTGGCTGGCGCCGCAATTACGTCGCCGCCGTCTGCTGCGCGAACTGCGCGCGCGCATCGCTCGGCAGGATGCGCGCAAAGAACGCGGCAACCGAACTTCCGCGGCCTCGACCTGAGTCGGGCCGAACATCGCGAGTCACTATGAATCCAACGCGCCAACGCCGCCTCACTATTGTCATTGCCGTACTGGTTGCCGTCATCGTCGCGTCGGCCTTGGTGGTATACGCGCTGCAGCAGAACATGAATTACCTGTTTACGCCCAGCCAGGTGCAAGCAGGCGATGCGACCGGCTACAAGACCTTCCGTCTCGGCGGCATGGTGAAAGCCGGCTCGATCCAGCGCAGCAACGATTCGCTGAAAGTCACCTTTACGGTGGTCGATGCCAGCGGCGTCATGCCGGTGGAATACAACGGCATTCTTCCGGACCTGTTCCGCGAAAACCAATCGGTGATCGCCACCGGCCACATGGATGGCGCGCGCTTCGTCGCCACCGAAGTGCTTGCCAAGCATGACGAAACCTACATGCCCAAAGAGCTGAAGGACGCGATGGCCAAGGCACACGCCGGCAAGCGCATCGACGAGGCCGCCAACCAGGACAAACAGCAGCTATGACGCCCGAACTCGGTCAACTCGCGCTTATCCTCGCGTTAATGCTCGCGGTCGCGCAAAGCGTGCTGCCGCTGATCGGCGCGTGGCGCGGCCATCGTGCGTTGATGGCCGTTGCGCGCCCGGCCGCGACCGGACAGGCGGTGTTTGTAGCGCTCGCCTTCGCGATACTGGTATGGGCGTTTGTGCACTTCGACTTTTCCGTGCAGTACGTGGCGGCCAATTCCAACCTGCAATTGCCCTGGTACTACCGCATCGCCGCCGTGTGGGGCGCGCACGAAGGTTCGATGCTGCTGTGGGTGCTCATCCTCAACGTGTGGACGGTTGCGCTGGCGCTGTTCAGTCGTCAATTGCCGGAGGTGTTTCTCTCACGCGTGATTGCCGTGCTCGGCATTATCTCGGTGGGATTTCTTTGCTTCATCCTGTTTACCTCCAATCCGTTTGGCCGTTTGCTGCCGATGCCGCCGGACGGCGCGGACCTCAATCCCGTGCTGCAAGATCCCGGCATGACCTTCCATCCGCCCGTGCTGTACATGGGTTATGTGGGGTTTTCCGTAGCATTTGCGTTCTCCATCGCCGCCTTGCTCGGTGGTTCCATGGAGCAGGCATGGGTGCGCTGGGCGCGACCGTGGACCAATGCGGCATGGGGTTTTCTTTCGTGCGGCATTGTCGCTGGCAGCTGGTGGGCTTACGCGGAGCTCGGCTGGGGTGGATGGTGGTTCTGGGATCCGGTGGAGAACGCCAGCTTTATGCCATGGCTGGTCGGCGTGGCGCTTATCCACGCGCAAGCCGTCACGGAGAAGCGCGGTTCGTTGCGCGCATGGACGATTCTGTTGTCGTTGTTCGCATTCTCGCTGTCATTGTTGGGCACGTTCTTGGTGCGCTCGGGCATTCTCACGTCGGTGCACGCGTTTGCATCCGATCCTCGCCGAGGCACGTTTATTTTGTGCTTCCTGGCCGTTGTCGTGGGCGGATCGCTGCTGTTGTACGCCTTGCGTGCGCCGAAGGTAGCCGGCGGCAAAGCGTTCGCGCTGGTCTCGCGCGAAAGCGCGATTCTGATCGGCAACCTGATGTTTACCGTCGCGGCGGCAATGGTGTTGTTGGGCACGCTGTTCCCGCTGCTGGGGGATGCCTTTAATTTGGGCAAAATCTCCGTGGGACCACCCTATTTCGGCTTGCTGTTTCCGCTCTTGATGTTGCCGGTGGTGGTGCTGCTGCCGTTTGGGCCGTACTTGCGCTGGGGCAAGAGCGACACGCCGATGCTCAAGCAAGTGCTGGTGCGTGCCGGCGTTGCCGCACTCGCTTGCGCCGTCGTCTCGATGGTTTTCGTACAAGGCCAGCTCAAGGCGATTGCCGGCGTCGCCAGCGCCGTGTGGGTAGGTGTCGGCGTCGTGTTGTATCTCGTCAAGCGCTGGCGCGAGATGCCGCGCGGGCGGCGTTATCCGGCCGAAATGGCCGGCATGTTGCTGGCGCACCTCGGCGTTGCGGTTTTTCTAATTGGCGTATTGCTTTCGGAGTCGCTCAGCGTCACGCGCGATGTGCGTCTGTCGCCAGGCCAGGTGGCCGTCGTGGGCGGTTATGAATTTCGCTTCGACGGTGTTACGCAGGCGCAGGGCCCCAACTGGGTGGCCGAGCAAGGCGTGGTGACGGTAACGCACAACGGCTCGCCGGTTGCGGTGATGCATCCGCAGAAGCGTACGTATTCGCACGAGCAAGTGCAGACGCAATCCTCCATCGATCCGGGCATCTCGCGCGACCTGTATGTCGCGCTGGGCGAGCCGATGGATCCCCAGCATGTGGAAGGTGCCTGGGCGCTTCGCCTTTACACCAAGCCCTTCGTCCGCTGGATTTGGGGCGGCGGGCTGTTCATGATGCTCGGCGGATTTGTCAGCGCGGGTGACCGTCGTTTCCGCGTCAAGCGCGAAGCGGAACAAGCACAGACGGTTTCCAGCACGCTGCAGGAATCGCGCGCATGACCCGGCTGGTACCCTTTTTCGGTTTCGCGCTGCTGGCGGTCCTGCTTGGCTTCGGCATCTGGTGGAACAGCGCGCACGATCCGACGGCCGTGCCGTCGCCGTTGATCAACAAACCGGCACCCGCCTATGTGCTGCCCAAGCTCGACGACCCTGCCCGCATGGTGAGCAAGGAATCGATGCTCGGCAAGCCATACCTGGTGAATGTCTTCGCAAGTTGGTGCTTCGCGTGCGGCGAAGAACATCCCGTGCTGATGGCCGAGTCCAAGAGCTTCGGCATCCCGGTGATCGGCTACGACTACAAAGACGACCCCAACGACGCCAAAACCTGGTTGACCCAACACGGCAACCCTTACGACACGGTGATCGCCGATCAATCGGGCCATACCGCCATCGACTTTGGCGTATATGGCGCACCGGAAACCTTCCTGATCGACGGCAAGGGCGTGATTCGATACAAGCGCATTGGACCGCTGACACCGGATGTGATCGAACAACAACTCAAACCCGCGATCGAAGCGCTACAGAAGGAGGCGCCATGACGGGCCGCTTTGTGCGTATCGCCGCGCTCGTTGCGCTGATCGCATTGGGCAGCGCCGCGTTCGCTCAGGCGATCGATCCGCTGCCGTTCCGCGACCATGCCGAAGAACTGCGCTTTCAGCACCTTACCAGCCAATTGCGTTGCTTGGTTTGCCAGGACGAAGACCTTGCCGACTCCAACGCCGACTTTGCGCGCGATATACGCCACAAAGTGTTCGAACTGATGCAGCAAGGCAAAAGCGACGCGCAGATCAAACAATACCTGGTGGATCGCTACTCCGATTTCGTGCTCTACGATCCGCCCGTCAACGGTCGCACCTGGTTGCTGTGGTTCGGGCCGCTACTGATCCTTATCGCCGGTGGTGTCGTCGTGGTGAACACCATACGCAAGCGCGGCCGCGCCGGAACGCCCACCGCACCGACCGACAATGGGGACGATTGGTGAAATCGCTTTTCTATATCGCCGCCGCAGCGATGGTCGCTGTGGCGCTGGCATTGCTGCTGTTTCCTTTGTTGCGGCATGGCCGCCGATCGGGTCGCTCGCCGGGCGTGTTTGCGCTCATGCTGGTTATCGCCTTGGTCGTTCCGATCGGCACGGTGTTGCTTTACTGGAAAATCGGCACGCCGTCCACG
>NZ_DATJMN010000243.1:0-24490 GCF_035508675.1 Dyella sp.
TGCAACGCCTTGCCCGCATCGTAGGTCACCGGATAGTCCGGTACCGCATCGTCCGGCACCTGCGCCCCCCAGCGCGTAAACGCATTCGCCAGGCTGCGCGCAGGCCGTCCTGAAATCACCCGCGTCATCACCGTGTGATGCGCGGCATCGCTGAAAAGCAACGCACGAAATCCCTGGTCGGCCAGCGATTCATCCGTGGGCACGAACGCCGTGCCCAATTGCGCGGCCACCGCGCCGAGCTTCAGCGCCGCGGCAATGCCAGCGCCATCCATGATGCCGCCGGCGGCAATCACCGGAATGTCCAAGCTGCGCACCAGCACCCGCGTCAACGCAAGCGTGCCCATGCGGCTGTCTTCGCCATCCGGGTCGAACATGCCGCGATGGCCGCCCGCTTCATAACCTTGCGCGACAATCGCATCGATGCCGGCCGCTTCAAGCAGCTTGGCTTCTTCGACATTGGTGGCCGACGCAAGCAATATGCTGCCAGCAGTGTGCAATGTCGCAACTTGATCCGGCCGCGGCACGCCGAAATGAAAGCTCACCACCTTCGGCTTTTCATCCGCCAGCATGGCGAGCATGTCGTCGTCGGCAAGAAATGACGTGTAGATTTCCCGCAAGCGTTCCGGCGGTTGTGCCTTTGCGCGTTCGAATTCCGAACCCAAGCGCGCAAGCCACGCAGCCTCCTTCTGCGCGTCGGCTAGCGCCGGCCGATGCACGAACAGGTTCACATTGAGCGGCCCCGGGCTCAACGCCCGAGATTGATGGATCGCTTCGCGCGCCTGCGCTGCCGTCATCGCACCCATGCCCAGCGAGCCGAGGCCGCCGTGTTGGGTCACTGCCGCCGCCATGGCCGGCGAGGACACGCCCGCCATCGGCGCCTGGATGATCGGCAACCGCATGCCGATGCGGTCGAGCAAGGGTGAAGCAGGCAAGGGCGCCATCACGGAAGACTCCTGGGCTGGGGGAGGCGGGAGGTGGCCGCAACTGTACGCGCGTCGACGGATGGATCGAAGCCTTGCCGCATGGCAGGCAGCCTTCCGCGCAACGAAAGAATCGCTGCACGCGTCATGGCATCGCAGCGGTCGATGCGTTGCTTTCCTTCACAAAATCTACAAACGCACGCAGCGGTGCCGGCAAGTGACGGTGCCCTGGGTAATAAAGAAACGGCCCGGCGAAGTTCTGCCACCACGGCTGCAGAATCGGTTCGAGCGCGCCGCTGTCGAGATGCGGGCGCACCCAATCCTCATACAGATGCACGATGCCAAGCCCACCGACTGCGGCGCTCACCGCCAGGTCGAACGCGGGCCCTGGGCGTACCAGCAGCGGCCCGGTTACATCCACGCGGATCACTTCGCCATCGCGTTCGAATTCCCACACCGGTAACGCGCCACTGGCGAATTGTCCGCGCAGGCAAGCGTGGGAAAGCAGGTCGCGCGGATGCTGCGGGCGGCCATGCCGATCCAGGTAGCCTGGCGCCGCAGCAGTGGCAAAGCGCTGCAGGCGCGGCCCGATCGGAATCGCCACCATATCCTGCTCCAGCCGCTCGTCGTAGCGAATGCCGGCATCGCAGCCGGCGGAAAGCACGTCGACGAAACTGTCTTCCACCACCGTTTCAATGCGAATGTCCGGATAGGCTTGCAGGAATGTCGTGATGATCGGCGGCAAGACCACGCGCGCCACACCGGCCGGCACGTTGAGTTTCAGCGTGCCGGCCGGACTATCGCGGAACCGGTTCAGCACATCCAGCGCGGCTTCCATTTCGGCCAATGCAGGCGCCAATCTCTCTATCAATCGCAGGCCAGCTTCGGTGGGCGCAACGCTGCGCGTGGTGCGATTGAGCAGTCGCACCCCCAACTTTGCTTCCAGCCGTCGCACCGCTGCGCTCAAACCGGATGCGGAAACGCCGCTGGCCCGTGCCGCATCGCGAAAGCCGCCGGCGCGGGTCACGGAAAGAAAAGCGGCGAGGTCGTTGAACTCTACGGCCATTGTTCAGCCTTTTGCACAGCCCGTGCACATTGGCCTGGATTATCTAACAACCCGGCCGGCCGCATAGTGGGAGTCTACCCACTCATGCCTACCACCCAGGAGAACTCCATGACGAAGCTCGCTTCCGCCGCCGGCACTTTTCCGCTCGCCGACCGCACCGTGAACCGCATGGGCTACGGCGCCATGCAACTGGCCGGCCCCGGCGTGTTCGGTCCGCCCAAGGACCGCAACACCGCCATTGCCGTGCTGCGCGAAGCGGTCGCGGCCGGCGTCAACCATATCGACACCAGCGATTTCTACGGGCCGCACGTCACCAACCAGATCATTCGCGAAGCCTTGCACCCTTATCCGCGCGATCTCCTGATCGTCACCAAGGTCGGCGCCGTGCGTGGCGACGATGCATCGTGGCAACCGGCGCAACAGCCCGAAGACATCCGGCGCGCGGTGCACGACAATTTGCGCAACCTGGGATTGGACGCGCTCGACGTCGTCAATATGCGCATCATGGGCAATGTGCATGAGCCCAGTGAAGGTTCGATTGCCGGGCAGATCGAGACACTCGCCGAACTCCAGCAGCAAGGTCTGGTGCGCCACATCGGCCTGAGCAATGTCACCGCCGTGCAGGTGAAGGAAGCGCAAGGCATTGCCGACATCGTCTGCGTGCAGAACCACTACAACCTGGTCCATCGCAACGACGATGTGCTGGTCGACGAACTGGCCAAGGCTGGCATCGCCTACGTGCCATTCTTTCCGCTGGGCGGCTTTACGCCGATCCAGTCATCCGCGTTGTCCAACATCGCCGCCGAGCTTGGCACCACGCCCATGCAGATCGCGCTTGCCTGGCTGCTGCAGCGCGCACCAAACATCCTGCTGATTCCCGGCACCTCTTCGCTGCAGCATCTGCGCGAGAACCTGCAGGCCGCGACACAGCAGCTGCCGCAAAATGTGCTGGCGCAACTGGACGCCATCGGCCGGTAAGGCGGGCAAGGCACGTGGGTTGGGGTGGAATCCCAGCATTAACTCGCATGGCGATGCTGGGATTCCATCCCAGTCTACGTGCGCCGTACCATCCGCAAAACCGGCAGCCTGCGAGGATCGCCATGACAAGCAGAACCGCTTCCTGCTATTGCGGCCAGCTAGGCATTGAAGTGCAGGGAGAAATCGTGGGTACCGGCGTTTGCCACTGCCTGGCCTGCCAGCAACGCACCGGCAGCGTCTTCGCAGCACTCGCTTCGTTTGCCGGGCCTTTCAAGGTTACCGGCCAAGCCACCGAGTTCGTGCGCAGCGGCGACCAGGGTGCGGCGTTCCGCTTCCGCTTCTGTCCCATCTGCGGCAGCAACGTGTTCCATACCGAAGAGGGCAACGACCGCTACGTGAGCGTGGCGGTTGGCGCTTTCGCCGATCCCGCCTTTCCGCCGCCGCAGGATTCGGTATACGAGTGCAGGCGGCATGCGTGGGTGCAATTGCCGGATGGCGTTACGCGGTATGAGAAGGACCCGCCATGACGCCGTAGATGGCGATACTTATTCAGATTTATCGCCTCAGCCTGTTTTCGCCGGGACGACGATGCATCACGGCTGACGAAGTGCTCCGACGATCGTCCCATCGTCATCGAGCACAAAGCTCACCTGCTCTGTACCGTTCGCGTGTTGGACCAGGTATTTGTCCCATCCACGGGGATTGACTCCGATGAACTGGTGCGACGTCACCGGACCGAGCTTGCCGAAGAAGGCTTCTGTGCGCGGCCGCTGCTCGCGCATGGCCTGCGCCAAAGCCGGACTCAATTGGCTGGCATCGGGGTTGTCGGCCAGAAGGACCTGCAGCATCTGTTCGCTATTCGGGTAGGGCTGTTGGGCGCTTATCCGTTTTTCCAGCGCGTTCTGGATACGCTGCGCGGTAGCGGCGTCGATGCGCGGGGCGCTGGTGTGGTGACCGTTCTGGTAGAACTCCATGGCAGTGACCAGGCCCTGCGCAGGCACGACGAAATTCATATGCGCATTGACGGCTTTGTAGAAGAAGGCCGTATCGCTGCTCGGATAGATCGGAAGGAACGCCTGCCCCGTGAGCTGGGCTTCAAGCTGCGATCCGTCCAGCTTCACCGTCATCACCGCGTACGGGCCGAATCGGTAGAAACCTGCATAGCGGGTGAGCACCGTAGGGCTCACGCTTACCTCGTGCTTCGCCGATGCATCATCCGCGCCCGGTGGCGTTACCTGCGCGGCAAAGGCCGCCATGCCTATCGATGCAGCGATCATCGCCAGCGCCGACAGGCGCGCCCGCTTTCCTGGTTTGCACAACATGATTTTGATCCTCTGTTCAAGAAACGATCCGGACTCCGACATGGCAGCCACGGCGCCGATATAACGGGATTGGTTCTGGCCCACTTGAATCAAGGTTTCGCAGTACTGCGCCATATCGCGGCCGCTGCGCAGCACGCGTGCATCGCAGTCCACCTCGATGGCGCGGCGCAGCCGACGAAGTTGCCACCACAGCGGCAGGTTCCACGGCATCACCACCAGCAGGCACAGCGCCAGGGTGAGTGTTTGCGGATCGCGCGCATCCAGATGGGATTGTTCATGCGCCAGTACGGACTGCTGTCGGTCGGCCGGCTCATGCAGCAGCCACGCCGGTATCACGATGCGTGGACGCAGCAGGCCGACGACGGCAGGCCCCACATCGGGCGCGATCAATACCGGCGTGTCGCCGAGATGGCCCTGCGCCCAGCGACGCTTGCGCGCAAAGAGCAGGCCGCCGCTGATGGCCAATCCGATCAACATCGCTAGCGAAATGCCCAACCATAGCCGATGAAAAAAAACGTCGAAGCCAGGCTGTTTCGCAGCGGTATCCGGCATGCCGAGATCGAGCAGCGCCACTGGCACGTGCACCGAAGTCATGTCGCGCAAGGCGATCGACTCCCTGGTATCGGCCGGCCTGACCAGATCCGGCATGCGGACGGTAACGTTGGGAATGATCAGCGGAATCAGCAAGCTGGCCACAATGGCCGTCATCCATATCCATCGCCTTGGCGTTCCACGCTGCCTGGCTGCGTGTTCGGCCACCAGCGCCGCTGCGCTCAGCAGTAGGCCAATCATCACCACATAGCTGATCATGGCCAGCATCACGGCTTCTCCTTGCCGGATTGATTGGCCAGCAACTGGCGCATGCGCTTGATCTGTTCCGGCGTCAGCTTTTGATCGGAAACCAGGTGCGAGAAAAGCAGTTCTGCCGAGCCCTTGAACAGCTTGTCGGTCAGGTGCTGCAACGCGCTTTTGCGCGCAGCCTGTTGTTTTACGCTGGCGAAATAACGATGCCCGCGTCCTTCTTCGTCATGCCCGGCGTAGCCCTTCGCTTCCAGCGTGCGCAGCACGGTCAGCACGGTGGTATAGGCCAGCGGATCACTCAATCGCTCGCGCACCTCGGAGACCACCGAAGGGCCGTAATCCCACAGCACCTGCATGACGTCGGCTTCGCGATCGGTAAGCGATATCTTCATGATGGCCGCCACTACTATGGTAGATTCTAGTCCGATCCTGGGCGCTGTCAACTAAACATGTAGTAGAAAGACCGGGAATGATGTGCGTAGCAACATCATGGTTCGACTGCGCATCACCACCAACCCACGCCCGCTCTCCTTGTTGCCGTAGGGGAGGGCGCTGAAAAGCCCTGTGCCATTTATCGCGGTTTGGGCGAACTCACCCGTGATATCAGCTCATCCACGTGCGACAGGAACATCTTCAGAATGGGCGAGCTGTTCGTTCGGCTATACCCGACCGCCAGATCAATGCTGGGTGCCTTGCCCGCCAATGGACGGCTCGTCACCGACCACGGCATCAAGTTCTGCACATACGCTGGAATCAAGGTAATGCCCCGCGTCGAAGCGACCAGCGACATCAACGTGGCTGGATTGTCGACCACCTGGCTGGGAGTGATGTCTACGTTCGCGCTATGCAGATAATCGTCGATGACGACGCGCAGCACGTTGGCTTTGTTGCCCATGCCGATAAAGGGCTCGCCGAGCAGGTCCCTGGCGCGAACCTTGTCTCGCGACGCAAGACGATGATCGCTCGGCATCAGCACGACCAGCGGTTCCTGCATGATGGGACGATAGATCAGATCGTAGCCAGGCTCCGCTCGAAGAAAGGCCAGGTCGAGTTTTCCGCGGACCAATGCATCGGCGAGGTCCGGTGAATGATCGCTGGAAACCGTCACGTCGATGTTCGGCAATTCGGCACGAAGAATATGCATGGCCTCGGGCAGCCATGTCATTTCCTGGCCGGTAAGAAAACCCATTGCAAAACGTTGCTTGCCGGGTTGCGCGGCCCTGCGTGCTGCTTCGATACCGGCGTTGACCTGGCTCAGTGCCATCTTGGCGTGATCGAAAAATACCTTGCCCGCTTCCGTCAATGTGATGCCGCGCGGGCTTCGAACCAGTAGCTCTGCACCGACCTGATCTTCCAGATCCTTGATCTGCCGGCTGAGCGAAGGTTGTGAGGTGTGCAAGCGCCGCGCCGCCGCAATCGTGAGGCTGCCGGTTTCGGCAACCGCAATGAAATACCGCAAATGGCGAAGTTCCACGGCAGGCTCCATGGCCATGCATTTCAGGCATGGCTGTAAGCTTATAAAGTCTTTTTCAAATGCGCCAGGCGCTCTTAGATTGTGTTTCCAGGCAATCCAATGCCTTCCAAGGCAATGCTTGAGAAGCTTGGCTGATGGAAGGTTCAAAACGCTATTCCGTGACTTACGACTTGGAGCATGATCATGAGCAACCTTTCAGGTAAAACCGCGCTGGTGACCGGCGCATCCCGCGGCATCGGCCGCGCTGCCGCTCTGGCGCTCGCCAAAGCGGGTGCCCAGGTGCTGGTGCACTACGGCAGCGCGCAGAAAGAAGCCGACGCTGTGGTGGAGGAAATTCGCCAGGCTGGTGGCCGCGCAGAAAAAATAGGAGCTGACCTTGGCGCGCCGGAGGGGCCGCATGAACTGGCCCGCCAGGTGCACGCCATTGTCGGTGAGCGACTGGATATCCTGGTTGCCAATGCAGGCATCTCCAAGGCAGCCACGATCGAAGACACCACGCTTGCCGATTTCGATCAGCTGTTTGCGGTGAACGTGCGCGCGCCGTTTTTTCTGGTGCAGCAGTTGCTTGGCGTTTTGCGTGAGGGCAGCAGCGTCATTTTCACGTCGTCCTTAGCCGCGCACGCGGCAGCGGGCAATCTTTCTGCCTATGCCGCCACCAAGGGCGCCATCGATACGATGGTCAAGCACTTTGCCGCGGCGCTGGGCTCGCGCGGTATTCGCGTCAACGCCGTCGCACCGGGCGTCGTGGAAACGGACATGTCCAACTTCACCAAGACCGACGAAGGCCGCAGCATCACCTTGGCCATGCAGTCGATCAAGCGCATCGCCCAGCCGGACGACATCGCTGGCGCCATTGCTTTCCTGGCTTCCGAGGATGCGCGCTGGATCACCGGCGACACGCTGCGCGTGGATGGCGGTTCCAAGCTTTAGTGCCACACTGAATTAAGTATCGTCGTCGTCACCAGCCCTCTCTGTTCGCAGGCGACCGGGCCGTCGGCGAATGTTGCGTGAGCCTTTGCTTGCGACGCAAAGGCTCGTCTTTCCTTCAATTTACCCTTCGGCATTTGAATTTGTCCGATGATTGAACAACACTCGGTCCCCTCATAAGCCGAGGGCCAGCGCATGTCCCAGCTTCCTCCGATGAGCCGCCGCGCCTTTCTGCATGGTGCGGCGTTGACCGGCGCCATGAGTGCGATGTCGTTCCGTCCGCTGGCCGCCGCCGCTTCGGCGACCGCCATGGCAGCCGGCGGCGCGGGGCAGGCGCCGTTGTTTCCGCAGGCGCCCTTGCTGCAACAACCCTTTGCATTGCTGCCGGCGGGCTCGATCAAGGCCGGTGGCTGGTTGTTGCGGCAATTGCAGATTCAGGTGGATGGCTTGGGTGGCCACCTGGATGAGTTCTGGCCCATCGTGGGACCGGACAGCGGCTGGTCGGGTGGGAAGGGCGAATCCTGGGAAGACGGCCCATATTTTCTCGATGGCCTGGTTCCGTTGGCGTGGCAGCTGGATTCGCCAAAACTCAAAATCAAGGCCATGCGTTTCATCGACTGGACGCTGGACCATCCATGGGATAACGGCATGTTCGGCCCCCGCAGCAATGACGACTGGTGGCCACGCATGGTCATGCTCAAGGTGCTGACCCAGTATCACGAGCTTACCGGCGATCCGCGCGTGATGCCCCTGATGGCGCGCTATTTTCACCACCAACTGCAGGCCATGCCGGCGCGCCCGTTGCGCGACTGGGGCCGCATGCGCTGGCAGGACGAGTTGGTCTCGGTATTGTGGCTCTATCAGCGCACGCACGATCCCAAGCTGCTGGAGTTGGCGCAGCTGCTCAAACAGCAAGGTTACGATTGGCAAGCTGCCTTCGCACATTTCCGCTTTACGCAAAAGGTGGATGCGGATGCGTTGCGCAAGCAAGCCGGCGGCGGCGATGTGTTCATGGAAGATATCGGTCTGCAGGTACATGGCGTCAACAACGCGCAGGCATTGAAGGCATCGCCGGTGTGGTCCATCGTGTCCGGCAGCACCGCCGATCGCGAGGCGATCCATCATCAGTTGCTGATGCTCGATACCTATCACGGTTTGCCCAACGGCATGTTCTCCGCTGACGAGCATCTGGCTGGCCGCAGCCCGTCGCAAGGCACCGAGCTTTGCACCGTGGTGGAGACGATGTTCTCGCTCGAATTGGCCCTGGCCATTACCGGCGATCCTGCGCTGGGTGATCGCCTGGAACGCATCGCTTTCAATGCACTGCCCGGTGCATTGACCGATGATATGTGGGCACATCAATACAACCAGCAACCCAACCAGGTCGAATGCAGCCTGCATCGCCGGCCGTGGACTACGGATGGCCCGGAATCGAACCTGTTCGGCCTCGAACCCAATTTCCGCTGCTGCACGGCGAATTTCCATCAAGGCTGGCCCAAGTTCACCAACAGTTTGTGGATGGCCACGGCGGATCGCGGTTTGGCGGCGATGAGCTACGCGCCTTGCACCGTCAACACGATGGTGCGCGATGTGCCTGTGTTGGTTGAACAAGTCAGCGATTACCCATTCCGGCAAAGCGTCAGCATCACCATCAAGCCGCAGCGGGCGCTGGCCTTTCCACTACGCCTGCGCATGCCGGCGTGGTCGAAGGACACGCGCATCACGGTCAATGGCAACACCATCGCGCCGACGCCGGGCTTTACCGCCATCGAACGCACCTGGACGCCGGGCGATGTCGTTGAAATGGTTTTCGACGCTGAAGTAAACATGGAGCGCGGTTATAACGGTGCGCTCAGTGTCAGCCGCGGCGCCTTGGTATACGCGTTGCCGATCAAGGAAAACTGGGTGATCTGGCGCAAGCGCGGCCCGACCAACGATTGGCAGGTGTATCCGGGCGCGCGGTGGAATCTGGGCATCGTGCCCGATGCATCTGTCTCGGTAAGCGAGCACCCCATCGGCGAAAAGCCATTTGCCGGCGCCACGCCGGGCGTGCAATTGGCGCTGCACGGACGCTATGTGCCAGCGTGGAAAGCGGAGGAGGGTAGCGCAGACCCGGTGCCGGCCAAGGCGGAACCCGCCACCGACGAGGCCGTGCAAGCCATCACCCTGGTGCCTTATGCGGGGGCCAAATTACGCATCACGGCGTTTCCGTCGCTTGGCTGAGTGGGTGGCTCATCCAGAACCGTCGCCCCGGCGAAAGCCGGGGCCCAGCGACTCTAGTTATTGGTGTGCGTGCGGATCAGGCGGAAAGTCGCTGGGCCTTCGCCGGGGCGACGAATCAAGGAATGCATGGAGCCTTCCCTACTTTCGGAGCATGTGTGCTGAAGGCCAGCATCTATGCACGGCGATCAACGCCGAGCTTCAACTCGCGAAGTAATGCGCTTCCATATCCGCCAGCAACGCGATCTCCTTCGGCGTCCAGCCCAGCCGTTTGCGCGTGCGCTCGCTTGACCGCGGCATGTCCATGCCGACGAACATCGCGAACCAGCCGAAGTGTTCGTTCGCTTCCTCGGGCGATTTGGCGACCACTGGTACGTTCAGATGTTTGCCGATCACCTGGGCGATGTCCTTCAGCGGTACGCCTTCCTCGGCAATCGCGTGATAGGGACCGTCAGCTGCACCACGCTCCAGTGCCAGCCGATAGACGCGCGCGGCATCGAAGCGATGCACCGCGCACCAGCGATTGAGCCCGTCGCCGATATAGGCCGATACGCCTTTCTCGCGCGCCTGCTGGATCAGCATCGGCACGAAGCCATGATCGCCCTGGCCATGCACCGTTGGCGGGAGGCGCACGGTTGCGGCGCGTATGCCGCGTGCGGCCAGGATGTCCGCGGCGGCTTCGGAGGCGCGCGGGTAGCTGGCGGAAGTGGGAAGGTGTGGATCTTCCTCGGTGCCGGCGCGGCCTTGAACTTGCAGCGCTGCGCCGCTGGTGACCAGCAACGGGCGGCCGGAGCCCTCGAGTTCGGTGCCGAGGGCTTCGATGGCGCGCCGGTCCATCGCGCAATTTTCCGCGAATTTGGCAAAGTCGTGGTTGAAACCGGTATGGATCACGCCATCGGCAGCGGCAGCGCCGCGGCGCAAGCTGTCGAGATCCTCGAGCGAGCCGCGATGCACTTGTGCGCCGGCCGCTTCCAACGATGCAGCGCCGGTGTCGGAGCGTGCCAGGCCCAGCACTTGATGTCCTGCTGAAATCAATTCCTTGACGATGGCGGAGCCGACAAATCCGGTCGCGCCGGTGACGAAAACACGCATGAGTAACGCCCTCCAGGTGTGGATGGCGGTATAGTCTGGGCGCGAATTACCCCGGTAAAAGTAGTGACGTTATACAGGTATAACCAGTAGCAGGATTGCCATGGCGGCCACGCACGAGAACCTTTTGGGAATCTATTTGCGGGATCGCCGCACGAAGCTCGACCCGGCGGCGTTTGGTTTTCCTTTGACGCGCCGGCGAACCCCCGGATTGCGGCGCGAAGAAGTAGCGCAGCGCGCCAACGTCAGCGCCACCTGGTACACGTGGCTGGAGCAAGGGCGGGGCGGGGCGCCATCGGCCGACGTGCTCGAACGCATCTCGCGCGCACTGATGTTGACGGACGTGGAACGCGAACATCTGTTCCTGCTTGCCTTGGGCCGCCCGCCCGAGGTGCGTTACCAGGCGGTGGAAGGCGTGACGCCGCGGCTGCAGCGCGTGCTCGATGCGATGACGCTCAGCCCGGCGGTGGTGAAAACCGCCACGTGGGACATCGTGGCCTGGAATCGTGCCGCCGCCATCGTGCTGACCGACTACGCCCAGCTCGCGCCGCCGCAGCGCAACGTACTGCGCCTGATGTTTCTCGATCCGCGCGTGCGCGCTGCGCAGCTCGATTGGGAACACGTTGCAAGCTTCGTCGTGGCGGTGCTGCGCGCGGACGCAGCGCGCGCGGGCGCGTCGAAAGCGATCGCGGCTATCGTCGATGAACTCAGTCGGCTCAGCCCGGAGTTCGCCGCGATGTGGCGCGACAACGACGTGC
Source organism: Dyella sp. (assembly GCF_035508675.1). GTDB lineage: Bacteria > Pseudomonadota > Gammaproteobacteria > Xanthomonadales > Rhodanobacteraceae > Dyella_B. The sequence goes on from NZ_DATJMN010000243.1 coordinate 11,556, forward strand.
GCTCCTACGACGAGGGCGGCACCAAGCATCTTCACCATGCCCAATTGGGTTTGATTGCGCTGGAGTTTTCCGCGTTCGCAGTCGATGGTCGGCCGGATCTCAGCATGATCATCTACAACCCGGCCACACCGGATGATGCGGAGCGAATCAGGGCCTTGATCGAAGCCAGGGCCGCACAGATCGATGGCGGCCGACCGTAGCGCCCTTTGCTCAACCAGCATGCCTTGCGCGAGCGTATTACCGCGCCGGTACTGGACTGTCGGTCAAATACCAGGGCCTTTTTTGTGCGTCCATCTTCGTGCTGAGTTTCGAGTTGGCCAGCCAGTTCGATGAGTTGCGCAGGCCGACCGAATTTCTTTGGGTGCATGCGTGACCGGCATGGTGCCCATGGCAACGTTGGGGTTCGCACGCGCGCACTGCCAAACCGTGCGCGGGATTTACTCCCAGCCTACTGCCAGCAACCCATGCGTTTGCAAGCCAGCGGAACCAGCATGGCTCCCACCACATAGCCGACAAGCGAACCCAGGCACGACAGCACCAGCAGCGCACGATAGGTTTCCATCGCTTCCATTTCTCCCGACCAGGGCAGCGGTGCTGCGCCGGAGAGATGCCAGAGCGGGATGGTGATGAACGCACCGCACGCGGCGGTCGTCGCGATGAAATCCCAGAACAGGGATTCGAGCGCCGATGGCCAGCCGCTGGTGAAGTAGTGACAGACCAGCGCCACCGTGGTCGTCGCTACCACCACGGTCAGGAACGGGATCAGGTTGCCCTGGAAAATGTGCAAGAAACCCATGTCGGTATCCCCCTCGCTGGAATGCATGCGTGCCTTGTGCAGCTTCCGCCCCCTGATAGCGATTACATAACAAATCGCCCAAAAAATGTACTCGAACATCGCTGCAGTAGGGCTTGGATAGTATCTGCCCAGCACACATAGTCATCCAGGCAGGCCGCCCGCACCGCGGCCGGCAGCGCCAACCATGTTTCCCGAGAGGTAGGGCATGTCCCCATTTCGCCAACGGCTTGCTGGGCTCCGCTTGGAGCGCATGCTGGCATCCACGCAATATGCGCAGGAACGTTTCGTCAACACCTATTCACCGAGCGCCCTGCGCGACCTGGAAAACAAGCCGAGCTTGGTCGACTTCATGTTCCGCCGCAAGGAGCAGCGCGTGCCGTCGCGTCCGCTGCCATCCGTCGATCCACGTGCGGCATGGACGCGGCGGATACAGTCCGGCCTGCGCGCCACCTGGCTCGGCCATTCCACGGTGCTGCTGGAAATCGATGGCCGGCGCGTGTTGACCGATCCGGTCTGGGGCGCGCGCGCCTCGCCGTTTCCCTTGCTGGGGCCGAAACGTTTCCAGCCGGTGCCGGTGGCCATCGACGCGCTGCCCGAGCTCGATGCCATCGTGATCTCGCACGATCATTACGATCATCTGGATTACGTGAGTGTGCGTGCGCTGGCGGCGTTGAATGTTCCGTTCGTCACCTCGCTCGGCGTCGGTGCGCGCCTGGAGGCATGGGGCATTCCGGCCGAGCGCATCATCGAGCTGGACTGGTGGGAAAGCACGACACTGGCCGGCCTCACCCTCACCGCGGCGCCTTCACATCACTTCTCGGGCCGCACACTGCGCGATCGCAACGCCACACTGTGGTCGTCGTTCGTGATCCGCGGCGAGCGCAACGTGGTGTTCTTCAGCGGCGACACCGGACTTTCGCCGCACTTTGCCGAGATCGGCCAGCGGCTGGGGCCGTTCGACCTAGTGATGATCGAAGTGGGCGCGTTCCATCCTGCGTGGGGCTCCATGCACTTGGGGCCTGACAACGCCTTGAAGGCGTGGAAGCAACTGGGCAGCGGCAGTTTTTTGCCGGTGCATTGGGCCACCTTCAACCTGGCCCTGCACGCCTGGGACGAACCGGCCGAAGTGCTGCTCGCCAAGGCGCCCGAGGGATTGGTGATGCCGTTGCTGGGCGAGCCGATCGAGCCGGCGTTGGTGGAAGAGGTGCAGCCCTGGTGGCGCAAGGTCGAACAGGAGCGGTGGAAGGATTCGCCGCTGCAGGTGGCGTCCAGGTAGTCGCCGCGCTCCTGTCGAGCCATCATGCTGCACATGGGCTGGGATGCAATCCCCGCCCATGGGTTGGCGATGAGGCAACGCCGAACCCTAACATTGCAATCTGCATGGCGACCGTTGGGGTTCGCATACGCTCACCGCCAACCTGCGAAGCGCCACGCAATGCGTCACGCCATCTGCCTGGTTTCCACCGCCGCGATCGCTTCCTGCAATTGTGTCAGCGTAAACGGCTTGTTGAGCACGCGCACGCTCTCGGGAATATTCGCGATCGCATCCGCATAGCCGGTAATGATGATCGCCGGCAGCGCCTGTTTCTTGGTGCGTAATTTGCGGATGACTTCGGAGCCGGACATCTGCGGCATCGCGTAATCGCTGATCAGCACGTCCACGGCTTGCAGTTCCTCGTTGGGCAATTGGACGGCTTGTACGCCATCGGGCAACGCGGTAACGCGGTAGCCGAGTTCTTCCAGCAAGCTCATCGTCGTCAGGCGCACACTGTCGTGGTCGTCGATCAGCAGAATGTGCTGCGATCCGTTTGAGGCTGTGCTTGGCAGTTTTGCCGTCGATGGCGTATCTGCTGCCGTCTGCGGCGAGCCTGCTGCGCGCGGCAGCCACACTTCCACCGTCGTGCCCTCATCGAGCCGGCTTTTGATGCGCACCATGCCGCCGGATTGGCGCGCAAAGCCATACACCATGCTGAGCCCGAGACCGGTGCCCTTGCCTTGCGCCTTGGTGGTGAAGAACGGTTCGGTGACGCGTTCCAGGTCGTGCGGTGCGATCCCCACGCCGGTGTCGGAGACGGCCAGCACCACGTAGTCACCCTGCGGGAGGCCGGCCTGGCCGCCGTGTGCGTTGCGGCCGGTGATGCGGATCGTGCCGCCCTCCGGCATCGCGTCGCGCGCGTTGATGACCAGGTTCACCAGGGCGAGTTCCAGTTGCGCCGCATCGGCGTAGGGATGCCAGAGATCCTCGTCCCGGTGCCATTGGAGCGTCACCATGCCGCCCAACGTATGCTCCAGCATTTGTGTTACCGCGGTGGAAAGCCGGTCCACGTCGATGCTGGCCGGTTCGAGCTTCTGCTTGCGCGCAAACGCCAGCAGGCGCGCCACCAGGGCTGCGCCCTGTTCGGCGGCGCGCCGGGTGATGTTGAAAAGCCTGCGGTGTTCCGGCGCCATCGGCACACGCAGCTGCAGCATCTCCAGTCCGCCCAGCACCGCGGCCAGCAGATTGTTGAAATCGTGTGCGATGCCGCCCGTGATCTGGCCCAATGCATCCATCTTGCGTGCGTGCAGCAATTGCGATTCCAGCTCCTGCTCCTGCAGGGCCTTCTGCTGCACTTCGCGCCGCATCATGAACAGGTCGACGAACACGCTCACCTTCGATTGCAGCACGATCGGTTCGACCGGCTTGAACACATAGTCGACCGCACCCATCGCATAGCCGCGCAGAAGATGCGCCATCTCCTTGTTCACCGCCGACAGGAAAATGATCGGGATGCGCTTGGTCTGTTCGCGTGCGCGGATCAGCTGCGCGGTTTCGTAGCCGTCCATACCGGGCATGTAGACATCCAGCAGGATCACTGCGAATTCGCTCTTGAGCAGTTGCCGCAGCGCTTCTTCCCCCGAGTCGGCCGGCACCACCTCGGCAATGTCTTCCAGTACGTTCGTGATCGCATGCAGGTTGCGTTCGTCATCGTCGACGAGCAGCACGCGTGCGCGGCTGGCCGCTTGCAGCGGCTCGGGGGCGGCGGGGGAAGCGGCGAAGGTGAGCGTTGTCATGGCTGGTTCTCCAGCGCCAGTTCTGCCCCAAATGCATGCGTCGCGGCGCGCTCGCGCGAGCGCGTGATCCATACCCGCAATAGAGCGAGCAGCAGTTCGATGTCGACCGGTTTGGCGATGTAGTCGGACGCGCCGGCGTCCAGGCATTTCTGCCGGTCGCCTTTCATCGCCTTGGCGGTGACCGCGATCAGCGGCACCTTGGCCAGGTGCCGCTGGGCGCGAATCTGCTGCATGGTTTCGTAGCCGTCCATCTCCGGCATCATGATGTCGATCAGCGCCAGGTCGATGCCCGGCGTCTGTTCGAGAATGAGGATGCCGTCGCGGCCGCGCTCGGCATGCAGCACTTCCACCGCGTAGTTTTCCAGCACGCTGGTCAGCGAATAAATGTTGCGGATGTCGTCGTCGACGATCAGCACTTTGGCGCCCGCCAATTCAGGTACGGGACGCAAGGCCGTGATCGGCGGCCCATCGGCCGGCGTCGGCGGCGGCGATGCCGGTGCTTGGCGAATGCGCTGCGCAAGTTCGGCGAATACCGCGGTCAGCTGGTCGAGCGTGGCGGGTTTTTCGGTTACGCCGTATTCGCTCAGCGAGTGCTCGGTAAGCAGTTTTTCGGCGCCGGAAATGATGTGGATGGGTACGTTCGTGGTGTACGGATCGTGCCTGAGCAGATCCAGCAGCACGAAGCCGTCGATATCCGACAGGCCAAGATCCAGGGTGATGGCATGCGGGCGCAGCTTGCGCGCCAGCACCAGCGTGCCGGCGCCGGCGGTGGAGACCACGCCCTTCAGTCCGACGTCGCGGGCAATGTCCAGCAGGATCGAGGCGAACGTAGGATCGTCCTCGACAATCAGCACGAACGGGGCATCGTCCAGTGCATCCCGGTCATCGGTCACTTCCAGTTGCGCGGGCAGGGCGTTGGGCAGGATGGTGCCGCTGTTGTCGTAACGCGCGTTGTGCGTGCCGGGCGCAGCAGACGCATGCGATGGCAATTCCATCGGCACGAACAAGGTAAAGGTGGAGCCCGCGCCCGGCGTGGAGCGGACCTGCAGTTCGCCGCCGAGCAAATGCGCGATTTCGCGGCTGATCGAGAGCCCGAGGCCAGTGCCGCCATACTTTCGGCTGGTGGTGCCGTCCGCTTGCTGGAACGCTTCGAAGATCAGTTTCTGCTTGTCCTTGGGAATGCCGATGCCGCTGTCGGTGACGGCAATTTCGATCGCGCATTCGGCGTCGCGCAGCACCGGGTGATGGGTGCTCCACCCGCCGGTGGCGCGATTCACCGACAGCGTCACGCCGCCTTCGGAGGTGAATTTGAAGGCGTTCGAAAGCAGGTTGAGCACGATCTGCTGCAGGCGCTTTTCGTCGGTGCGGATGGAGGCGGGCAGGTCGGCGCCGAAGTTCACCTGGAAATCCAGGTTCTTGTCGGCCGCCAATTGGCGGAACGTGCGCTCCATATGCTGCTTGAGGCTGTTCATCGCCATGTCGCCGATTTCGATCGATACCGTGCCCGATTCGATCTTGGACAGGTCGAGGATGTCGTTGATCAGGTTGAGTAGATCGGAACCGGCGGAGTGGATGGTGCGCGCGAATTCGGTCTGCTTGTCGTTGAGGTTGCCCTGGGGGTTGTCCGCCAGCAGGCGCGAAAGAATCAGCAAGGAATTGAGCGGCGTGCGCAGCTCGTGGCTCATGTTGGCCAGGAACTCCGACTTGTACTTGGAGGTGAGCGCCAGCTGCTCGGCCTTTTCCTCCACTGCGCGGCGGGCCAGCTCGATCTCGAAGTTCTTGGCTTCCACCTGTTTCTTTTCGTTCTCCAGCAACTGCGCTTTTTCCTGCAGTTCTTCGTTGGTGGTGTGCAGCTCCTTCTGCTTGGTGGTGAGCTCGGTCTGCCGCGCCTGCAGTTCGTGCGTGAGCAATTGCGATTGCTTGAGCAACCCTTCCGTGCGCATGGTGGCGGCGATCGTGTTGAGCACGATGCCCACCGATTCCATCAGCTGGTCGAGGAAACTCTGGTGCGTCTCATTGAAGCGGCTGAACGAGCCCAGCTCGATCACCGCCCGCACGTCGTTTTCGAACAGCGCCGGCAGCACGGCAATGTTGACCGGCGCCGCTTCGCCCAGGCCCGAGCAGATGCGGATGAAATCGGGTGGCACGTCGGAGAGCAGGATCGCGCGCTTGTCGGCCGCGCACTGGCCGATCAGTCCCTCGCGCAGCTGGAAGGTAGGTTTGAGCGCATCCCGGTTGGTGGCGCCGTAAGTGGCGACCAGTTCCAGCACGGTTTCGTTTTCCTCGCGGCGCGTCACGTAGAACACGCCGTATTGCGCGTTCACCAAGGGCGCCAGTTCCGACATGATCAGGTTGGACACCGTGGCCAGGTCGCGCTCGCCCTGCAGCATGCGCGAGAAGCGGGCCAGGTTGGTTTTCAGCCAGTCCTGTTCCGCGTTCTTCAAGGTCTGGTCCTTGAGGTTGCAGATCATCTCGTTGATGTTGTCCTTCAGCGAGGCCATTTCGCCGGAGGCTTCCACCGCGATCGAACGCGACAGGTCGCCCTTGGTGACGGCGGTGGCCACGTCGGCGATCGAACGCACCTGATTGGTCAGGTTGGCGGCCAGCTGGTTCACGTTGTCGGTAAGGTCGCGCCACAGGCCCGCCGCGCCGGGTACGCGCGCCTGGCCGCCGAGCTTGCCTTCGATGCCCACTTCGCGCGCCATGTTGGTGACCTGGTCGGCGAAGGTGGCCAGGGTTTCGATCATGCCGTTGATGGTGTCGGCCAGCGCGGCGATTTCGCCTTTCGCATCCACCGACAGCTTGCGCTTGAGATTGCCTTGCGCCACCGCCGTCACCACTTCGGCGATGCCGCGCACCTGGTTGGTGAGGTTGGTCGCCATCAGGTTCACGTTGTCGGTAAGGTCCTTCCAGGTGCCGCCCACGCCCGGCACTTGCGCCTGGCCGCCGAGCTTGCCGTCGGTACCCACTTCGCGCGCCACGCGGCTCACTTCGGAGGCGAAGGAATTGAGCTGGTCCACCATGGTGTTGGTGGTGTTCTTGAGCGCCAGGATTTCGCCTTTCACGTCCACCGTGATCTTGCGGGACAGATCGCCTTGCGCCACCGCGGTGGTGACTTCGGCAATGTTGCGCACCTGGCCGGTGAGGTTGCCGGCCATCAGGTTCACATTGTCGGTCAGGTCTTTCCAGGTGCCGCCGACGCCTTCCACGCGCGCCTGGCCGCCGAGCTTGCCTTCGGAACCGACTTCGCGCGCCACGCGCGTTACCTCCGAGGCAAAGCTGTTGAGCTGGTCCACCATGGTGTTGACGGTGTTCTTCAGTTCCAGGATTTCGCCTTTCACGTCCACCGTGATCTTCTTGGACAAATCGCCGCGCGCCACCGCCGTGGTGACTTCGGCGATGTTGCGCACCTGGCCGGTGAGGTTGTCGGCCATCAGGTTCACGTTGTCGGTAAGGTTCTTCCAGATGCCGGCTGCGCCTTCCACGCGCGCTTGGCCGCCGAGCTTGCCTTCGGTGCCCACTTCGCGCGCCACGCGCGTCACTTCCGAGGCGAACGAATTGAGCTGGTCCACCATGGTGTTGATGGTGTTCTTCAGCTCCAGGATTTCGCCTTTCACTTCCACTGTGATCTTCTTGGAAAGATCGCCCGAGGCCACGGCGGTGGTGACTTCGGCAATGTTGCGCACCTGGCTGGTGAGGTTGGTGGCCATGGCGTTGACGTTGTCGGTGAGGTCCTTCCACGTACCGGCCACGCCGCGCACCGTCGCCTGCCCGCCGAGCTTGCCTTCGGTGCCCACTTCGCGCGCCACGCGCGTCACTTCCGAGGCAAACGAGGCGAGCTGCTCCACCATGGTGTTGACCACCTTGCCGATGCGCAGGAATTCGCCGCGCAGCGGACGTCCGTCGATCTCCACCGTCATCGATTGCGACAGGTCGCCCTTGGCCACGGCGCCGATCACGCGCGCCACTTCGGTGGTGGGCTGCACCATGTCCTCGATCATCTCGTTCACCGCGAGGATGGCGTTTTCCCAGCCGCCCGTCGCCGCCCGCACGCGTCCGCGCTGGCTGATCTTGCCCTCCTTGCCTACCACTTGCGACAGGCGTTCCAGCTCTGCCGTCATCTGCTGGTTGAGGTCCACCACTTCGTTGAACAGTTGCGCCAGTTCGCCATCGGGACCGTCCAGATCTTCCGGCAAGCGAACATGGAAATCGCCGCGGCGAAAGCTGCGCAGCGCAGCAATCACCTGGCGACGTTCGAGGGTTTCCCAGGTATCGGTGGTCATGCACGCCCCGTCATGAAATCTGTGGATCCAGAACCATGGCGTGACTTGCCGTCAGGACGAGCCGCACATGGCCGCACATCCCAATGCGGAGGTCGTTCGAAAGTACAGTGATGGACGCCGCGCCAAACGGTGTTGGTGAAGGCGAGTCTCACAAAAATACACGTAAATCTGCACGCTCGGTGTGACGAAAAAAACGTGTGGGTCAGGTAGATTTCAGCTCCTCGGCGTGTTGATGGCGGCCTGATGTATAGGATGTGTGAAGGTGCCGCGAGAGAAGGCTTAACGCGCTTGGGTCGAGATGAAAATCCCGGCTTTCATGGACGTTCCGCTGCCGGGATTCCACGCCGTCGCGCAGATTGGGGTTCGCCTGCTGATATATCCCCCTGTTTTTGCTCGTCATCGCGGCGAAATACGTTGTGCGCAGCACACAAAGGCAAGCGTGGTTTCGATGGTGAGGTCTTCACCCAGCGTGCGTTGCGGGATCATCTGCATGCTGCGCATGCCATCGCCGACCTCGATGGAGGTGGAGCGCAACCCATTCGGATGGGCTAATAATGTCGAGCCTGCGCGGCGTTGTCCGGACGGCGCCCGAGCATGGCGGAAAAAATCTCGGACCCGGCGCTCAGCAGGAGAACATGTTTTGAAAGAACAGCCCTCGAAGCAAATACGCGAGCTGGTGAAGGCGGCAGACATCGACAAGATGAACGCCACCCGCTCGGTGCATACCTTGAACCCCAATGCGGTCCGGCTAAAGAAATCGGTCGGCGATATGACCGGCCTGACGCAATTGGGCGCGCACATCATCACCCTCATGCCGGGGCATGAATCCTCCGAATATCACCGTCATCTCTATGAGGAAGAATGCCTTTACCTGCTTTCCGGACAGGGCGAAGCGCAGATCGACGAACAGATTCATGCCATCGGCCCGGGTGACTTCCTGGGTTTTGCGCGCGGCGGCCCCGCGCATGTCGTCGTCAATACGGGCAGCGAGCCGCTGGTGTTTCTGGTGGTAGGGCAGCGGCTGGAGCAGGATGTCTGCGATTACCCGCGCAAAGGTGTGCGGCTTTATATCGCGGGCGAGAACGATGCGTACGTAAAGCTTTAAAGAGCGTATTGCTCAATTGCTGCACAAGCTGGGCGCGGTGGTTCTCACACACATTCTGGCCATCATGGCCAGAATTTCCTGGCCGGTCGCCTGCGGATGCAGCAGCAGGAAGCGGTTGCTGTATGGACCGGCCGGCCGGCGCGCCGCCGCGATGCACACCTTGCCATCACCCGCCGCCACTGCAGGCGACATCGGATGGTGCGGGTCCCATAGCTGCCGGCGTACCAAGCCATGTTGCGGGCCTCCGGCAATCAGACATTCGACGATCTGTTCCATCCCCTGTTCCACCCTGCATTGATTGCTAACGGACCCGGTCGGGCCTTTCATGGATGTGAAGAAGTAAGCATGTGCCACGCCATGTTTGCTGCGTGAATGTGCGATCCATCACGGTTTGGTGATGGGCCTGGCTGCCTGAACCGGGCGTGCCGGGCGGCGGAGCCTGAAAGTTCCGGCGCATGGGGCCGGTGCGCGCCGTGACCCGGCCCGATCAGCACGTTGGCGCAGGTTTCGCACAGGCTTTCGCATACCGCCGGCGGCTTTCGTTCCTGAAAGTGACGTTGTGCGACACCGCCCGGCGCGGTGATGCCCCCGCACGTCGATGGTGATGGCATGCCGGCCAACGGCAACGTGGCGGTCTCTCATTGATGCTGCACTGCAGTCCGGGAAATACTGAACCTCACCGTCGCCAGGTAGCGCCATGACCGAGTTACTTTCACCGGGCACCCTCGCTCCCCAGCCCCTCGACCACGCGCTGACCTTGCCGGCCCGTTTCTATACCGATGCACGCATGCCGGCCCTGGATGCCGCCATGGTGTTCGCTCGCAGCTGGCAGTTGGTCTGCCATCAATCGCAACTGTCGGATATCGGCGATCACGTGGTCACCGAGATAGCCGGCCTTCCGCTGCTGGTGGTGCGCAGCAACGAAACGAACATTCGCGCCTTCCATAACGTATGCCGCCATCGCGCGGGACCGATCGCCAGTTGCGACGGACGCGGCGCGCACACCCTGCGCTGTCGTTACCACGGCTGGACCTATGGCCTGGATGGAGTGTTGCGCGGTGCACCGGAAATGGGCCGCACGCCCGACTTCAACCCCGCCGATATCCGCTTGCCGGAGGTACGCGTGCATGTGTGGCAGGGGCTGGTGTTCGTAGCAATTGGCGAGGCGCCGCCGTTCGACGATTTCGTGGCCGGCATCGATGCGCGTCTTGGCGTGGATCGCGCGCTGGACGGCTATGCCTTTCATCATCGCGTGAGCTACGACGTGGCCTGCAACTGGAAGGTCTACGTCGACAACTACCTGGAAGGCTATCACGTGCCGTGCATCCACCCCGGCTTGAACAGCCTGCTCGACTATCGCAGCTACATCACCGAAACAGCCCAGTGGTATTCGTTCCAGTACAGCCCGCTGGAAAGCGGCGATGATCTCTACGGCAGCGGTGAAGCGCTGTATTACTTCCTGTATCCGAACGCCATGCTCAACATCCTGCCGGGCCGCCTGCAGACCAATCGCGTGCTGCCGATGGGCGTGGATCGCTGCCGCGTGGTGTTCGATTTCTATTACGCGCCGGACGACAGCCCGCAAGCGCAGGCGCGGCGCGCCAAGGACATCGCCTTCAGCGATGAGGTGCAGGACGAAGACGTCACCATCTGCGAAGACGTCCAGCGCGGGCTGGCGTCCGGTTCCTACGACGCCGGCCGGCTCAATCCGCTGCGCGAAAACGCCGTGCATCATTTCCACGAAATGCTGCGTCGCGCTTACCGCGATTCGCTCGCCCACGCATGAGCGGCGCGCAGCGGTCGCTCGGCTTGTGGATGCTGATCGCGCTGGTCATTGGCAACATCATCGGCTCGGGCGTGTTCGTGCTGCCCGCGGCGCTGGCGCCTTACGGTGCGGCGAGCTTGCTGGGCTGGGCCATCAGCCTGGCTGGCGCCCTGATGCTGGCGCTGGTGTATGCATGGCTGGCGCAGATCGTGCCCAACCACGGCGGCGCGTATGCCTATGCGCGACGAGCCTTCGGCGACCGCGTGGGTTTTTTGGTGGCGTGGAGTTATTGGGTATGCGTGTGGTCGGCGAACGCGGCGATTGCCGTCGCGTTTGCCGGCAGCCTCGGTTCCGTGTGGCCGGCGGCGACCGCCACGCCTTGGCGCGGCGCCTTGTGCGCCTTGGGCGCGTTATGGGTCTGCACGTTCATCAGCTTGTCCGGCGTGCGTGAAGCCGGCTATACGGCCATCATCACCACCTCGCTCAAGCTGGTGCCGCTGGTGGTGTTCGGCCTGCTGGGGCTGGGCTGGGTGCATGCGAGCGCCTTTCATCCCTTCAATGCCAGCGGCCTGCCCCTGGTGAGCGTGGCTTCCTCGGTGGCGGCGCTTACGCTGTGGGGGTTCCTCGGCCTGGAAACGGCGACCGTGCCGACCGGCGTGGTGCGCGATCCGCAACGTACCGTACCGCGCGCGACGGTGATCGGCATGACCATCGCCGGGCTCGCCACCATGCTGGCCTGCACCGTGGTGGTCGGCATGCTGCCGGCGGATGTGCTGCATGCCTCGGCCGCACCGATGGCCGAAGCGGCGCGGCGCACGTGGGGGCCGGCGGCGGGCATCGGCATTGGCGTCGTTGCCAGTATTTCGTGCTTCGGCGCGCTCAATGGCTGGGTGCTGCTGCAAGCGCAGACCACGCTCGCGCCTGCGCTGGATGGTTTGTTTCCCAAGGCCTTCGCGCGCCTGGACGGGCGCGGTACGCCATGGTTCGGCCTGCTGGCCAGCAGCCTGCTGGCCAGCGCGCTGATCGTTTCCAATTACAGTCGCACGCTGGTGGCGTTGTTTACCTTCACCATCCTGCTGTCGACGGCAGCGACCTTGCTGCCTTACCTGATTACGGTATTGGCCTGGTGGCGGATCGATCGGGCCAGCAGCCGATGGCGGCGGATGGTTGCCGTGGGTGCGCTTGCTTTCAGTGCATGGGCGCTGGTGGGTACCGGTACGGAGACGTTGCTGTGGGGTGCGGTGCTGGTGTTGGCGGGCTTGCCGATTTATCTATGGCAGCGGCGCGCTGTTGCATCGTTGCCTGAGGGATGAAGGCTGGAATGCTCCGCGCCTTTAAGGGCGTTTCTATAAACTGCTCGCTGTTTGTCTAACCTCGCCACGATGCGCTCCCTCCCCTACTGCCGCAGGGGAGGGAACGGTTTGTCGCGGACCTCAACATCGTTCTTTGCATGGCACTGTTGGGGTTCGCATGCGCTCACCGCCAACCTACGCGCCAACATGCGTCGTGCAATGAAAGCCGTTACGACCAAAGCGTCTTCCCAAGAAACGTAAACGTCCGGTCCCACGCCAGCTGCGCCCACTCAGGATCGTACTGCGTACCCGCAATACGCCCATGCCCCACCGCCGTCTCATTGGCGAATGCATGATGCGCGAGGTAGCGATGGAACTGCGCCTGCACGCCGCTTTCGGCAAACTTCGCTTCCAGTGCATCCACCGACGTGATCGAAAAGAATTGATCCTGTGTGCCCCAGTGACCCAGCACCGGCACCTTGATGCGCGATGCATCGATGTACTCCAGCGGCGGCAAGCCGTACCACACCACGCCAGCCGACAGATCGGTGTTCTGGCCAAGGGCAAGCAAGGCGAGCGCGCCGCCCATGCAGAAACCCATCACGGCGACCTTGGCCGTGTGTTGCTTGAGATAAGCCACCGC
>NZ_DATJMN010000244.1:0-2249 GCF_035508675.1 Dyella sp.
CTTTGGAGCCGTCCACGACCAGCACGCGCGGTGCGGCGCTGAGATCACGGCTGCTGATGCTTGCACTCATCAAAAACCCCACCACCCCGGTCTTGCGTGGCTTCCGTGCATAGACATTCGGCAGGCACCCCCTGCGCCTGAAGTACGCCTATTCTATCGGTCCGAAAAAGGCGCCGCATGGGGCGTCACGGAAACTACCGACTATGGTGGCCCAGGACGCCGCAAACGGCTGCGAACCGCTTCACTGCCCGCGCATGCGCCCGAAGCGCCGTCAGGCCGCTTTGCGCAATTGCCAGGCGCTCACCAGGCGCGCGCCCAGCCAACCGAGGAAGGCGGCCGCCAGCGGCACCGACAGCAGCAACCACAGCGGCAGGCCGCCGATGCGCAGTTTCCCTTCGTAAACCTGACTAAGCCGGGCGACCGGCTCGGCCAACGCCAACTCGATCGCCAACGCCAGCGCTACCGCCAGCACGCCGCTGAACAAGCCGTACCAGATGCCCGCGTAAAGATACGGACGCCGCACAAAGGCGCGGCTCGCGCCGATCAATTTCAGCACACCGATCTCCTCGGCGCGGCTGGTGATATCCACGCGCACCGTGTTGCCGACCACCAGCAGTACCGCCAATGCGAACAAACCCGCCAGGATCAGCACCGCGCGATTGCCTACGCCAAGCAATGCATCCAGCCGCTGCCGCCAGGTACCGCTGTCCTGCACCATGTCCACGCCCTGCATGGCGCGCAGATCTTCCACTAAATGCGCGGCCGCGTCGGCGGAGATGCCATCTTGCGGTTGCACCTCAAGCACATAGGGCAGCGGGTTGTCGTCCAGTGCGCGCAAGGCGTCGGAGAAACCCTGCATCTTGCTCAATTCATCCATGCCTTGTTGCGGCGATTTCACCGTTACGCTCAAAACGCCATCGTGCTGCGCGATCTGCCTCGCCAGCAGCTGCGCATTGCCCGCGACCTGCTCGGGTTTGAGGAACACGTTGACCACTTGATTGCGCCCGAGCGCATTGCCCAGCGACTGCACGTTCGAAAGCAGCAGATAGAACGCCAGCGGCAATGCCAGGGCCAGCCCCATCACGGCAATGGTGAGGATGCTGCCTACCGGCTTGGCGGCAAGACGGCGCAGGCTGACTGCAGCACTCCACCCATGATGCTCGCGCCAGCTCGAAATCGGCCGACGATGACTCCGCTCGCTTCGTGGCGCCACCTGGGAGGGTGTTTCGGACGGGGCGCTCATAACACCTCCTCTGCGGCGACGTCAGCCACCAGCCGGCCATGATCCAGCACCACCACGCGTTTGTGCATGCGCTTGATCAAGGGCAGGTCGTGAGTCGCGATCAGCACGGTGGTGCCCACCTGTTGGAACTCGGCAAACAGGCTCATGACTTCGAACGCCAATTGCGGATCGAGATTGCCGGTGGGCTCGTCGGCGATCAACACGCTCGGCTTGGCGACGATCGCACGCGCAATGCCTACGCGCTGCTGCTCCCCGGTGGACAACGAAGCAGGCAATTGCCGTTCGTAGTCGAGCAGGCCGACCTTCTCCAGCGCCGCACGCACGCGACGACCGCGCTCCAGCGGCGCGATGCCGCCGATGACCAGTGGCAATTCCACGTTGGCAAATACAGAGCGGTCCATCAGCAGGCGATGATCCTGGAACACCATGCCCAGGCTGCGGCGCAGTTTGGGAATGCCGCCCCGGCCGATCTTGGAAAGATTCTGACCATCCAGCGCGACATAGCCGTGCGACGGCCGTTCAATCAGCGCCAGCAGCTTGAGCAGCGTGCTCTTACCCGCGCCGGAGTGGCCGGTCACGAACGCCATCTCGCCTTTGGCGACTTCGAACGTGAGCTGCGAAAGGGCTTCGTGCCCCCCTGCGTAACGCTTGCTGACTTGATCGAAGCGGATCACCGCATTCCCCATATCCCTAAATCGATGGTTGCAAGGATAAGGGAAGCACCTGCGTTATGCGCAGCCAGGTGACCTGCGCGGCCGCACTTCCGTGCAGCCGCGCTAGTAACGATTCAGCGGCCGGTGAACAGGCGTGCGATGCGCCGGAACAAGCCGAGCTTCGGCGGCGCAGCCTGTTGGCCGGAAGGCGACTGCGCCACTACCTGACGCGAAGGACGACCGCCAGCGGGCGCGTTCGACTGATTGACGGCCACTGCCACTTCGCCGGCCGGCGCCGCGCCAGGACGGCGGCGGTTGCGACCGCCGCGACGACGGCGACGCTGGCTGCCATC
>NZ_DATJMN010000245.1:0-10118 GCF_035508675.1 Dyella sp.
CGTCGGATTTCACCACCACGTCGTTCGGCGCATTCAGCCGCGCGCCTTCAAAGCTGCCGGCCAGCACGGTGATGCTGCCGTCCCACTCGGTGCGCGTGACGTTGCGATGGCGATGCGAGCAGGAAATCAGGCGGCCCTGGCGATCGCGCGTGTGGCCGTTCTCGAAATGCGACGGCTGGCGAAACACGGAGATGCCGCCGCTTTCGCTCCAGCGCATCACGCGATCGTTCGGGATATCGCTGAACAACAGGCAGTTGTGATCGGCGAACCACACCGGTCCTTCCAGCCAGCGGAAACCGTCGGCCAGTTTTTCCAGCGGCGCGTTGGGCAGGATCATCGCGTGAAAACGCGGATCGACCACTTCGATGTTATCCATGCACGTCCTCCGTTGCGTTCGCCGGCCGCCCGCGCGCGCCGGGATGTTCAAGTTGCACCAGCATCAGCACGGCCGGTTCGTCGCCGAGCACGCCGGAGCGGTGGCCTTTGCGTCCGGCGGCATCGGCCACGCAGTGCTGGTCGCCGCCGAAGGACACCTCGCCCGGCCCCATTTCCACGCGCGCGCCATCCATGCTTTCCACAAACCAGCGCCCGGATAGCGGCACGATCCATTGCGGATGCGGATTCTCGTGCCATTCGCCCACCCAGCCACGTGGCATCACGGAAAACACCACCGTGGCCTGCCGCGGCACAAGCGTGTCGTTCCACTGCGGCGCGGCGCCGCCCATGCTTTGCTGCGCGAACTGGTTGAGCTGGCAGCGCGATTGATGGCTGACGCCTTGGTCGTCCGTCCAGATCTGCCAGTAATGAAACACCGGTTGGTTCGGCGCGTCCGGATAGCTGCTCATGGTGTTGACCTCGCAGAAGAAGCTGCGGCTGCAGCAGGTGCGTAGGCCGGCGTGGAAGCGAGCGGATGCGTAACCACCTGGTGCAGTGGCGCGAGCGCGGTGCCGAAGGTGATCAACAACATGCCGCCCACCAGCCCGAAGTTCTTCAGGAAATCCCAGAAGTGCGTGCGCGCCACGCTGGCGCCCTTGGCCCAGAAATCCGGGTAGGCCCAGAAGTTGTGATAGAGCAGGGCGGTGACGGCGCAATAGCCGGCCATCAGTAAGGCCGCGAGCCGGTCGTGCCACGCGGCCACGATGCAGGCCGAGCCGGCCAGTTCCAGCAGCATGCCCAGGATCAGCAGCACGGGGCCGCCCGGCAGGAAACTGGAATTGGCCTGCTTGAGCGCCTCGTCCCAGTTGATGATCTTGTCGAGTGCGCTGAAGGGGAACAGCACCACCAGGCAGATGCGGATCAGGAGCGGGATGCCGATGGTGTCGAGCCAGGTCATGGGCGGGCCTCACTTTGCGGCAATGTTTGGTTTGCGCCGCTCGCTGCGCTCGCACCCCACCCTAGCCCTCCCCTGCAAGCAGGGGAGGGAACGGTTAGCGGTGCGCATGCGGATCTAGCCGACACCCAGGCGCTCCTTGATGTGATCGGCCACGCGCAAGGCATTGGCGATGATCGTCAACGTCGGGTTCACCGCGCCGATCGATACGAAGAAACTCGCGTCGGTCAGGTACAGGTTGTCCAGCTCATGCGCCTTGCAATGGATGTCCAGCACGGAGCTGCGCGGATCGCGCCCGAAGCGCGCTGTACCCGCCTGATGCGCGGTTCCGCCAATCGGAATGTCCTTGCCCACTTCAAAGCGCCGCTCGAACGGATGCTTGCCCGCACCGCGCACCAGCGCCTTCAGTTTCTGCTTGAGCCGCTCGTGCGCTTGCAGGTTGTTGGCGTGCAGCTCCAGGACCACGCGTCCATCGCGCTCCAGGCGCACGCGGTTTTCCGGTCGCGGCAGGTCTTCGCTGGACAGCCAGAAATCCAGCGCGTGGTGGGCGATGTCGTGGAACGGAAACTCCGGCAGCCATTCCAGCCATCCCGGCAGCGCTTCGCCGCGCAAGGTATCGGCGTGCGATTTGCCGGTCATCTGGATCAGGCCCAGCGGATGGGGATAATCGTCGGCGCCGAAGTAGTAGTCGCTTACCGCCAGCGTTTTCTGGAACACGGTGTCGTTGCGTTCGCGCGATACCGCCATCATCACCGACTGGTTGTGCCGCATATAGTTGCGCCCGAGCATGCCCGAGCCGTTGGCCAGCCCGTCGGGATGCTGCGCGTTGGCCGAGCGCAACAGCAGCAGCGCTGAACTGAGCGCGCCGCAGGCGACCACCACGATGTCTGCCGAATACTGTTCGTACCGTCCTTCGCGTTCCACCTGCACCGCCGAGACGCGTTGGCCGCTGGCATCGGTCTGCAGCCGCGTGGCGCAGGTGTTGGTGAGCAGGCTGACGTTGGCATGCGCCGCCAGCGTGGGATCGACGCATATCACCTGCGCATCGGCCTTGCCGTTGAGCAGGCACGGGTAGCCGTCGAACGCCGCGCAGCGGATACAGGTGCTGGTAGGGGCGACCTTGCCGTCGCGTTCGTCCAACAGAATGCCCAGCGGCATGTGAAAAGGGCGTACGCCCTGTCTGGCGAAATCCTCGTGCAGCTGCTGCAGGCGTGGTTCGTGCGACACCGGCGCGAACGGATACGGCGCGCTGGCGGGCGGCTCGGTGGGATCTTCGCCGCGCAATCCATGCACCCGGAACAACTGTTCGGCCTGTGTGTAGTACGGCTCGAAATCGGCGTAGCTCAGTGGCCATGCCGGCGACATGCCATCGGCGTGCGGCACCGCTTCGAAATCCCTGGCGCGCAGGCGAAACAGCGCCGCGCCGTACATCTTGGAGTTGCCGCCAACGAAGTAATGCAGGCCCGGATGGAAAGGATTGCCGCCGCGGTCATACCAGGTTTCGTTCGGCAGGTAGGCATTGTCGACGAAGACGGTTTTTGCATCCCAATTTTCAATACCGCGTTTCAGGTAGTCGCCGCGCTCGATCATCAGGATGCGCTTGCCGCTAGGCGCCAGGCGCTGCGCCAGCGAAGCGCCGCCGGGGCCGCTGCCGATCACGATGATGTCGTAGTGCTGGTCTGGCATGGGGAGCGCGCGTGCTTGCAGAAGCGATATTCAGCCAAGCATGGGGGACATGCCGTCGCGATGGCGCCGAGAAGGGAAGAAAGTTGTGTTAGTGCTGAATACGTATCACTCCCTCGCCTGCGAAGTAGAGCCTGCCCCGGACTTGATCCGGGGGGAGGGCCGGGGTGGGGTGCGAGCGCAGCGAGCCCTCTTGCATGGCGGTGTTGGGGTTCGCATGCGCTCAGCGCCCACCTACGTACCGTGCCGGGCGGCCTCAACATGAACTGTCGCTTTCATGCGCTCCGGGCAGCGCATGACTTGCCTGGACGATGCGGCTATCGTCTTCATCGAAATATCTTGCGCAGCAAAAAAGGAGTGCTTTATGAGCGCAATCGGCAAATTCCTGGCAAGTACGGCGGCCACGCTGGCGATGGGCGTGGCGGGGTTGACGGCTACCGCGCCGGTTCATGCGCAGCAGGCGCCGCAAGTGTATTGCGCCAGCAACGACAACCGCTTCGCTCGCTGCCAGGTGCCGTGGCGCGATGCGGCGCTGATGCAGCAAATGTCCAAAACGCGTTGTATACGCGGCCAGACTTGGGGCTTCGACCGCAATAGCATCTGGGTGGACAAAGGTTGCCGTGGACAGTTCGGGCCGGCCTTTGGCGGGCCGTCCTACGGCGGACCGGGGCCGGGGCGTCCACCCGGCTGGGGTGCAACGCAGCAGTTGCGTTGCGAAAGCCGTGGCGGCAACCGCCAGCTGTGCCGCGTGAACCTGGATCGGAATGATTCGGTGCGTATCGTCAACCGGCTTTCCGGCGCGGATTGCCGCGAAGGGCGCAGCTGGGGCTGGAACCGCGACGGCATCTGGGTGGACCAGGGCTGCCGCGCGGATTTCGTGATCGAACGACTTCGCTGAAAACTGACGGTTACGTCATTCCATTCGAAGTGCATCGTGATTCCGGCGAAGGCCGGAATCACGACTAGCTCCGAAACAACACTCAGGTGAGCTTGCCACCTACACCTGCACCACCGGCTTCCCCGCCAACGCCTGCGCCGGCCAGCGCCATGCCTGCACCTCCGGCATATCCTCGCCATGTTCGCTGATATACAGCTTGTGCCGCTCCATGATCGCCCAGTAACGCTCGATCGCATGGCGGACGTGCGCGTTGAAACGCGGAATGCGCATGATGGCGTCGAGCGCAAGCTGGTAACGGTCGAGGTTGTTGAGCACCACCATGTCGAACGGCGTGGTGGTGGTGCCTTCGTCCTTGTAGCCGCGCACGTGGATGCGGTCGGAGCAACTGCGGCGGTAGGTCAGTTTATGGATCAGCGACGGATAGCCGTGGAAGGCGAAGATCACCGGCTTGCCCGAGGTGAACAAGGCGTTGAAGTCGCGATCGGACAGGCCATGCGGATGTTCCGACTGCGGCTGCAACACCATCAGGTCCACCACGTTCACCACGCGGATACGGATATCCGGCAGATAACCGCGCAATAGCGTTACCGCGGCCAGGCATTCCAGCGTGGGTACGTCGCCGGCGCAGGCCATCACCACGTCCGGGTCGCCATCGTCGTTGCTGGCCCATTCCCAGATGCCGGCGCCGGCGGCGCAGTGCCGGGCCGCCGCCTCGGCGTCCAGCCACTGCCACGACGGCTGTTTGCCGGCCACGATCAGGTTGACGTAGTTGCGGCTGCGCAGGCAGTGATCGGCCACCGACAGCAGGCAATTGGCGTCCGGCGGCAGGTAGATGCGCACCACCTCGGCCTTCTTGTTCGCCACGATATCGATGAAGCCGGGGTCCTGGTGCGAGAACCCGTTGTGATCCTGCCGCCATACGTGCGATGTCAGCAGATAGTTGAGCGATGCCACCGGTGCGCGCCACGGGATATGGCGGCTGACTTTCAGCCATTTCGCATGCTGGTTGAACATCGAATCGACGATGTGGATGAAGGCTTCATAGCAGGAGAACAAGCCGTGCCGGCCGCTGAGCAGATAGCCTTCCAGCCAGCCTTCGCACAGGTGTTCGCTGAGCACTTCCATCACGCGGCCGTCGCTGCACAGGTGATTGTCGTTGGCCTCGATGCCGGCCAGCCAGGTCTTGCCGGACACGTCGTACACCGCATCGAGCCGGTTGGATGCGGTTTCATCCGGGCCGAACAGGCGGAAATTGGCTTGCTCCAGGTTGAGCCGCATCACTTCGCGCAAAAAACCGCCCAGCACGCGCGTGGCTTCCGCGGTGACGGTGCCAGGCTGCGGCACCTCGACGGCATGCTCGCGGAAGTGCGGCATCACCAGCGGTTGCAGCAGCTCGCCGCCGTTGGCGTGCGGATTGGCACCCATGCGGCGATGGCCGGTGGGCGCCAATGCAGCGTATTCGTCGCGGAACTGCCCGTGCTCATCGAACAGCTCCTCCGGCTTATAGCTTTTCATCCAGGCTTCAAGCTGGACCACATGCTCGGGCTGGTCGAATTGCGCCAGCGGTACCTGATGCGCGCGCCAAGTGCCTTCCACCGGGAGGCCGTCGACGATTTTCGGCCCGGTCCAGCCTTTCGGCGTGCGGAAAATCAGCATGGGCCAGCGCGGGCGCGTGACATCCTTGCCATTGCGCGCGGCCTGCTGGATGGCGCGGATGCTGGCAAGTATGCCGTCGAGTTGCTCGGCCAGGCGTTGATGCACGACCAGCGGATCATGGCCTTCGACAAACCATGGCTCGTAACCGTAGCCATGGAACAGATCGACCAGCTCTTCGCGGCTGATGCGCGAGAGCAGGGTCGGGTTGGCGATCTTGAAGCCGTTCAAATGCAGGATCGGCAGCACCGCGCCATCGCGTGCGGGATTGAGGAACTTGTTGGAATGCCAGCTGGTGGCAAGCGCACCGGTTTCCGCTTCACCGTCACCGACCACGCAGGCGACGATCAGGTCGGGATTGTCGAACGCCGCGCCGAACGCGTGCGCCAGCGAATAGCCCAGCTCGCCGCCTTCGTGGATCGAGCCGGGCGTTTCCGGCGCGACATGGCTGGGTACGCCGTACGGCCAGGAGAACTGCCGGAACAAGCGTGCCATGCCGTTGCGGTTGCGCTCGATCGCCGGATAGCGCTCGGTATACGAGCCTTCCAGATAGGTTTGTGCAAGCAGCGCAGGGCCGCCATGGCCGGGGCCGGTCATGAACAGCACGTTGAGATCATGCTGCTTGATCAAGCGGTTCAGATGCACGTACAGCATGTTCAAGCCCGGCGTCGTGCCCCAGTGCCCCAGCAGGCGCGGCTTGATGTGCTCGCGTTGCAACGGTTCTTCCAGCAGCGGGTTGCTGCGCAGGTAGATCTGGCCCACGGCGAGATAATTGGACGCGCGCCAGTACGCATCCATACGCTGCAGTTGTTGGAGTGACAGTGGGTTCGGCATGGCGAGTGTCCGCGGCAAGGTTTTGGATTGTTGTACGCCGCTCGCAAGATCGAGGCTTGATGTGCATCAAGCGTGGGCAGGAATGACATTCCGGCATCCGCAGCAACAAAAAAACCTTCCGCCGTCGACGTCGGGGCGTGCGAGCAGCGGAAGGTGCGGCCACCACATCGGATCGGTGCGTGGCCCACGGATCGGAGAGAGCTATCCATGGACTGCCCGGTCCGAACCACCCCGGCCGCGATACGAACATTCCACGGCCATGCGCGCTGCATGTTGATGAAGATCAAGCAAGCGGCGTGGTGTGCGACATGCGAAGCGATTGACCGATATCAACTGCGGCCGGTCCGCGTCCCCGCAGACTGGCATCATCGCCATTGCCGGTTTGCCCAGCATGTCCACGCCTTTCATGCAGCCCAAGAAGACCACCGGTTTCGCCAGGCCGCGCCTGGAAGGAAACGCATGGCGCCGTCTCGGCATCGATTCGGGCTACGAACACGTGGTGTACCTGGAAGCGGATTCGCCGATTTGCCGCAGCGAAGGTTTCGGGCCGCATTCGCGGCTGTCATTGCGGATCGGCGCGCGCGAGATCCTGGCCACGCTCAACCTGGTGCAGCCGGGCTGGCTGGCGGCGGATGAAGCCGGACTTTCCGAATCGGCATGGCTGGCCTTGCAGCCCATGCCGGGCGAAAAGGTGACCATCGCGCATCCGCCGAACGTGGATTCGATGGCGCACGTGCGTGCGAAGATCTTTGGCAAGGAACTCGATGCCGGCGCGCTCGAGGCGATCGTGCGCGACATCGTGGCGCATCGTTATTCGAGGATCGAGATGGCGGCATTCATCACCGCCAGCGGCAACCGTCTCACGCCCGGCGAAGTGATCGCCTTGACCCGCGCCATGGTGAAAACCGGCCGGCAATTGCATTGGTCGCAGCCGCTGGTGGTCGACAAGCATTGCATCGGCGGCCTGGCCGGCAATCGCACCACGCCCATCGTGGTGGCGATCGCGACGGAGCTGGGATTGACCATGCCCAAGACATCCTCGCGCGCCATCACCTCGCCGGCCGGAACGGCCGACACCATGGCCATGCTGGCGCCGGTGGAACTGGATGAAGCGCAGTTGCGCCAGGTGGTGCAAAGCTGCGGCGGATGCATCGCCTGGGGCGGTGCGATGAATCTGGCGCCGGCAGACGATCTGTTGATCCATATCGAACGCGCGCTGGATATCGACAGTGCCGGGCAGATGGTGGCGTCGGTGCTGTCGAAGAAAATCGCCGCCGGTTCCACCCACGTGGTGATCGACATCCCGGTGGGACCCACCGCGAAAGTACGCGACCAGGCCGAAGCGCAAGCGCTGACGCAACTGCTGCTGCAGGTCGGCACCGCGTTCGGCCTGACACTGCGCGTGCTGGTCAGTGACGGCACGCAGCCGGTCGGTCGCGGCATTGGCCCCGCGCTGGAGGCACGTGACGTATTGGCCGTGTTGCGCAATGAAGCGCATGCCCCCGCCGATTTGCGCGCGCACGCGTTGAACGTGGCGGCTGCCGTGCTGGAGCTGGGCGGCGTGGCATCCGCCGATCGTGCACTCGACGCAGCGACGGAATGCCTGGTTTCCGGCCGCGCGTGGCGGCGCTTTCAGGCGATCTGCAATGCGCAAGGCGGCATGCGCATGCCGGGCAGGGCGGCCTATCAGCAAGCCGTGCCGGCGCCTCGTTCCGGCCAGGTGACGTGCATCGACAACCGCCGTCTGTCGCGCGTCGCCAAATTGGCCGGTGCGCCCGCCTCGCCATTGGCCGGCCTTGCGCTGGACGTGCATCTGGGCGACACCGTCGCCGCCGGGCAGGCGCTGTTTACGCTGCATGCGCAAAGTCCCGGCGAACTCGCGTACGCGATGGAATACGTGTCGCGGCACCCCGGCATCATCGGCGTGGAGGCTTTCTCATGACCATGATTTATGCGATGCCCGGCAACGAAATGTTTGCCGAGCTGCTGATCCAGCACACCGGTTACAGCCGGGCCGGATTGTTTCTGCATCGTTTTCCGGATGGCGAAACACGCGTCAGCGTGGATGTGCCAGCCAAGGGCGAGCAGGCCGTGCTGGTGTGCACGCTGGATCGACCCGATCCCAAGCTGTGGCCGCTCACCATGGCGGCCGCCACGCTGCGCGAACTGGGCGCACGGCGCGTCGTGCTGGTGGCACCGTATCTGGCCTACATGCGCCAGGACGCGCGGTTCCATCCTGGCGAAGCCATTTCGGCCAAGCTGCTCGGCGAATGGCTGGACAACACATTCGATGCACTGGTGACGGTCGACCCACATCTGCATCGCTACCACAGCCTGGGCCAGATCTATTCGCGCCAGGTGCGCATGGTGCATGCCGCCGCGGAGCTGACCGCATGGATTGCCTCGCACGTGGAACGTCCGTTGATCGTCGGCCCCGACGAGGAAAGCCGGCAATGGGTGACCGCCGTGGCCAACCTGTTATGCGCACCGAGCGTGATGGCGCACAAGGAACGTCGCGGCGATCGCGAGGTGACCGTGCACCTGCCGGAGTTGGGTCGATGGCTGGATCACACGCCGGTACTGCTCGACGACATCATCGCCAGCGGGCAAACCCTGTTGCAGGCGTTGCGCAGCCTGCGCGCCTATACGACGGCGAAGCCGGTGTGCGTCGCTGTGCACGGCGTCTTCGCGGACGGTGCGTTGGAGGCGTTGCGTGGCGAGAACGCAGGCGACGTGGTGACCACCAACAGCATCATGTCGGAGACCACGCAGATCGATATCAGCAAGGTGGTGGCCGAAGCGCTGATGGATGTGTGCAGCATGGCGACCGTGACGGGGACCCAGCAGGTGTCGCTATGAGGCGGGTCGTGCGGCGCCTATCGGTGATGTCGTCGATCGTGGATGGCGTGCTCGCCATCGCATCCTTGCTGGGGTTGTGCAAGCCGGCGCGGTTTTCGTTGCGGCGGATGCGTCGGTAGGTGGTTCCGGTTGAGCAAGTAGAGCGGCGGACCATGCGGCGCACAACCCATTTCGCTGCAGTCTGGCGCCCGTCGGTCCAGCCGCGTGGATGTCGCGTCTCACCGCTTTTGCCTGCATCACGTAGGCATTCACCAACACATCAAAGCACCCGCCCCTGACAGATAACAAAGCGTGTTTTATGCGAAGGTGCGGCTGTCGGGCGTGCCCATCCAACAAGATGACCGCGACACGCCCGACATGAGTGAAGTAAGCGCGGATCGCCCGAGTGAGCGCTCAAAGCGATCCGCTGGCCACCACCAACTAACAAGAGAGTTGACAATGGTTACCCTCGATCATACGGCACCCGCACGCCTTCGTGCTCCCACCCTGGTGCATTTCTCCTACTTCACCGCCGCGCAGACTGCGCCGCGTCGAGCCAAAGTGGGCATTCGTCGAAGCGGAAGCAGCTGATTCCGACATAGCGAGCAGGATTTTTCCTGAAAGCCCTTCACGCCGCGTGCAACACGCGGCGTGACCTAAGCGTGTGGAGAACCACCATGAAAGACATGCAAGGCGGCCGCTACGGACCGCACATCTATCTATTGTCCAGCGACAGCTACGAAACCCTCAGAGACCTGCAGGACATGCTGACCCTGATGGCGCACATCACCTATAACGAGGACAACGCCGAGAACGGCAACGGCGTGATGACCATCGGTCGCGCCGAGTTGTATTTCATCTTTGAAGCGATCAACGCAAGGC